>NZ_JBNPTK010000004.1:0-425370 GCF_051167615.1 Bradyrhizobium sp. HKCCYLS3013
GGCGATGCTCAAGACCGCAGAAGAATCCACGCCATGCACCATGTCCAGTCTGTCTGAACCGGACAGCCGTGGGCTTGACCCGGCCATCCATCTCCTGAACCGTCCATCCATCACCAGAAGAGGATGGATGCCCGGGTCAAGCCCGGGCATGACGATAACTAACAGCTGTGCCTCACATCACGAGGATCATCCCAGCACTGTCTTGCCGTTCTTGATCACCGTGACGTTGCGCGACTTCACGCGCGCTTCGAAGGAGATCACATCGCCATCCTTCCAGAGATCGACCGTCACGGTCTCGCCGGGGAACACCGGCGACGAGAACCGCGCGGCGTGCTGGCGGAACGCCGAGGCGTCGTAGTCGGCATAGGTCTGCAGCACGGCGCGGCAGGTGAGGCCGTAGGTGCACATGCCGTGCAGGATCGGCCGTGGGAAACCGGCGCGACGGGCAAACTCGGGATCGGAGTGCAGCGGGTTGCGGTCCCCGCACAGGCGGTAGATCAGCGCCTGGTCAGGCCGTGTCGAGATGTCGACGCTGCGGTCCGGTGCGCGGGTCGGCACCGGGTGCGGCTCGGGAATGCCGCCAGACGGACCGCCGAAGCCGCCGTCGCCGCGGGCGAAGCGTGAGGCGACCAGCGTCGCCAGCGGCGCGCCGCCCTCGTCGCGCAGGATGGTCTGATGGCGGATGACGGCGCCCTTGTCCTTGCCCTTGTCGGACACCGCGAGCACGGAGGAGTCGGCCGTGATCTTCGCGGCCACCGCCAGCGGCTTGTGAAAGGTGATGTCGCGCTCGCCGTCGACCACCAGCACGCGGTTGAGCTTCATGTCGCCGGGACCGGCGCCCCAGGCCGCGACGGAGGCAAAGGTCGGCACCACCTTCAGCGGCCGCGGCTCGGCGGTGGCCTCGTTGACGAAGGCGAGCTCCTTCTCATCCATGGGATCGGCCCCCATGCCGATGCCATAGGCGTACAGCATCACCTCGCGATCACCGTAGGCATAGGGCTGCCCGATCGCCTTCATCGCCATCAGCTCATCGTAGTTGATCGGCATGTCGCCTCCCCGAACTTCGTTCTCTTGTAGGGTGGGCAAAGCGAAGCGTGCCCACCGCCTTTCTTGTTGTATATCGGTGGGCACGGCGCTCCGCGCCTTAGCCCACCCTACGCACGTCTTCCGATGCCCATTGCTGCGCCCTCTCCCCTTGTGGGAGAGGGCAGCGCAACTATCAATTCCGACCTCACTCGGGTGAGGGGTTGTCTCCACAGCCGCACTGTCTGCGCGGAGAGAGACCCCTCACCCGGCTCAATCTCGCTTCGCTCGATCTCGCCACCCTCTCCCACAAAGGGAGAGGGTGCACCATTGTTGGAGCACGCAGATGCATGCCCCATCGTCATTGCGAGCGGAGCGAAGCAATCCAGGGCTGCGCGAGGACTCTGGATTGCTTCGTCGCTTCGCTCCAATGACGTGGAGCCGCATCCGTGCTCACTCACCTACGCCGGTGTAAAGAACGGCAGCGGGGCGCCGTCGGTGGGCTTGAACACAACCCTCACCTTCTGGCCGATCTTCAACGCATCGAAATCGCAATCGACGAAATTGGTCTGCAGCGACGGCCCCTCCTTCAAGGTCACGTAGCCGATCGCATAGGGCCCGGTCGGCGACTTGCGCATGATCGAGAACGTGTAGATCTCGCCCTCGCCCGCGCTCTGCTCCCACACCGTCTGGTCGGAGAAGCAGAACGGGCAGATCGAGCGCGGGAAATAATGCGCCTCGCCGCATGCCGTGCAGCGCTTGATCATGAATTTGCCCTCGGCGGCGGCATCCCAGAACGCCTTGGTCTCGGGATTGGTGACGGGGGCCGGAAGTTTCTTGGCTTCGGACATCAGACGCGCTCCAGAATGCAGGTCGAGGCGGCGTGGCGCACGCCGAGCAGGCCGCCGGTGCCATGGGCGATGGCGAGGTCGCAATTCGGCACCTGGACCTTCGGATGAGCTTCGCCGCGCAGCTGGCGCACGGCCTCGATCACCTTGGTCATGCCGCCGCGGTTGACCGGATGGTTGCTGCACAGGCCGCCGCCATCGGTGTTGAACGGCAGCTTGCCGACGCCGGAGATGAGGTTGCCGTCGGCGACGAACTTGCCGCCCTCGCCCTTCTTGCAGAAGCCGAGGTCCTCGAGCTGCATCAGCACCGTGATGGTGAAGCTGTCATAGATCGAGGCGTATTTGATATCATTCGGGGTCACGCCCGCCTCCTCGAAGGCGCGCGGGCCGGACCACACACCGGCGGAATAAGTGAGATCGAGGTCCTTGCCGCCGCGCGGCCCCTTCATCGCCTCGCCATGGCCGATCAGCCGCACCAGCGGCTTCTTCAGGCTCTTGGCGATCTCCGGCGTGGTCACGATCAGCGCACCGCCGCCGTCGGTAACGACGCAGCAATCCATGCGGTGCAACGGATCGGAGATCATCGGCGAGTTGATCACGTCCTCGACCGTCACGACCTCCTTCAGCATCGCATGCGGATTGTACTGCGCGTGATGCGAGGCCGCGACCTTGATCCAGGCGAGCTGCTCCGACGTGGTGCCATAGTCGTGCATGTGGCGCATGGCGCACATGCCGTAGGCATTGTGCGTGGTGGCGCCATAGGCCATCTCGAAGTCGGCTTCCGCGCCGGCGGCGCGCGGCGGCATCGGGCCGGTGCGCGGCTTGCCGGCCAGCGTGATCAGCGCGATCGAGCATTTGCCGGCGGCAATCGCCTCAGCGGCGTGGCCGACGTGGATCAGATAGGAGCAGCCGCCGGTCTCGGTGGAATCGATGTGCCGCACCTTCAAGCCGAGATAGTCGACCATCGGCCACGCGCCGCCCGGCGCATCGCCGGCGCAGAAATAGCCGTCGACATCTTTCGCGCTCAACCCGGCATCCTCCAGCGCCCCCTTGGCGACCTCGGCATGCAGTTGTGCGGTCGATTTGTCCGGTGCGTGCCGGGTCGGATGCTCATAGATCCCGGCAATGTAGGCCTTGCCCTTGATGGTCAATTCCGTCTCCGCTTCCTGTCGTGTCCTGCCCGATGGTTGGAGATTTTCTGGACCCTCGCATGAGGCTTGGCAAGCGGTGAAAATATTCCGCGCGGTGGAGATGACGCATGGTCTCGCCCTTCACTCAGCCGTCGTCCCGGGCTTGACCAGGGACCCATAACCACCGGCGGATCTTGTTGGACTCGATGGTCGCCCCGCGTGCCCTCTCACACCCGCCGGTGGTCGTGCCCTCTCACACCCGCCGGTGGTTATGGGTCCCGGGTCAAGCCCGGGACGACAGCGATCGTGTGGCGCGAGCGAGCACATATCGAACTACACGTGACCCAGCACTCCCGCGACATCACTGCCCGGGTCATGCTGATCTTGTTCGCCCTCGTCGAATCGGAGGGCGCAGGGAAGGCCAGGCGTCGGCTGACGCCTGCGGCCCGCCTGCGAAAAAAATGCAGGCGGCAGGTACCACAGGTGCAGCCGAGAACACCCGGCCTTCCCTGCGCGATGGTCTTCACGCTTATACGCAGTCTGCCTGGTGCGCCGGGCTTGTTGGCCACCATGATCCGCGCGGCGCGTCAGCGCCGTCACGAACGTGACACCAGCGTCGGGGTGCCAGCACGCTGCGACTTCACGTCCGCGCCGAACCGTTCGTCCACGCATCCCTCAAGGACACGCTGCGGCTCCATCGCGGCCATCGCTCCCCGCCCCGCGTGTCGTGACGATCGCGCGCAACGCCCCTTCCGAGTGAGGCGGGATGGCGGCAATAAAGCATGATTTCCGATATTCGTCAATATAAATCTGTAAATCAGAATTTGAACGAGGCCTGTCACCCGGGTGAGCGCAGCGACACCCGGGACAGCCGTCCCGCATATCGCTTCGCTCATGCGGGCTACGGCTCTCTCCGCGTCATTGCGAGCGAAGCGAAGCAATCCAGGACGGCCCGTAGGACTCTGGATTGCTTCGTCGCTGCGCTGTTCGCAATGACGTTGAAACCGTAGGGTTCCGAGCTTGCGGTGAGACGGTGGGCACGCGCCGCCAGGGGCGGCGCTTTGCCTACCCTACGGCCCTACTCCGCCGCCATCTGGCGTGGCGCCGACGGCGGGTTGGCGAGGTCGGCCGCCAGTTGCGCGTAGCGCGCCTTGGCGTCCTGCACGGCCTTGTCCTTCACCGGGCCGTAGCCGCGGATCTTGTCGGGCAGCGACAGGAATTCGACGGCGATGTCGGCATTGGCGGGCGACAAGAGGCTGAGCACCGTCGCGACGTCCTTTTCGTAGCCGGCGATCAGGTCGCGCTCCATCTTGCGCTCGGCGGAATAGCCGAAGATGTCGAGCGGCGTGCCGCGCAGGCCCTTCAGCCTGGCCAGCAGCCGGAACATCTTCATCATGCCCGGGCCATAGCTCTTCTTCTTCGGCCGGCCCTGGGGATCGAGGCCGGAATTGAAGATCGGCGGCGCCAGGTTGAAGGAGATCTTGTAATCGCCTTCGAAGGCGTCGTGGAGCTGCTTCTCGAAGGTGCCGTCGGAGAACAACCGCGCCACCTCGTACTCGTCCTTGTAGGCGAGCAGCTTGGCGTAGTTGATCGCAACGGCGCGCGGCAGTGCCTCGCCGTAGCCGCCCTTGTCGGCGGCCTCGCGCACCTGGTCGACCAGCTTGCGGTAGCGCTTGGCGAGCCGGGCGTTCTGGTAGGCCGCGAGATAGGTCATGCGATGGGCGATGATCTCGTCCAGCGTCATCGCGTCGAGCGATTTCGGCGGCACCGTCTCGTCCTGTCCGGTCATCATGCCGGCGACGCGCTCGGGGTTGACCACCACGAGGCGGCCGAGCCGGAATGCCTCGGTGTTCATCTTGACCGCGACGCCGTTGATCGCGATCGCCTTCTCGATGGCCTCGGCCGAGAGCGGCAGCAGGCCCTTCTGATAGGCATAGCCCATCATCATCATGTTGGTGGCGATGGAGTCGCCGAGCAGTGCCTCTGCCGGCTTGGTGAAGTCGAAGAAGGTCGAGTCCTTGCGCAGCGCCGTTTCCAGCAGGCTCGTCACCTTGCGGTTCTGGAAGTTGAAGTCGCGGTTGAGCACGAAGTCGGCGGTGGGAATGAGATGGCTATTGATGACGCCATGGGTGCGCTCGGCATCGCACAGCGTGATCGTCTCCTTGGCACCCGCCACCACCTCGTCGGCGGCGATGACGAGATCTGCGGTGCCGGTGACGATGCGCGAGCAGGTCACGTCGGCGGTGTTCTCCGACAGGCGGACGTGGCTGAGCACCGCGCCGCCCTTTTGCGCGAGGCCCGACATGTCGAGGATCATCGAGGCCTTGCCCTCGATATGGGCGGCCATGCCGAGCAGCGCGCCGATGGTCAGCACACCGGTGCCGCCGACGCCGCCGACGGCGACATTGTAGGGCCGCTCCAGCGACGGCTTGGTCAGGGGCTCCGGCATCACGCCGATGTCGCCGAGCTCGGCCGGAGCCCGCGAGCGCGGCTTGCCGCCGTCGATGGTCACGAAGGACGGGCAGAAGCCCTTCACGCAGGAATAGTCCTTGTTGCAGGACGACTGGTTGATGACGCGCTTGCGGCCGAGTTCGGTCTCCAGCGGCTCGACCGAGATGCAGTTCGACTGCACCGAGCAGTCGCCGCAGCCTTCGCAGACGGCCGGGTTGATGAAGACGCGGCGCTGCGGATCCTCCATCGTGCCGCGCTTGCGGCGGCGGCGCTTCTCGGCGGCGCAGGTCTGCACGAACACGATGGCGGAAGCGCCTTTGGTCTGGCGCAGCGTCTTCATGACGTTGTCGAGCTCATCGCGATGCGCCAGCTTGACGCCGGGCGCGATGCTGTCGGCCGGATACGAGTCCGGATTTTCCGAGACCAGGTAGATCTCGCGGATGCCTTCCGAATGCAGCTGGAAGGTGATCTGCTGCGGCGACAGATCGCCGTCATGGCGCTGGCCGCCGGTCATCGCGACGGCGTCGTTATAGAGAATCTTGTAGGTGATGTTGGCCTTGGAGGCGACCGCCTGGCGGATCGCGAGGCTGCCGGAGTGGAAATAGGTCCCGTCGCCGAGATTGGCGAAGATGTGCTCCTCATTGGTGAACGGCGCGATGCCGACCCACGGCACGCCCTCGCCGCCCATATGCGTGAAGGTCTCGGTGTTGCGGTTCATCCACAGCGACATGAAGTGGCAGCCGATGCCGGCGAGCGCGCGGCTGCCCTCGGGCACTTTCGTCGAGGTGTTGTGCGGACAGCCGGAGCAGAAATACGGCGTGCGCGCCACCGGCGAGACCAGCTGCATCTGCGAGGCGTCGCGGCCGTTGAACCAGTCGGCCTTGGCGCGCAGCATCGCCTTGATCTCGGGATTGAGGTCGAGGCGGAGAAGGCGTTCCGTGAGCGATGTCGCGAGCGAGGCGACGGAGAGCTCGGTCGCGAACGGCAGGAAGCGCTTGTCGTGGTCGTCCATCTTGCCGACGATGCGCGGGCGGACGTCGTCGCGCCAGTTGAACAGCTCCTGCTTGACCTGGTTCTCGACGATCTCGCGGCGCTCCTCGACGATGAAGATCTCCTCGAGCCCGACCGCGAACTGGCGCACGCCCTCCGGCTCCAGCGGCCAGGGCATGCCAATCTTGTAGAGCCTGAGACCGATCTTGGCGGCGACCTCCTCGGTGATCCCCAGCTCGCGCAGCGCCTGACGGATGTCCTCGTAGCTCTTGCCCGACGCCATGATGCCGTAGCGGGCGTTCGGCGAGTCCATCGTGATGCGGTTGACCTTGTTGGCGCGGGCGAAGGCGATCGCGGCAAAGCCCTTGTAGTCCTGCAGCCGGCGGTCCTGGTCGAAGCGATCGTCGGGCCAGCGCAGATTGAGGCCGCCCGGCGGCAGCTCGAAGTCGGTGGGGATGACGAACGGCGTCATCTCGTCGTTGAGGTTGATCTCCGCGGTCGTCTCGACCGTCTCGGTGATCACCTTCATGCCGACCCAGCAGCCGGAGTAGCGCGACATGGCGATGCCGAGCAGGCCCATCTCGATCATCTCGTGGATCGAGGACGGATAGAGATAGGGCATCAGCGCCGACATGAAGGCGTGGTCGGACTGGTGCGGCACGGTAGAGGACTTGGCGCCGTGGTCGTCGCCGGCGAGACAGAGCACGCCGCCGTTCTTGGCGGAGCCCGCGGCATTGCCGTGGCGGAACACGTCACCACAGCGGTCGACGCCGGGGCCCTTGCCGTACCAGATGCCGACCACGCCGTCATACTTGCCGCCGGGCGACAAATGAAGCTGCTGCGAGCCCCACACGGCGGTCGCTGCCAGGTCCTCGTTCACCCCGGGCTGGAACTTGATGTTGTACTGCTCGAGATGCTTGCGCGCGGAGAACAGCTGCTGGTCGTAGCCGCCGAGCGGCGAGCCGCGATAGCCGGAGATGAAGCCGGCGGTGTTGAGGCCGGCGGCGCGGTCGCGCCGGATCTGGGCCATCGGCAGCCGCACCAGCGCCTGGATGCCGGTCAGGAAGATGTGGCCGGAGCTTGCGGTGTATTTCTGGTCGAGATTGATCTCGCTCTCGTTGATGCCCATTCCGCCCTCTTGCCGTGCCTTATCAGGGGTGCGCGGCTGCCGCCGGACGGCGGAAGCGCGCGTTCCGCCAATCATTTATGTCCGGTTTTGAAGAATGCGCATCACAAATCTCGTCTGCGCAGGGCAGCCAACCGAAATCGCAATTTCATGGCGGCAGCCGGCTGCGGCTTTTGCGGTTTGTGTCGAAAACGGCGGCTGCCGCGAAATGGGATGATGCGCGCCATGGCTTTGGCGGCTCGGCGGACGGTGACTGAACCGTTGTGGCCGGCGCGATTCTGGCCCCAACGAATTGTGCAATGCGATAGGACCGCCGCCGTTCAGCCGCGCTCCTCACCTGAAAAGACGAAGCGCGGCATGTTCCATTTATAGCGGATCGCGAGCAGCCGGAACGACAATCCGAGCGCGAAGGTCAGCGCCGTCCACCATCCGCTGCCGATGCCGAGCGACAGCCCCGTCGCATAGACCAGGCCCGTGACGAGGGAGACGCTGGCGTAGAGCTCGGCGCGAAACAGCAATGGCACGTCATTGCACAGGATGTCGCGCAGCACGCCGCCGGCGCAGCCGGTGATCATCCCGGCGACGATGACGATGCCGATCGGCACGTTCATCTGCCAAGCGATGTCGCAGCCGGTCATCGTGAACACGACGAGGCCGACGGCATCGAGAACGAGGAACGCCATCGTCAGCCGGTGAACCAGGCGCGCCATGGCGATCGTCACGAACGGCGCCAGCACGGTGAGCAGCAGCAGGGACGGCCGCTCGACCCAGGCGAGCGGATAGTGGCCGAGCAGAACGTCGCGCAAGGTGCCGCCGCCGAGCGCGGTGATCGCCCCCAACAAACAGACGCCCATCCAGTCCATGCTGCGGCGTCCCGCCGCGAGCGCGGCCGTCATCGCCTGCGCCGCCAGCGCCACCCAGGTCAACAGATGCAGCACGCTGTCACCGGGCGGCAGGTTCCACATCGAGGGGGCTCCAGCTGGACAGAGAATCGCAAAGCAGGCGAGGAACCTTAGCGCGGCACGCAACGGATCGACTGGGGAATTCGCAAGGTTTCGCGGAACAGAGCCGGGGCTGCGCTGGTTGTCGGGTGACAATCGCCAAGGAGGACATCATGGCCAACGAACGGCTCCCGAACGAACGCTATCCCGACGGCATCAACCGGCCGGACATGACCACGCGCCCCGGCATGGCCGGTGCTGACATGACCGCTGCCGAGTACGAGCGCGCGGCGCGGATAGACAGCCAGCTGCAGCCCGATCCCGAGCTGAGGGAAGGCTCCGCCTCGACCGGCCGTATTGCCGCCTACGCCCTGGGCATCGCGATCCTGCTCGGCGCCGTGTTCTACGGCCTCAACAACATGTCGATGCGTAGCGATCAGGCGAGCACGACGCCCGCCTCGCAGTCGGCGTCGACGAGCAATGGCAGCAGCAACAGCTCGGCCGGCGTGACCACCGGCGCCGCGGGCGACCGCACCACGCCGCCGCCGGCCCCGAAGGCTCCGACCAACACCAACAACGCGAAGTAATTCGTCAACTATCCCACGAACGGCGTACCGCCGTTCTCAACTCGGGCGGCGGATGAGCGATCGTCCGCCGCCTTTTTGCGCCCGCTCATCACCAAGACCGATATCGGCGCGCGCGTCATGGCGCCAACAAACGAGTTTCAAGGTGGAACGATCTGCGCGCTTGCCGATTGCCTGTGCGGCACTTTGACCCACACTGATTGGAGGAGATTTGTGATGAAGGCTTTCATTCTCGCGGCCGCAGCAGGCACGCTCGTGATGACCGCAGCACAGGCTGCGCCGCTCTCGGTCGATGTGTCGGCCGTCCCCCAGCGCGACGTCCAGACCGTCCGCATGGTCTGCAACGAGGACGGCCATTGCTGGCGCGAGCGCCACGAGCGCCGTGTGATCATTCACGACGACCGCGACTCCTACGCCTATGCGCCGCGCGAGCGCTACATCGAACGTCGCACCTATGAACACCGCGACGGCATCGGCATCCGCGCCCCCGGCGTGAGCGTCGGCATCGGAACGGACCGCTACTGAACAGTCGTAGCGAACGGATTGGAAAAGCCGCGGCAAGTCCGCGGCTTTTCTACATGCGTGGCCCAACTCAACCGAAGAGCTTGTTCAGCTCGCCGCCGGGATAGCCGCCTGCCAGCTCGGTGAAGGTGCCCTGCTCGGCCATCTCCCTGGCCGCGCGCATGAAGCCGGCCCAGGCCATCCGAGCCAGCGAACCGCCGACGCTGATGCGGCGCACGCCGAGCTCGGCGGCCTGGCTGAGTGAGAGACCGGACGCCCCGATCAGCAGGTTGACCGGCTTTGGCGCCACCGCTTTGACGACCGCCATGATCTCCTCGACCGACTTGATCCCGGGGGCGTAGAGACAATCCGCGCCAGCCTCGGCATAGGCCGTGAGACGCTCGGTCACCAGCGCGAGGTCGGGCTTGCCCCAGAGAAAAGCCTCGCAGCGGCCGGTCAGCAGGACATCGCCGCCGCTGGCATCGATCGCCTGGCGCGCGGCGCGGATGCGCGCCACCGCCAGTTCGCGTTCGTAGAGCGGATCATCCTTGTCACCCGTGGAGTCCTCGATCGACAGACCCGCGACGCCGGTCGCGACCGCACGCGTGACGTTGGCGGCCACGCCCTCGGGGGCATCGGCGAAGCCGCCCTCGAAATCGGCATTGACGGGAATGTCGACCGCCGCTGACAGCGCCGCCAGATGCGCGAGCATCTCGTCGAGCGTCGTGCCGGTGTCGGCCTTGCCAATCGACCACGCGAAGCCGGCGCTGGTCGAGGCGATCGCCTTGAAGCCGAGATGCTGCAGCATTTTCGCCGTGCCGGCATCGAACGGGTTCGGCAAAATAAAGCAGCCGGCCTCGTGCAATTTGCGAAAGGCCGCGCGCTTGTCCGCCGTGCTGGTCACCGTCATGTCATCCTCCCATGCATCTCTTCGTTGCACCAGGATAGTCCCGCTCTCATGGCGCCGCCACGACATTGCGCAGAAATGTTCGTTCTTCGCCCAGAATGAGTTTGTGCTCCTCCGCGAGTGCGAAGTTCGCCCGTCCCTCGCCATCGCTGCGCAAGGTTGCGCGATAGCGCTCGTAAGCCGCGAGACTGTCGAATGAAATCAGGCCATAGGCGACGTCGTTGGTGCCTTCATGAGGCATGAAATAGCCGATCAGGTCGCCGCCGCAGCGGGGAATGATCGACAGCCAGCGCCTGGCGTAGGCTTCGAACACGTCGCGCTGATGCGGATCGATGCGATAGCGGATGAAGACGGTGATGGCCATGACAACCTCCGGTAAGTTTCGTATCATCGACACTATCCGCTTGCGGGGCGAGAATGCTTCGGCTAGCATCGAACTATGAAATCGGGTCCGGACATTGCGATGGTGGCGGCGCTGGTCGGCGATCCCGCCCGCGCCAACATGCTGACGGCGCTGCTCTCGGGCCGGGCGCTGACCGCGACCGAGCTCGCCCAGGAAGCGGGCGTGACGCCGCAGACGGCGAGCTCGCATCTTGCCAAGCTCGAAGGCGGCGGCCTGGTCGAGCCGGAAAAACAGGGCCGTCACCGCTACTACCGGCTCGCCGATCCGGACGTCGCCGACGTGCTGGAGAAGCTCGCCGGCCTTGCCGCGCGCGCCGGCCACATGCGGGTGCGCACCGGGCCGAAGGAGCCGGAGCTGCGGCGGGCGCGCATCTGCTACGATCATCTTGCCGGCGATCTCGGCGTGCAGATGCTCGATAGCATGACCCGGCAGAAGCTGGTGCGCCGGCGCAAGCAGGAGATCGTGCTGACCGAGGACGGCAAACATTTCCTGGCGCAGCATTTGCGGATCTCGCCGGAAATGCTGGCGCATCCGCGCCGGCCCGTCTGCAAGGCCTGCCTCGACTGGAGCGCGCGGCGGCATCATCTCGCCGGCACGCTCGGCGCAGCGTTGATGAAGCGCTTCACCGAGCTGAAATGGGCGGCCCGCGATGCCACTCCAGGCAGTCGCGTGGTCAATTTCAGCCGCGCCGGCGAAAAGCATTTCGCGGCGCTGTTCGGTCCGGCCGAGGACTGACGATCACGTGCTGTTTATCGCAGCAATGCCTTCGTGCATTGCGGCCAGAGCGAACGCAGGGCACGGCGAGACGGTTGACGACCCCATCTCGCTCCCGGAGTCTCCATGTCCCGTTTCGCTGCCGCGCTCTGCGCTGCCCTGCTCACCGTCGCGCCGATCGCCGCCCGCGCTGCGGAGATGCCGCGCGAGCCCTATGGCATCAACCTCGAAGGCTTCGCCTATCCCTACCCGGTCAGCCTGCTGCCCCTGGTCAACGACAGCGAGCAGCTGCGCATGGCCTACATGGATGTCGCGCCGGCGCAGCCGAACGGCCGCGTTGCGCTGCTGCTCCACGGCCGCAACTTCCCCTCGAGCTACTGGGCGCCCGTGATCAAGACGCTGACCGACGCCGGCTTCCGCGTCGTGGTGCCCGACCAGGTCGGCTTCGGCAAATCATCCAAGCCGTCGGGCGAACTGCATTTCGACACGCTGGCGCGCAACACGATGACGCTGCTCGATCACCTCGGCATCGCCAAGGCCGACATCGTCGCGCATTCGATGGGCGGCATGCTGGCCGTCCGCATCGCCCGCGCCTATCCCGACCGGGTCGCGCATCTCGTGCTGACCGCGCCGATCGGGCTCGAGGACTACCGCGCCTACGTGCCGCCGGTCCCGTCGGAAAAGATCAGCGAGAGCGAGGACCGGCTGACGTCGGACGGCTATCGCAAGCAGCTGGAGACCAACTACGCGCTGAAGCTGCCGCCGGAGCAGGTCACGCCGTTCATCGATGCCCGCTTCAACCTGAAGCAAAGCGCCGACTATCCGCGCTGGCTGAAGAGCTTCGTCAGCTCCTATCAGATGATCTACCGCGAGCCGGTGGTGCACGAGATCCCGCTGCTGACGCAGCCGACGCTGTTCATCATGGGCGCGGACGATCACAACGCGCCGGGACGGCCGAACGCGCCGGAAGCCTTGAGAGCGAAGATGGGCCAGAACGCCGAGCTGGCAAAGGACCTGGCCAGCCGGATGCGCGATGCCCGCGCCGAGGTGGTCGCCAATGCCGGCCACCTCGTCTTCCTCGACGCGCCGGACAAATACGACGCGCTGCTGCTGGACTTCCTCGGCAGGTAGTTCAAACGGACACGACCGGCAGGGATCGCGCCGATCCCTGCCGTGCCGCAATCACGAGTCCGAAACGGCGCCTGGCCGCAACGCGGCCGGGCCGATCACCAGGAGTGGCGCCGATGCCAATGGCGGCGCCAGTGCCGATGATGGTGACGCCAGCCCCAATGGCGGCGCCGCCAACCCCAATGCCGCCGGCGCCAGCCCCAGTGATGGCCGTGGCCGTGATGTCCGTGATGATGACCGTGGTGTCCCCAGCGCACCTGCTCCGGCGCGAGCCGATCGGCCTCGTCCTGCGAGCCGACCGCGCGCTCGACGTGCTGATCCCTGGCTGAAGGCGCGGCTTCGTTCAGCGGCGACGGCGAGAGCGGCGCGGCGACCGCATCGCTGGTGCGAAGCACGGCGCCGGCCGCCGCTGCACAGCCGAGCCCCAATGCCAGCTTGAGGAAATTCCGTCGTTCCATCGCACGCCTCCATGATCCACGAGCCAGAGCATGACGGAGTATTCGGCCGATCACCTGAACGTGAGCTGAACCGGATCGCAGTACGGTGATGGAAGCGCCACGCCTTCGTCGTCGAAGGCAACGCAAGCTCAGCCGTCGACCGTCTGCGCCAGCACGAAGCTCTCGCGCGTCCGGGTCACGTCGGGCCAGTCGCGATTGAAATCGGCGGTCAGGCGTTTCATCTCGCGCCGCCGATCGCACGCTCCACCGCGGCGATGGCATCGAACTGATACATCGCCTGATGCACCCTGGGATCAGCGAGACTCCACACCCGCCACGCCTTGCGCACGCCGAAGCTCCTGATCGCGTCGGGCAGATGAACGTCGCGATACCAGCGATCGAACGCATCGCGCCGGGCGGGATCAGGCACGGTCGCGCGCACGACGAAGATGGCTGACGGCATCGAGTTTCCTCCGGACCACGTTGGTGTTGTTCCGGAGTCGACCCGCAATCCGCAGCTCAGCGAAACCCCGCGGCCAGGCCGACCACCTGCCCGTCGAGCCCGTTGAAGCCGTGATGGCCGCGCGCCTGACAGGGATCCCCCTCTTCCGCGCCGCCCGACAGCCACTTCGCGCGCGCCCGGCCGCCGGACCATCTGATGAACGGGTCGACGCCTGCCGGCAGCGTGAACTTGCAGGCGTCGCTGGTATGATGGATGACCAGCGTCCGGGGCAAGGCGGATGGCGAGCCGAGGATCGACATCACGTTCGAGGAGCTCCCCGACTCCGGACTGAGGAAGCCCGAGGTGAGCACCAACGCATCCGGCCGGGCACCGCGCGCGATGCCTTCCGCGGCGCGCAACGTGCCGCGGCTGGTGCCGATCACCGTCACCGGCCGCTTGATCGCGGCCATGTAGTCGACCGCGGCCTTCAGATCGGTGCTGGTGTCCGCGACCATCACGGCGAGCCCGCGCGCGGCATAGGCGTTGCGCGTGCGCACCAGTTGGTTGCCGAGCAGGCCGTGAATGTCGCCGCGCTCGCCGACATGGATGGCGCCGTCGCCGCCGGGCAGCAGAATCACGCTGGCGCGCACCGAGGCCGGCCTGATCAGCGCGACGCGGGAGCCGCCGATCGTCACGCTCTCATCGGCGAAGGCTGCTCCGGCTGCGACAGCCGACATCGCAACTGCCAGCCAGATACGTATCCAATTCGCCGGTCTGATCATCGGAGCCTCCCCGCGCGGACTCGCGCTGCCGCGGGAGACTATCAGAAATCAACGAGGCCCGGAGTGCCTAGGAGTCCGGGCCTCGTCACCTCGCGACCTCGCGCGAGCGAAGCCGGTCGGTATTTGAGAATGTCTAGCGTCCGATCACGCCGATCGCATTGAGCTGGCTCAAGCCGTCAGTAGCAGCGCGTGATCGTGACGGTGTGATCGCCTCCCCGGCGTCCCGGCACCGTCACGGTCTGCATCGGGCAGCTCGATACGTAGGGGCGATCGGATGGCACGACGTTCGGTGGAAAGCGGTGGGCCCAGTCCCACGGGACGTCGTAGGTATAGGTGTAACGCACGTCGGCCGAGGTCCGCTCCGGGATCTGCTGCGGCACGGGCTCGTCATAACCGCCATAGGCGAAGGCGCCGGCGGCTGGCAGATAGGCGCGAGCCCCGCGATAATGGTGATGACGCAGGCCGGGCCTGATCCCAGGCGCCGGCCGGACGACCTGGCTCGGTCCAACGGGACCGGCAGCCACCGCGGCGCCAGACCGGGCCGATGCGGCCTCGGTCGAGAAGATCAGCGCAGCTGCCGCCGCGCAGACGACGAAAACGCCTGAATTCCGAAATGCCGATGTTCTGTCAGCCATGATACGCGATCCTACTCTTCCGACCCACCCGCAGTCCGACAAGGCTAGGCCAGCGGCCCAGTTCCCGCAAACCCATCGTTAAAGGTTAGTTAAGCGACAGGCTTAACGCCAGGGCCCGACCCGGCTCCGGATTGCCGCAATTTCCCGCAATGCGACCAGCAACCCAGAGCCGGGCACGAGGCCCCCGGATTGCTTCGTCGCTGCGCTCCTCGCAATGACGATGGGTGCGGCGGGCTCTCATCCCCGGCCGACGCAGCAGGACGGCGACGGCGCCCGGCGCGCGCGCCGCGTTCTCCGTCATTGCGAGCGAAGCGAAGCAATCCAGGGCCACGCGGCAGCTCGCAATGATTTTGTCGCCGCCGCCCGCGAGGACGACGGCTTGAGCCGATGCCTACAGCGGCAGATTGTCGTGCTTCTTCGCCGGCATCTCCATCTTCTTGTCGCGGAGCATCGCGAGCGCGCGGGCGATGCGGCGGCGGGTGGAGTGCGGCATGATGACGTCGTCGATATAGCCGCGCTCGGCGGCGATGAACGGCGACAGGAAGCGGTCCTCGTATTCCTTGGTGCGCGCGGCGATCTTGTCCGGGTCCGCCATGTCGGCGCGGAAGATGATCTCGACCGCGCCCTTGGCGCCCATGACCGCGATCTGCGCCGTCGGCCAGGCATAGTTCATGTCGGCCCCGATCTCCTTGGAGGCCATGACGTCGAAGGCGCCGCCATAGGCTTTGCGGGTGATCACCGTCACCAGCGGCACCGTGCATTGCGAGTACGCGAACAGAAGCTTGGCGCCGTGCTTGATCAGGCCGCCATATTCCTGCGCGGTGCCCGGCAGGAAGCCCGGAACGTCGACGAAGGTGACGATCGGGATGTTGAAGGCATCACAGAAGCGCACGAAGCGCGCGGCCTTGCGCGAGGCGTCGGAGTCGAGCACGCCCGCCAGCACCATCGGCTGGTTGGCGACGAAGCCGACGGTGCGCCCCGCAATGCGGCCGAAGCCGGTGACGATGTTCTTGGCGAAGGCGTCCGCGATCTCGAAGAAGTCGCCCTCGTCGACGACCTTCAGGATCAGCTCCTTCATGTCATAGGGCTTGTTCGGATTGTCCGGGATCAGGGTATCGAGCGACATGTCGACGCGCTCGATGTCGTCGAAGCTCGGCCATTCCGGCACGCCGTCGCTGTTGTTGCTCGGCAGGAAGTCGATCAGCCGGCGCATCTGCAGCAGCGTCTCGACGTCGTTGTCGAAGGCGCCATCGGCAATCGAGGAGCGCGTCGCGTGCACCGAGGCGCCGCCGAGCTCCTCCGCGGTGACGACCTCGTTGGTGACGGTCTTCACGACGTCGGGGCCGGTGACGAACATGTAGCTGGTGTTCTTCACCATGAAGATGAAGTCGGTCATGGCCGGCGAATAGACGTCGCCGCCGGCGCACGGGCCCATGATGACGGAGATCTGCGGGATCACGCCCGAGGCCAGCACATTGCGGCGGAACACGTAGGAATAGCCCGCGAGCGCCGCGACGCCCTCCTGGATGCGGGCGCCGCCGGCATCATAGAGGCCGATGATGGGGCTACGCGCCTTCATCGCCATGTCCTGCAGCTTGGTGATCTTCAGCGCGTGGGTCTCGGACAGCGAGCCGCCGAACACGGTGAAATCCTTGGCGAAGACGAAGGTCTTGCGGCCGTTGACGGTGCCCCAGCCGGTGACGACGCCGTCGCCGGGGACCTTGGTCTTCTCCATTCCGAACTCGGTGGAGCGGTGCTCGACGAACATGTCGAACTCCTCGAACGAGCCCTTGTCGAGCAGCAGCTCGATGCGCTCCCGGGCGGTCAGCTTGCCGCGCGCATGCTGCGCCTCGATGCGCTTCTCGCCGCCGCCGAGCTTGGCGCCTTTGCGCCGTTCCTCGAGGGTGTCCAGAATGTCCTTCATGCGCTTCCCGCCCGTTCCCGATGTCGTGACTGTTGGCGGCCTTCTAACACGGCTATTTCGAAGCCGGAAAGCCGCTTTCGGCAGTGCCGCCCCTCCTCCCACAGCTCGGAATTGGAAGCAGAATCATGGATATGGCCGCGCAACCGGACCTGGTCACTGAGCCCTTGGGCACATCCCGTGGCGCCGTCCAGGGCGGCCTGCGCCTGCTGCTGCGGCTCGAAGGGCTGGTGCTGGCGGCCGCGACGATCGCCTTCTACGCCCACCAAAGCGGCTCGTGGTGGCTGTTCGCGGCCCTGTTCCTGGCGCCCGACGTCAGCTTCGCCGCCTATCTCGGCGGCCCGCGGATCGGCGCCGTGGCCTACAATGCCGTCCACAGCACGCTGGCACCCGCCGCCCTGCTCGCGATCGGGCTGGCGGCCGGACAGCCGCTGGTGGTCGAGATCGCCACGATCTGGCTCGCTCATATCGGCGTCGACCGGCTCGCCGGCTACGGCCTGAAATACGCCGATGGCTTCGGCTTCACCCATCTCGGCCGGATCGGCGGAGTTCGTCGACCCTGACACCGCGGTCCGAGATGCCGGAGTCTCAAAGAGGCCCGCCGCCCCTTGTTTCGCGGCGCACCAGGCTCGGTGTTGTCCACCGCTGTCAGCCAGCGCGCCGCGCACGGCTGTTTGACAGCTCCGCGATCGCTCGTTCTACTTGGTTGCAAAGCCGCGCCACAAGCGGCGAGCCAGGAGGACGGTCATGGAGCGACACATTGTTGCTGCCTCATCGACGCTTGCCATGGACGCTCGTGTTGCCGTCTCGCATCGACCGCGCCGCGCCGTTGGAGGGTCCCGTTGCCGACAGGCGGCGGTGGCCGTGACGATGCTGCTGACAGCCTTGGCCGGTGACTTCGGCAGCAGCGCCAGCGCCCAGGGCTTCACCAAGGATATGCCCGCCCGGGTCGAGATGTATCCGATCCCGTCGCTGACCCTGTCCGACCGGCAGTTCCTCTCCGGCGACGACGGCGGCAAGCCGGTGACCGTCGTCGGCGAAATGCGCGTCGCGCAGGGCAGCGGCAGGCTGCCGGTGGTGGTGCTGATGCACGGCTCCGGCGGCGTCGGCGCCAACATCGCGGCGTGGAGCCGCACCTTCAATGCGATGGGGATCTCGACCTTCGCGATCGACGGCTTCACCGGGCGCGGCATCACCGCGACCAGCACCAACCAGGCCCAGCTCGGCCGGCTGAACCTGATCATGGACATCTACCGTGCGCTGGACGTGCTGGCGAAGCATCCGCGCGTCGATCCCGAGCGCATCGTGCTGATGGGCTTTTCGCGCGGCGGTCAGGCGGCGCTGTATGCGAGCCTCGAGCGCTTCCACAGGCGCTGGAACAAATCGGGGCTGCAGTTCGCCGCCTACATCCCGTTCTATCCCGACTGCTCGACGACCTATCTCGGCGACACCGACGTCGTGGCGCGGCCGATCCGGATCTTTCACGGCGGACCGGACGACTACAATCCGGTGCGGACCTGCAAGGCCTATGTCGAGCGGCTGAAGGCCGCGGGCCGCGACGTCGCGCTGACGGAATACGCGGACTCGCCGCACGGCTTCGATCTCGGCCTGCTCGGCGCCAACATGCTCGCCGTCGCGCCGAAGGCGCAGACCGTGCGCAACTGCCGCATCAAGGAGAGCGACGGCGGGATGCTGATCAATGCCGACACGCAGCAGCCCTTCACCTATCAGGACGCCTGCGTCGAGTTCGATCCGCATGTCGGCGGCAATCCGGCCACGGCCGAGGCGGCGCGCCAGGCGGTGACGGATTTCCTGCGCGCGCTGTTCAAGCTGTCGTGAGCAAAAATAGAACGATTTGGATCAATTTTTGAGGTGACAGATCGAACGTATCGGGTCTTGCTGCGTTGTCGCTCGCTTTTCGACGATGAAACGGAGCCCGATGATGCGCGCCTCTCGCCTTGCGATCCCCACTTTGCTGACCGCCCTCGCCTTGGGCGGCGCGGCCCATGCGGCGCCTGCCGCGCCGTTCCGGGGGCTGCAGGGCTCCTGGACTGGCGGCGGCGTGATCAGCTTGTCCGACGGCAACCAGGAGCGGCTGCGCTGCCGCGCGGCCTATGACGTCGGCGGCGCCGGCGAGCAGCTCCGGCTCAACATCCGCTGCGCCAGCGACAGCTACAACATCGACCTCTCCAGCGACGTCGCCTATCGCGGCGGCGAGATCTCGGGACAATGGAGCGAGTCGAGCCACAACGCGTCCGGCACGATCGAGGGCCGCGCCGTCGGCAACCGCATCGAGGCCCAGGCGCGCGGGCAGACGTTTTCCGCCGGCCTGTCGCTGACGACGCAGGGACGCCGGCAGACCGTGTCGATCCGCCCGGCGGGCACGGAGATCAGGGGCGTCGACCTGGAGCTGGCGCGGAGATAGGCCACCAACATCTCCGCGTCATTGCGAAGCGAAGCCAAGCGATCCAGAGTCCCTCGATGACTCTGGATCGTCGCGTCGCTCCTCGCGATGACGACAGTGTCTTGGTCTTCGGGGAACTCACGTTCGCCGATCCCGGATATCGCTTGCGCTCATCTAGGCTACAGCGACACCACGGCAGTTCGATTCACACCGCGCCGATGTCCTTCAGGCACGCCTGCGTCAGCGTCATCCGAGCCTCGACGTGGCGCGGCTCCGGGCAGTCCATGTTGAGCGCGAACACGGTCGGCTGATCTCCCTTGTCGACCCAGCCGACCATCCAGCCGAGCGCCCCCTGCTCCTTGCCGAGCAGTCCGGACTTGAAGTGAATGACGGCATCGCCGACCTTGGTCACGGGGATGATGTCGCGGGTCAGATCCTGGCTGCGCTTGGAGACCTGAAGGGCGCCACGCCTGAGGCGATCGATGAAATCGACCTGCTCAACGGGATCGATGCGAAGCGCGCCTGTCAGCCAGAACTGATCGATGCCTCCGCCGATGTCGTGATTGCCGTAGTCGAGCTCCTCGAGATATTTTTGCATCCGCTCGGGACCGATGCGGCGCGCGATCTCCTGATAGACCGGCACGGCGGAGACCGCGATCGCGCTGCGCAAGGTGTGATCCTTGTTCCAGGCCTCGATCGATCTCGTGACGCCATCCCATTTGAACACGTCCTTGTCGGGATCCTCGACGACGCCCGTCTCCAGCGCGATCAGCGAGTTCGCGATCTTGAAGGTCGAGGCCGGCAGCTTCGCCTCGCCGGAGCGATCGGCATCGCTGGCGATGATGAGATATTCCTCGACCTTGTACGCCAGGAACGTGCCCTTGGTGTTCTCGTCGGCGAAGCGCTTGGCGAGATCGCCGCGGATCTCGTTGCGCGGCGGTGCGACATGCGCAAGTGCGCGCGCGGGCAACAGGCTGGCGCCGGTCATCAGGGCGAGCGCGTGGCGGCGGCTCATCATGGGCATCGCAAATCTCCGTCGTCGTTCGCCCTCCCTACCACAGGGCGGTGACGACCGACGCATGACGGAGATCACAAATGCGGCGCGCTCAGCGCATCGGCCGCGACAGGTTGAGCACGAACACCAGCACCTCGGCGACGGCCTTGTAGAGCTCCTCCGGGATCTCGTCGCCGAGCTCGACATTGGAGAGCGCGCCGGCCAGCACCTCGTTCTCCTCGATCGGGATGTCGTGCGCCTTCGCGACCTCGATGATCTTGGCGCCGATCGTGCCCTTGCCCTTGGCGACGACGCGCGGCGCGCCCTGGCCCTTGTCGTAGTGCAAGGCGACGGCGAGCTGGGTCTTGTTGGCGGCCTTCACCTCGATGCTCATAGCGCGCGATCCAGGAAATGGCCGGCCCTGGGCGGCATCACGGCCGGCGGCGCGCCGTCCTGCACCACGAGATCGCCCGGCGAGAGCTCGGCACGGCTGAGGGCCTGGCTGAGGTCGGCAAGGCCGGCGCGCAGCCGCGCGGCGGTGACCGGACGCTCGGCCCACATCCGCACCGAGGTGCGCTCGGCGCTGAACGAGATCATCGCGTGCACCGGGCCGGCCGGCTCGACGTCGAGCGAGAAGCGCGCCCGCCAGACGCGCTTGGCGGCGTCCGGCGATTGCGTGCCGCCGTCGCGCGCGATCTCGAACTGCGCCATGGCCGTGCCCTGCGGGGTGGCGAAGGGAATCTCGAAGTTCCAGCGCGGCGGCGCCGGGTCGGTGCGCGCGGTCGAGGCGTCCGGGCGATCCGGCAGCGAGGCGACCTGCAGCAGGGTCTGGCGCGACAGCGCCTGGTCGGTCTCGTCGAGCAGCCGGTGCGCGATCGCCGACAGCGGCGTGTCGGGACCGAGCGTCGGCATCGCCACGGCCTGCGGCATCGGTGCAGCCCCGCGGAACGGCGGCGGCGGGGTGTTGGTGCGCACGACCATATCGGCGCGGCCGTTGGCGTTGCGTCCGGGAACGAGGCCCGCGGCGCGCGGAATCTGCTGCTGCGCTTCCTGCAGCACGGCCAGCACCGTGCCGGGCGTGAGCGACTGCGCCTTGGCGCCCGTCAGGGCCTCGATCAGCGCCGAGCCGGTGAAGCCGGCAGACGCGGCGTCGGGCCGCCCCATTCCCGTGGCCCAGGGCTGGGGCGGCAGCTCGATCTCGATGTCGGGCACCAGCGAGGGAGCGCCGCTCTGTTGCTGCGCGGCGGCGGCGCGGCCGGCCTCCGACAGCACCGAGGCATAGGAGCCACCGGGCGACGGCTGCGTCGACGCCGCCATGCCGGGCTCGGCGGTCTGCAGCACCGTCGCCAGCGTCTGGCGCAGCACGATCAGCGCCGCCTTCAGGTCGGGCGTGCCGGTGCCGGCGCTGCCATTGGCGAGCGAGGATTCCAGGAACAGGCCGGATTGCTGCACGGCGGTCTGCACATCCTCCGCGGTCAGCGCCGGCGATAGCGGGGTCTGCTGCGCCAGCACCTGGGCCACGGCGGCCCGCAAGGCCGGTGGAAGGTTCGGCGAGTCGGCGACGGCCTGGAGATCGGCGAACAATTGGCCCTGGCTGCCCTGGCGGGTCGCCGCCTCCTCGCTGGCAATCGACAATGCGAGCCGCTCCAGCCCGGTCAGCGGATCCGGCGGTGGCGGCAGCGCCGGTGCCAGCCGGCCGGTGACGTCGACGACGGTGGCGGCCGGGGTCGGGGTGCCGGTGGTGCCAGTGGCAGCACTGCCGCCCTGCCCGACGATGGCGAGCTGCAGCCCTTGCGCGGTCTGCGACACGGCGACCTGCACGGTCTGGCCGGCCTGCAGCGGCAGCTCGCTCGCGAGCTCCATCGACAGGTTTCCGATCGCGACCTGGACCAGGTTCTCGGCGAGCACCTGCTGCACCCTGGCGCTGACCAGAGCGCCGGCCTGCAGCGTGGTCGCCGCCGCCACCGTGGTTCCGGCCGGCGAGCTGCCGACGCCGCGGACGGCGCTCACGGAAGGCGACGGGGTGACACTCTGGACCATGCGCGTACTCGGGTTACGCGCACAGCCTAGCGGGTGCCCCTAAACCCGGCGTTAACCGGCCTCAGAGCGCGGCGTCGACTGCCCGGAGGATGCGGACGGCGGCCTGGTAGTCGATCTGCTTGGCGGCGCGGCGGCTCATCGCCTCCTCGTCGGCCCCCCATTGCGCGACGTTCCAGTCCTCGTCGACATGGGCTGCCGCCCAGACCTGATCGGCGTCGCGCACCCCATGCACCAGCGCCAGCGCCAGCAGCGCCGAGCCGGTCAGTGTGGTGACGACATGCGCCGCCGCCACCGTCCACGGGCCGGTCGGCAGCGCACCGCGTGCCGCCTGCACCGCTGCCTCCGACTGGGCCACATGCATGATGCCTTCGGACAGGATGAAATGCGCGCCCAGGCCGTCGCGCGCCCAGTCCAGCACCGGGTCCCAATGCTCGGCCTCGCGCGCGACCAGCCCCTCGGGATGACCGGCCCGGTAGAACAACAGGTCGGATTGGAGATATTTGGCGATGTCCTCGCGGACGTCATCGACGCGGTCGACCACCGACTGCACGACGCTGTTGGCGAACCGCGTCAGCGGCATCGTGGCGGGATCGATGTTCTCACCCTGGGCCTGCCACTCGGCGGCGACGGCCTCGGCCAGCTCCCCGGCGGGAACGATGACGACGCGCCCCGACGGTGTGCGGATCGGCCGGCCGTCGAGGGTGACGTTGAAGCCGCCCTCGGCCGCGGCGGTCCCGGCCTCCTTGTAGAAGCGCTTGCGCAGCGGCGTCCGCATCGCCTGGCGCGCCGATTCCTGCGGATCGAGCGGCGACCGGCCGACGACCTCGTCAAACAGTTCACGCATCAGAATTCCAGCCCTCTCGCGGGATGATCACACGGGATCCGTTGTTTTCGCGGTAGATAAGCCCTGTCCGCCCGAAATGCGAGCTGCCGATGCGTCCGCTGCTCTCCGCCCTCGTCCTGCTCGGCAGCGCCGTTGAGGCCGCCGCCGGCTTCCGCTCGCCGGAATCGCTGGTGCGCAACGTCTATGCGCATTACGGCCGGGGCGCGCCGGAGCTCTCCGCCGGGCTGCCGCGGACGGCCGAGACCGCGCGGCAGTTCTTCGATCCGAGCCTCGCCGGGGCCTGGGCGGCGCCGCGGCGTGAGCCCTACGATTTCCTGGTGCAGAGCCCACGCTGGAAGCTCGGCCCGGTCGCGATCTCGATCTTGCGCAAGCAGTTCGACAAGACGTATGTGGCGGCCAGCTTCGACAACCAGGGCCACCGCGTCACGCTGAACTTCATCGTCGTGAAGGGACCGGACGGCTGGGTCATCCTCGACGTTGAGACCCCGCACGATTCGCTGCGGGAGTTTTTGCGGCAGTTCCGGAATTGAGCCGCTGCGTAGCCCGATGAGCGAAGCGATATCCGTGTTACGAGAGGCCGCTCACTCCTCCGGCGCGTTCTCGATCGGGTCGAAGCGGTCGTGCTCGAGGCCGAGCAGGTTCCACGACTGCAGCATGTGCGGCGGCAGCGGCGCGGTGGCGTCGATGAATCCGCCGCGCGGATGCGGGATGACGATGCGGCGCGCCAGCAGATGCAGCCGGTTCTGCAGGCCGCCGGGCAGCGCCCAGTTCTCGATGTTGAAATATTTGGGATCGCCGACGATGGGATGGCCGATATGGGCCATGTGCGCGCGCAGCTGATGGGTGCGGCCGGTCACCGGTTTCAGCGACACCCAGGCGAGCTTGTTGGCCGAGGCCTCGACCACGGCGTAATAGGTCACGGCGTGGCTGGCGCCCTCGTCGCCATGGGCGGCGACGCGCATGATGGTGTCGTCCTCGCTCTCCTCCTTGGCAAGATAGGTGGAGATGCGGCCCTGCTTGGGCTTGGGCACGCCCGCCACCAGCGCCCAGTAGATCTTGCGCGCCGAGCGGCTGCGGAAGGCGCCGGTCAGATGCGTCGCGGCGAAGCGGGTCTTGGCGATCAGCAGGCAGCCGGAGGTCTCGCGGTCGATGCGGTGCACGAGCCGCGGCTTCTGGCCCTTGGCGTCGCGCATAACCTCCAGCATCTGGTCGATGTGGCGGGTCATGCCGGAGCCGCCCTGCACCGCGAGCCCGGCCGGCTTGTTGAGGACGAGCACGTCGTCGTCCTCGTACAAGGTCATTGCCTTGAGGCTCTCCAGCGTCTTGCGCTCGCCCTCGGTGAGGCCGGCGCGCTCCTTCGGCGCGTCCAGCTTGAGCGGCGGAATACGCACGCTCTGGCCTTCTTCAAGGCGATCCTTGGAGTCGGCGCGCTTGCCGTCGACGCGCAGCTCGCCTTTGCGGACGATGCGCTGGATGTGCGAGAACGACAGGCCGGGAAAGCGCGCCTCGAGGAAGCGGTCGACGCGCATGTTGTTCTCGTCGGCCGTGACCACCACGGTCTGCACCTTCGTCGGCAGCAGCGGCGTCTCCGGCTCGACCTTCTTCGGCGGCGGCGCCGCAGGCCTGCGCTCGGCACGCTCCGAGCTGAACCGCGCGGGCTTGCCGGCACCGGCGCGCTTGGCCGGCGGCCGCTCGCGCGGGGCGAAGCTGTCGCGGCGATCCTCTCCCTCGGCGCGCGGCGCACGGCTGCGCTCGGCCTTGCCGCGCCCGAAATCGCCGCGCGGTGCCGCCTCGCGGTCACCGGCAAAACGGTCGCGCCGCGGCCGCTCGGCATCGGGACGCTTCGCAGACTCACGCTTGGCCGCGGCGCCTGCGCTGCGGGCGGCCTCGGCCTTCGGCCGCTCGCTGCGGCGATCGGTCGGGCGATCGGATCGGGTCTGGGTTCGCTTGATACGGCGGCTCATGGCAGGTTGCGTATCGCAAAAGCCCCTGCCAGTCACGGCGAAATCGCGATAAATCCGCTTGTGAGTCGGCCGCTTGGGCCATCGATACTGATCGGAGCGAATTCGAATGACGCTCACGCGACTGGGCCTGGCGATCCTGGCAGCCACGCTGGCGACGACCGCCACGCAGGCGCAGCAGAGCCCCATGCCCGACGACATCGCCTGGAAGCTGATCGAGATCGGCCGGGTCATCGCCCCGCCGAAGACCGCCGCGATCTACACGCCGCTGCAGGCCAAGGAACCCTACACCGGCGTCAAGGTGCAGCGCGATGTGAGATACGGCACGGCCGAACGCAATCTGCTCGACGTCTTCACGCCGGATGCCGCGGCCGCGCCCCGGCCGGTGCTGATCTTCGTGCATGGCGGCGCCTTCATCGGCGGCAACAAGCGCACCACGCCGGACGGCCCGTTCTACGACAACATCATGCTGTGGGCGGTGAAGAGCGGGTTCGTCGGCGTCAACATCACCTACCGCCTGGCGCCGAAATTCTCCTGGCCTGCCGGCGTCGAGGATGTCGCCAGCGCGGTGCAATGGGTGGCCGCCCACGCCGCCGAGAACGGCGGCGATCCCGCGCGCATCTATCTGATGGGCCATTCGGCCGGCGCGGTGCACGTCGCGACCTATGTGGCGCATCCCGAATTCCACAAGGTCGCCGGCGGCGGCCTTGCGGGCGCGATCATGGCCTCGGGCGTCTACGACCTCACCGCGACGCCGCTTGGCGACCAGGAGATGGCCTATTTCGGCACCGATCCCTCGCGCTTCAAGGAGCGCTCGTCGCTGCAGGGGCTGCAAGCCTCGCCCTTGCCGCTGATGATCGTCTCCGCCGAGCTCGACCCGCCGCGCTTTGTCGAGCAGTTCGATCTGCTCAAGCAGGCCGCCTGCAAGCGACCGTCCGGCTGCGCCCGCGCGGTGATGCTGCCGCAGCACAGCCACATGTCGGAGGTGTATGCGATCAACACCGAGGACGACCGGCTGACGCGGGAGATTGCGGAGTTCGTCAAGACGGGGAAGTAGTAGCGCGCTCCCTCCACCGTCATTACCCGCAGCGAAACAATCCAGGGCGTCGCGAGGACTCGGGATTGCTTCGCTGCGCTCGCAATGACGTGGAGAGAGCATGACGCAACATAAGCAGCGCGACACGCGGTCACAGAACGAGCGGCGTCGGGGCTCCTACTCACCCCGCTCCTTCCGCAGCTTCGCCCAGTAGTCCAGCCGCTTCCTGATCTCGCGCTCGAAGCCGCGCTCGGGGGGATCGTAGAACTGCTGGCGGCCGAGGGCGTCGGGGAAGTAGTCCTGGCCCGAAAACGCGTCCGGCGCATCGTGGTCGTACTGATAGCCCGCGCCGTAGCCTTCGCCCTGCATCAGCTTGGTCGGCGCGTTCAAGATGTGCTTTGGCGGCAGCAGCGAGCCGCCCTCTTTCGCCACGCGCTTGGCGGCGCCGAACGCTTTGTAGGCGGCGTTGGATTTCGGCGCGGTGGCGACATAGATCACGGCCTGCGCGATCGCGAGCTCGCCCTCGGGTGAGCCCAAGAAGTCATAGGCATCCTTGGCGGCGTTGGCGATCACCAGCGCCTGGGGATCGGCGAGGCCGATGTCCTCCACCGCCATCCGAACGATGCGGCGAGCAAGGAACAGCGGATCCTCGCCGGCGTCGAGCATGCGGGCGAAGTAGTACAGCGCCGCATCCGGATCGGAGCCGCGCACCGATTTGTGCAGGGCCGAGATCAGGTTGTAGTGGCCGTCGGCCGATTTGTCGTAGATCGGCGCACGGCGCTGCAGGATGTCCTGCAACTGCACCGCGTTGAAGATCTCGTCCTTGCGCGCCGAGCGCCAGACTTCCTCGGCGAGCGTCAGTGCGGCGCGGCCGTCGCCGTCGGCCATGCGGATCAGCACGGCGCGCGCCTCGTCGTCGAGCGGCAGCTTGCGGCCCTCGACCGCCTCGGCGTTGCCGTAGAGCTTCTCGATCGCGGCGGCGTCGAGCGAGTGGAACACCAGCACGCGCGAACGCGACAGCAGAGCGGCGTTGAGCTCGAACGAGGGATTCTCGGTGGTCGCGCCGACCAGCACGACGGTGCCGTCCTCCATCACCGGCAGGAAAGAGTCCTGCTGCGCGCGGTTGAAGCGATGCACCTCGTCGACGAACAGCAGCGTGCCCTGCCCGGTCTCGCGTCGCGCGCGTGCCGCGTCGAAGACTTTCTTCAGGTCGGCGACGCCGGAGAACACCGCCGAGATCTGCTCGAAATGCAGCTCGGTAGCATCGGCCAGCAGCCGCGCCACCGTGGTCTTGCCGGTGCCGGGAGGGCCCCAGAAGATCAGCGAGCCCAGCGTGCGCGTCTCCAGCATGCGCGTCAGCGCGCCGTCGGGACCGAGGATGTGGTCCTGCCCGACGACGTCGGACAATTTGTGCGGGCGCAGCCGCTCCGGCAGCGGCCGCGGCGCATCGTGCTCCATCCCCGCCGCGGCGAAGAGGCTCGGGCCTCCCTGCTGGGGACGCTTCGGGCTCATCCGCCGAGCGTGACGTTGATCTGCTGGCCGCCGCGCAGCACGGTGATGCGCCAGATGCGCGCGGCCTCGCGCGACGCCTTGTCGAGGTCGGCGGTCTTGGCGATCTTCTGGTTGTTCACGGCCATGATCACGTCGCCCTTCTGGAAGCCGACATTGGCCGCGGTGGTGCCGTCGCCCGGCTCGAGCACGACCACGCCCTCGGTGTCGGCATCGAGATGCAGCTCATCGGCGACCGCCGGAGAGATGTTGGCGACCTTGGCGCCCTGGAACGGCGAGCGGCCGTTGATCACCATCTCGTTGCGTCCGGTGTCCGGCGCGGTCTCCAGCGCGACCGCGACCTTCACCGGCTTGCCGCCGCGCTGCAGCTCGATCTGCGCCGTGCCGCCGAGCGGCCGGGTCGCGAAGCGATAGTCGAACGCGTTCGGATCATCGACGGTCTGGCCGTCGATCGACACGATCAGGTCCGACGACTTGATGCCCGCCTTTGCCGCCGGGCTGTTCGCGACCACGGAGGCGACCAGCGCGCCGGTCGGCGAGCGCAGGCCGAGGCTCTCGGCGATCTCGGGCGTCACCGCCTGCAGCCGCGCGCCGAGCCACGGGCGCTTCACCGCCTTGCCGCCGCTCTTCGCCGAAGCCACGACCACGCGCACCATGTTGGCAGGGATCGCGAAGCCGATGCCCTGCGAGCCGCCGGACTTGGAATAGATCGCGGTGTTGATGCCGACGAGACGTCCGGTCATGTCCACCAGCGCGCCGCCGGAATTGCCGGGATTGATCGCGGCGTCGGTCTGGATGAAGAACTGATAGTCGGTGATCCCGACCTGCGTGCGCGCCAGCGCCGACACGATGCCGTGGGTCACGGTCTGGCCGACGCCGAAGGGATTGCCGATCGCCAGCACGACGTCGCCGACCAGGAGATCATCGGAGTTGGCGAGGTCGAGCGTCGGAAACTGCTCCTTGGTGCCCTTCAGCTTGAGCACGGCCAGATCAGTGCGGCTGTCCTTCAGCACGATCTCGGCTTCGAACTCGCGCTTGTCGGCGAGCGAGACCTTCACCTCGTCGGCGCCCTCGATCACGTGCACGTTGGTGACGACGAGACCGGACGCATCGATCATCACGCCCGAGCCGAGCGAGCGCTGCATCTGCTCCTGCGGCCCGCCCTGCAGGCCGAAGAAGCGGCGGAAGATCGGATCGTCGAGAAAGGGATTGCGGTTCTGCACCACCTTGGCGGCATAGACGTTGACGACCGCCGGCTGCACGCGCTGCACGATCGGCGCATAGGACAGCCGCAGCTCGGCCGCGGACTGCGGCACGCGCCGGTCCTGCGCCGCGAGCGGAGTGGCTGCCAGCAGAGACAGCAGCAGGACCAGTGTGGAGCGAATCAACGTCATGCGAACAATCCTGGGAAAATGACGGCTTGGATATAGGCGGAACGGCCGCCGCGGCCAAGCTCAGGCGGCCTGATGCGGCGTTTTGATGGTCTCTGCAACGGGGCCGCAGGACAGCCGTTCCTGGTGCCGCTCGCCCCAGCTCCTGAGGACCTCGATCACCGGCCGCAGGCTCTCGCCGACCTCGGACAGGGTATAGTCCACCCGCGGCGGCACCTCGGCATAGACCTTGCGAACCACCAGCCCGTCGTCCTCGAGCGCCCGCAGCTGCTTGGTCAGCATGCGCTGGGTGATGCCGGGCATCAGGCGGCGCAGCTCGCCGAAGCGCTGGCTGCCGCCCTGCAGGTGGTAGAGGATCACGCCCTTCCACTTGCCGTCGATCAGATCGAGCGTGGCTTCGACCGCGCAGCCCGGACGGCGGGTGAAATTCTTCCGTTTCATCGCGTTTTGGCCCAATAGTATCCAAACGGGGACTAGTTCCCCATTTTTACAGTACTTGCTGAAATGACGCCAGAAGGACAAACAGATCCTATCGCCAAGCCAACCAGGAGGTTGTTCATGAAGGCCGTCGGATACCAGCAGTCGCTCCCCATCACCGAGGACCGCGCGCTGTTCGACTTCGAGACCGCCAAACCCGAGCCGAAGGGACGCGACATCCGCGTCGCAGTGAAGGCGGTATCGGTCAATCCGGTCGACACCAAGGTGCGCAAGCGCGCCGCACCGCCCGCCGGCGAAACCAAGATCCTGGGCTATGACGCCGCTGGCGTGGTCGAGGCTGTCGGCCCGGACGTGAGCCTGTTCAAGCCCGGTGACGAGGTGTTCTACGCCGGCTCGATCCTGCGCCAGGGTACCAATGCCGAATTCCATCTGGTCGACGAGCGCATCGTCGGCCGCAAGCCGAAGAGCCTGTCGTTCGCCGAGGCCGCCGCCCTGCCCCTGACCTCGATCACCGCGTGGGAGCTGCTGTTCGACCGGCTCGGCGCCGTCCCCGGCAAGAGCCTCGATGACCGCACCTTGCTGATCACGGGCGCCGCCGGCGGCGTCGGCTCGATCCTGATCCAGCTGTCGCGCCGCCTCACCGGCCTGACCGTGCTCGCCACCGCCACCCGGCCCGAGTCGCGCGACTGGTGCCTGAAGCTCGGCGCCCACGCCGTGATCGACCATGGCAAGCCGATGAAGGCGCAGATCGACGCACTGAAGCTGCCGCCGGTCAGCCTCATCGCGAGCCTCACCCACACCGACCAGCACTACAAGGCGATCGCCGACTTCATGGCGCCGCAGGGCAAGTTCGGCCTGATCGACGATCCCGCCGAGTTCTCACTCGCAGCCTTCAAGGGCAAGGCGATCTCGATCCACTGGGAATCGATGTTCACGCGCTCCTCGTTCACGACGCCCGATATCATCGCGCAGCACAACCTGCTCAACGATGTCTCTGATCTCATCGACGAGGGCGTGATCCGCACCACCCTCGGCGACAACTACGGCACCATCAACGCCGCCAACCTCAAGCGCGCCCATGCGCTGATCGAGAGCAACACATCGCGCGGCAAGATCGTGCTGGAGGGGTGGGGTTAAGTAATAGCGCTCATAGGGTGGGCAAAGGCGTGGCTCAGGTCTCTCCACGTTCGAGGTCGCGGTGGCGCCGTGCCCACCATCTCGCCGGTGCGCTCGCTGACGGACGGTGGGCACGCTGCCGCCTGACGGCGGCCGCTTTGCCCACCCTACGGCACCGCTCCCCCTCAACTAACAAGCCTCATAGGTCCCAAAGCGCGATGGCCATCTTCTCCCCGCGGCGGCAACGGCGTCCGGTCGCTCATTGCCGCGCTGGTCCCCAAGCGTAGGCCTCATCGGGAGTGCTGAACGCCCTGATCACCGGCTCGGAAAAGCCGAGCGCCTCGTAGCAGTACTCACTGCCGACGAAACTGAAATGCCGGGGTCGACGGCCGACCGGATCGATCGCCTCATAGGCATTCAACAAGGCCGATTGCCCGGCCTCCTTGATATAGACGCCGCCGTCGTACACGACGGTGTCGGCGCCATGCGCCGACACCGCGTAAGCGACCTCTTCGAACCCGGCATAGATCTGGCACGCGATCTCGATGCCGTAGGCGCGCAAACCGGGCGGCGATGCCACGACGATCAGGTGAAGCACGCCGCGCCAGAGACCTTGATCGAAGACCGCAGGCGGTCGTTCGATGCCGTCGATCATCGAAGGGTAAGGACGCCATTTGATGGAAGGGTCCGGAAACAAGAAACCTCCAGGCAGATCTTGATCATGGATCATAGCGCGGCATGTAGGGGCTGCATATTCGCCCTGCATTCGATAATTCGGAGGGCCGCGAGGCCATGATGGGCGAGGACTGGCCGGCCGGGCCGATCTCCTTTAACGAAGCGTGACATTCGCATCTGGAACGGCGTCCGTGAGCAGCCTCGAGCAAGAGACCCATTCGTCCGCCGATCGCGGCCCGCGCAGCGGATCGCCGCTCGAGGTCCTCAGCATCTTCCTCAAGCTCGGCCTCACCTGCTTCGGCGGGCCGATTGCCCATATCGGCTATTTCCGCGACGAGTTCGTCGTCAGGCGAAAATGGATCGACGAGCATGCCTATGCCGATCTGGTCGGGCTGTGCCAGTTCCTGCCCGGTCCCGCCAGCAGCCAGGTCGGCTTCTCCATCGGGCTGATGCGCGCCGGCTATCTCGGTGCGCTCGCCGCCTGGACCGGCTTCACTTTGCCGTCGGCCGCCGTGCTCATCCTGTTCGCCTATGGTGCGGGCCGATTGAGTGGACCGATCGGCAGCGGCCTGCTGCACGGGCTGAAGCTGACCGCAGTCGCCATCGTCGCACAGGCGGTCTGGGGCATGGCGCGCACGCTCTGTCCCGATCGCACGCGCGCCTCGATCGCGGTCGCCGCAACGTTGATCATTCTGCTCAGTTCGGCCTCGGCCGCGCAGATCGGGGCCATCGTGCTCGGCGGACTCGCCGGCCTCTGGCTGTGCCGCGGCGAGGCGGCGCCGTCGGGACACGTCGCGATCCCGGTGTCGCGGAGCGTGGGGTTCATGGCGCTCGCGCTGTTCGTCGTCCTGTTGGCGGGACTTCCGCTGCTGCGCGGCTCAACGGGATCGACGCCGCTTGCCTTGTTCGACGCGTTCTATCGCTCCGGCGCGCTCGTGTTCGGCGGTGGACATGTGGTGCTGCCGCTGTTGCGCGAAGCCTTCGTCGGACCAGGCTGGCTGAGCGACGACGCCTTTCTCGCCGGCTACGGTGCAGCGCAGGCCGTCCCGGGCCCGCTCTTCACCTTCGCCGCCTATCTCGGCACCGTGGTCGCTCCGGAGCCGCATGAGATCATCGGGGCCGCGCTCGGTCTCCTCGGAATCTTCCTTCCGGGCATGCTGGTCCTGCTCGCCGCGCTGCCGTTCTGGGACTCGTTCCGCAAGCGCGCCGGCGCCCAGGCCATGATGCGGGGTGTCAACGCTGCGGTCGTCGGTGTGCTGGGAGCAGCCCTGTACAACCCGGTCTGGACAACCACCGTCCATAACGCGGCAGATTTTGGCATCGCGCTGGTCGGTTTCGTCCTCTTGGTCGCCTGGCGCGCGCCGCCGCTCGTCGTGGTGACGTTCAGCGCCATTGCCGGCGTCGCGGCCGCGCTGGTGTAAGCGGCGGTGCCGCCGCATCACATGTGGTTGGCAAAGCGCCGCCGAAGCGGCGCTCTGCCCCCAGCGAGCTGCCGTGCGCGGCTAATTATGCTTCTTCCAGAAGATGCGCGCGCCCTGCACGGATTGCGCGACGTTGATGCGTGCACGCTCGAACGGCGTCACCATGCCGTCGGCCTTGGCCTTGTTTTCCAGCTTCTGCACGTGGATCTGGCCGCGGACGAGCTGCTGCGCCTCCGGATAGGTCAGCCGCCCGCTCGCGATGCCATTGTAGATGCGATGTGACTGGTTGCGCTGACGCGCATCGATCAGCGGCGTGCCCGCAAGGCTTGCGCCCGACGTCAGCGCGAGCAGCAACACAGCGGCCATGATGGACTTCATTTTACTCTCCTGTGGTTGTCGTCCACCGGCGTGAAGACGTCATTGTCCGCACGGCTCCAGCGAACGGCCGCCAGGATGCGCGCGATCGGCCGTGTCGACCGTGCCCGGGCTCACACGCGGCCGTGTCGTCCGATGACGACGAATGCTGCAGTGATCGATCGTCGGGTGGAGCCGCATGTCACGCCGCGGGGGCCTCCGCAAAAAAATTGCGGCTTGCGTGAGCTGCCGGTCTTGCAAATCTCACCTTTGGGTGCATGTTCGCCGCGCACTACTTTTGAATGAATCATTTTTAACAATCATTGGCGACGCATGGCGGCGAGACCAACAGCCCATCCCAGCGCGCACATCCATGGAGACCGGCCATGAGAACGATTCAGTGGCTCATGCTCACTTTCGCGACGACCGTCACCGCAAGCGGCCTTGCCGGCGCCCTCAGCCCTGCGAGCGCCGCCCCGCCTCCGCCGGCGAAGAACTGCCCGGCCTTCGGCTGGTCGGAGGGACTTGGCAGTTATCTCAAGCCGGACGCCGCCTTCCCCACCTCCGACACCAAGACCATCCCGACGCCGGACTGCAATTTCCATCAATGGTCGTGGGAGGCGTTCGTCTGGGCGACGGCTCTGGTGAAGGATTCGGGCTCCGGCGCCGCCGTGCCGCGGTTCATGACCTTGGCGACGCCCGACGAGTTGCTCAACAACGCCGAGAATGCCGGCGCCCCACGGCCGCGCCCGCTGACCTTGGCGGCCCGTGCCCAGGTCTTCCACGGCATGGCCGGCTTCACCGAAGGCGCCGGCGCCATCGTCGAAGCCGACGGCAACATGCTGGTCGCGCAGAACGGCTATCCCGTCTACGCCTCGGTTCACATGAACCAGAGCTATTTCAACACCGCCCGCAAGAACCTGATCGCGACCGGCGGCTACCAGAGCCAGCCGGCAGATTCCTCCTTCGCCGTGGGCGATGCAGTGTTCAAGGCGACGTGGCTGCGGCTCGACCCCGGCCAGGCGCCGCCCGCGGGCGCCTATACGACCCAGGCACAGGTGCCGGTGCTGGAGAACAACGTCACCCCCGGCCTGATCACGATCCGGCCGGCGCCCGGCAAATTCGTCACGGTGACGGTGGCGCTGGTCGGCCTGCACGTCGTCGGCTACACCGAGAACCACCCTGAATTCCTGTGGGGCACGTTCGAGCTGAAGAACAACTCACCGCAGACGCCGGACAACACCTTCGCGCCCTCGGCAAGCCGCTCGGATCCGAAGAGCTATACGCTCTACAAGGGCGGCACGCCGTTCTCGCAGGTCAACATCGCAGCATCGCCCGGCGCCAACCGGCCGCAACTGCGGCTCGATCCGGCGACCCAGAAGCTGACGCCGGTGACCAACGTCGTGCTCGAAAACCAGACCGGCGGCGAGAACCAGCCCAACGGCGTCGGCAACATCTTCGCGATCACGGCGCAAGCCCAGGGCTTTCTCTCCGGCCTGAAGGGCCCGCAATCGACGTTCGCGAACTACGCCCTCGACGGCACCGTCTGGATGCTCCCCAACTCGTACAATCTGAACAGCAACCAGACCAGCGCCGTCGGCTCGGTCAATCTCGCCAACGCCACCGCCGAGACCTTCGTGCAGAACGCCGACAACACGCCGATCAAGAACGTGCTGAACTGCTTCCTGTGCCACAACCCGACGTCCTATTCGTTCCAGACGCCGCCGCCGGCCAAGCTGCCGAACCGGCTGATCGCGCTCAGCCACGTGCTGTCGATCGGCTCGCCCTACGAGGTGCCGAACTCGATCTCCGGCCGGCTCCTGATGCGGCCGGATCCGTTCAGGAAGTAGATCGACGACGCTTGCGCAGCGGTGCCGGCAACGGGGCCGCTGCCGTTTCGAGCCGATGGCAGATCTCAGGATCTGCCATCAAGCGATTGAACCGACGCCGGTTATCGGCGCGCTCCGAACCGCTGCTTGAGCGCTGGGATCAGGATGGCGCGGCAACCTGCTTCGGCTCCTGCGCTGCCTCAGCCTTCGTCTCAGCTCTGGCGACGAAGCCCTTGGCGAGGGCGTGATAGAGCCCCTCCTCGCAGATCAGGCGCGAGGTGCCGTAGGCGATCAGCGACGCCATCATCAGCGGCACCACCATGGCGTGGTTGTCGGTCATCTCGGTGACGATGACGAAGGCGGTGATCGGCGCCTGCACCACGCCGGCGAAATAGGCGACCATGCCGAGCAGCATGATCGGCGCCAGCGGCGACTGCTGGAACAGGCTGGCGACGTTGGCGCCGATGCCCGCCCCGACCGCCAGCGACGGCGCGAAGATGCCGCCGGGAATGCCGCTGATCGCGGCAAAGGTGGTGGCGAGGAATTTCAGCACGCCGAAATCGCTCGGCAGCGGCGTGCCGGTCTCCAGCGCGCCTTTCACCTGTGCATAGCCGGTGCCGTAGACCGTATCGCCCGAGGCCAGCCCGCACAGCGCGACGGCAAAGCCGCAGGCGAGCGCGAACGGCAGCGGGTGGCGTTTGATGAGGCGGCCGCCAGCGCCGGGCAGTCCGCGCGCCATGGTGATCAGGATGCGGCTGAACAGGCCGCCGGCGGCGCCGCCCAGGACCCCGCAGACGGGCACCGCCAGCCAGTCGATGCCCTTGCCGAGCGCGATCGGCGTCGTGCCGAAATAGGCGTAATTGCCCATCAGGGCCAGCGAGGTCAGGCCCGCGGCGATCACGGTGGCGATGATGAGGCTCGAGGTCCGCGTCTCGAAGGCACGACTCATCTCCTCGATGCCGAACACGATGCCGGCGAGCGGCGTGTTGAAGGCGGCCGCGACCCCGGCGGCGGCGCCGGCCAGGATCAAGCCCGGCTGCCGCCGCGGCGATAGCCGGCCGAGCGCGAACATGATGGAGGCGCCGACCTGCACTGTCGGGCCCTCGCGGCCGACCGAGCCGCCGCACAGCAGCCCCAGCAGGGTCAAGAGCACCTTGCCGATGGCGATGCGGATCGACACCAGCGGGCTGCGCGCGCTCGTGTCGGTCAGGTGCCGAGCGGCGATCGCCTGAGGGATGCCGCTGCCTTGCGCGTTCGGGAAGAAGCGCTGGGTCAGGTAGACCGACAGCGCGAAGCCGGCGGGCGTCACGATCAGTGAGGCGTAGCGTGATTTCGACAGCAGCCAGTTGAAGGCGAGCTGGGCCAGGTCGGCGAGCTCCGCCAGGGCCACGGCCGCCGCGCCCACCACCAGGCCGCCGGCCACGAACAGCACCCGCCGCTGCCAGCGCGCCGAGGTCAGCTTGAGCCAACGCTTGCGGCGGGGGGTGATGGTCAGCATGGGCGCAACGGAGTCCGTTCTCTACGCAGGTGCAGCACCCTCGACGAAAATCAGCCGGCGGTCCAGCGCCTTCCCGCGCTCGCCCAGGGCGTCGGCGTATTCGGCCGACGCATACCATTCGCGCAGCCGGGCCATCGACGGGAACTCGACGATGATGAGGGTCTTGGCCGGCGGACCGCCTTCGACCGTCTCGGAGATCCCGCCGCGGACCAGATAGCGCCCGCCATACTGCGCGATCGAGCGCGCCGCGAGCATGCGGTAGCGCTCCATCGCTTGGGCGTCGCGAACCTCGGCCTCGGAGATGACGTAAGCCGCCATGGCCGGCCTCAGGCGATGGTGTCGAGGATGCCGCCCTCGGCGCGTAGCGCGGCTCCGTTGGTGGCGGAGGCCTGCTGCGAGGCGGCATAGACGACCATGCTGGCGATCTCGTCGACGCTGGCGAAGCGCTGCAGCAGCGAGGCCGGCCGGTGCTGCTTGACGAAGGACGAGGCCGCCTCCTCCTCCGACTGGCCGTTCTGGCGGGCGAGATCCTTGACGAAGGTCTCGACGCCCTCCGACATCGTCGGACCCGGCAGCACCGCGTTGACCGTGACGCCGGTGCCGCGGGTCAGCTTGGCAAGCCCGCGCGAGATCGCGAGTTGGGCGGTCTTGGTCGTGCCGTAGTGGATCATCTCGGTCGGAATGTTCACCCCGGACTCCGAGGAAATGAAGATGATGCGGCCCCAGTTGCGCTTCAGCATGCCCTGCATGTAGGCGCGTGCCATGCGCACGCCGGACATCACGTTGGTCTCGAAGAAGCGGCTCCAATCCTCGTCGGGAATGTCGAAGAAGTCCTTGGGCTCGAAGATGCCGGCATTGTTGACGAGGATGTCGACCTCGGGGAGCGCGGTGACGATGGCGTTGCAGCCGTCGATCCGAGCGACGTCGCCGACGACGCCGCGCAGGCTGGCGGCAGGGACAAGCTGCTTGAGCTTCGCGACCGCCTCATCGACCCGGGCTTGGCTGCGACCATTGACGACGACCTCCGCGCCTGCCGCGGCAAGCCCCTTGGCGATGGCAAAACCGATGCCGGCGGTCGAACCCGTGACGAGGGCGGTCTTTCCCGAGAGGTCGATGTGCATGAGCAGCTCTCCGTTGTGCTGAAGCAACGGATGTGGGGCGTCGTCGCGCCAACGCAACGCAGAGCTGATCCTCGAGAAGAACGGTGAATGGCGCGCGCAAATGCCGCCGGCGGCCTCCGTAGGGTGAGCAAAGCGGCCGCCGAAGGCGGCGGCGGGCCCACCATCGATCGACGAATTCTCGGTGAGATGGCGGGCGCGGCGCCGCCAAGAGCACGTGCGAGGCGACGGCGTCGACCCGTCTTTGCCCACCCTAGAAGCGACCACCCTCAAACGAAAACGGCGCCCGAAGGCGCCGTTCTGAAAACTCGGGTCGGATCGCCGCTTACGCGGCTTCCGAGGTCTCCTGCACCGGGCCGGAATCCTGCCCCTTGGCATCGACGTCGCGGTCGACGAACTCGATCACGGCCATCGCGGCGTTGTCGCCGTAGCGGAAGCCGGCCTTGATGATGCGGGTGTAGCCGCCGTTGCGGTCCTTGTAGCGGGGCGCCAGCACGTCGAACAGCTTCTTGACCTGGTCGACGTCGCGCATCTCGGCGATCGCCTGACGGCGCAGCGCGAGTCCGCCCTTCTTGCCGAGGGTGACGAGCTTCTCGACGATCGGCCGCAGCTCCTTGGCCTTCGGCAGCGTGGTGACGATCTGCTCGTGCTTGATCAGCGCGGCGCACATGTTGGCGAACATCGCCTTGCGGTGCTCGGCGGTGCGGTTGAGCTTCCGATGAACCTTGCCGTGACGCATAGTGTTAGTCCTTCATTTCAATCTGCCGCGACGGTTCGTCGGACATGTTGCTCAGGTGGGCTGCCTGCGTTCGCCCGGGTGGTTACGGTGGCGGGTAGGACCCTACCCGCCCGCCGCTCAGTAGTGATCCTCGAAGCGCTTGGCCAGCTCGTCGATGTTCTCCGGCGGCCAGCCGGGCACTTCCATGCCGAGATGCAGACCCATCTGGGCCAGCACTTCCTTGATCTCGTTCAGCGATTTGCGGCCGAAGTTCGGGGTGCGCAGCATTTCCGCTTCCGACTTCTGCACGAGGTCGCCGATATAGACGATGTTGTCGTTCTTCAGGCAGTTCGCCGAACGCACCGACAGCTCGAGCTCGTCCACCTTCTTGAGGAAGGCCGGGTTGAAGGCGAGGTCCGGGATGATCTCCTGAGCGACTTCCTTGCGCGGCTCTTCGAAGTTGACGAACACGTTGAGCTGATCCTGCAGGATGCGCGCGGCATAGGCCACCGCGTCCTCCGGCGAGATCGCGCCGTTGGTCTCGATCGTCATGGTCAGCTTGTCGTAGTCGAGGATCTGGCCCTCGCGGGTGTTCTCGACCTTGTAGGAGACCTTGCGGACCGGAGAGAACAGGCTGTCGACCGGGATCAGGCCGATCGGCGCGTCCTCGGGACGGTTACGATCGGCGGCGACATAGCCCTTGCCGGTCGCGACCGTGAACTCCATGCGGATCTCGGCGCCCTCGTCCAGAGTGCAGAGCTGCAGGTCGGGGTTCAGAACGACGATATCGCCGACGGTCTGGATGTCGCCGGCGGTGACCGCGCCCGGACCCTGCTTCTTCACGACCATCCGCTTCGGGCCTTCGCCCTGCATCTTGATCGCGATGTCCTTGATGTTCAGCACGATGTCGGTGACGTCCTCGCGGACACCGGCGATCGAGGAGAACTCGTGCAGCACGCCGTCGATGTGCACCGACTGCACAGCGGCGCCCTGCAGCGACGACAGCAGGATGCGGCGCAGCGCATTGCCGAGCGTCTGGCCGAAACCGCGCTCCAGCGGCTCGGCAACCACGGTGGCGAAACGGGTCGCGTCGGAGCCCGGCGTGACCTGGAGCTTGTTCGGCCGAATCAATTCTTGCCAATTCTTCTGGATCGTCACTGTTTCACCCATGGGCCAGTCATGGGATCTGACTGACTGGCGTTGGAGAACCGCGCTTCAGATCGCGGCAGTCGAAATGTCTCAAAAGCACGACGAGGCGGACATGCTGTCCGCCTCTTTCAGATTAGACGCGCCGACGCTTGCGCGGGCGGCAACCATTGTGCGGGATCGTCGTCACGTCGCGGATCGAGGTGACGGTGAAACCCGCAGCCTGCAGCGCACGGAGCGCCGATTCACGGCCGGAGCCAGGGCCGGCAACCTCGACCTCGAGGGTGCGCATGCCGTGTTCCTGAGCCTTCTTGGACACGTCCTCCGCCGCGACCTGCGCGGCATACGGGGTCGACTTGCGCGATCCCTTGAACCCCATCGTGCCGGCCGACGACCAGGCAATGGTGTTGCCCTGCGCATCGGTGATGGTGATGGTGGTGTTGTTGAACGACGAATTCACGTGGGCGACGCCGGAGGCGATGTTCTTGCGCTCACGACGGCGGACGCGTGCGGCTTCCTTGGCCATATAAGTACCTTTCTCGAGATCTCAACGCCGCCGTAGTGCCAGCGGCTACACCAGAAAGGCGAATGGTGAATAGCGAGTAGCGAATAGGGATCACCCCTATCCGCCACCCGCCATCAGCAGTTCGCCAGATTACTTCTTCTTGCCGGCAATCGCCTTGGCCGGTCCCTTGCGCGTGCGCGCATTGGTGTGGGTGCGCTGGCCGCGCACCGGCAGACCGCGGCGATGGCGCAGGCCGCGATAGCAGCCGAGGTCCATCAGACGCTTGATGTTGATGCCGGTCTCGCGCCGCAGGTCGCCCTCGACGACGTAGTCGCGGTCGATGATTTCGCGGATCTGCAGGACTTCCTGGTCGCTCAACTGGTTGACGCGACGATCCTCGGCGATCTTGACCTTGTCAATGATCTCGCCCGCGATCTTCGGGCCGATGCCATGGATATACTGGAGCGCGATCAGAACGCGCTTGTTGGTCGGGATGTTGACACCGGCAATACGGGCCACGGACTTCTCTCCTGTCACCGATCCCAGGATGGACCGGCCTTCGTTCTCGCTATCTCGGGCAGGCGTCCGCAAACGCGAACAAGACGCCCACCCCTCGATTCGTGGGGCCCGGCATCTTTGGAAAACCATCCGACTTGGATGCGGGCTTATTAATGGATTCACACGGCGGTCGTCAACCGCCCCTACAAGATTCGATCACCTCTTGGCGCGCTTTTTTGCAGCCTTTGCAGAGGTTTTCCGGGTTCCCTTGGCCGCCTTGGCAGCGAGCTTGGGAGCCTTCTTCGAGGCCTTGGAGGCTTTCTTGGGGGCCGCCTTTGCTCCCTTTTTGGCTGTCTTTGCGGCCTTTTTCGTCGGCGCAGGCGCCTTCGGAGCCTTTTTAGCGACCTTCTTGGCCGATTTGGCCGGCGCGGTCTTCCCCGCAGCCTTGGCACTGCGCTTGGCCGGGCTCGCCTTCTTCGCCGCCCGGCTGCCGCCGGTGTTACCGACGGCGGCCAGGATCCGTCCGATCTCCTCGGTGACCTGCTCGATCGGCATCATGCCGTCGACGGTCGCCAGCATCCGGTGGTCCGAATAATAGTGGATCAGAGGCTCGGTCTGGTCGCGGTAGCTGGCCAGGCGCTTGGTCAGGACCTCCGGCGTATCATCGGCCCGCACAGCCTCGCCGCGCGCGCGGGTCTCGGCGGCCCGGCGCTCGACGCGCTCAAGCAGCACGCCCTCATTGACCCGGAGCTCGATCACCGCGTCGAGCTTCATCTGCTTCTGCTTCAGCAGCGCATCCAGCGCCTCGGCCTGCGGCACCGTGCGCGGGAAGCCGTCAAGGATGAAGCCATTGGCGGCGTCCGGCTGCTCGATCCGGTCCGCGATGATGCCGACCACGACCTCGTCAGGCACCAGACCGCCCGCCGCCATGATGTCCTTGGCCTTGAGCCCGATCGGCGTCTGAGCGGCGACCGCGGCGCGCAGCATGTCGCCGGTCGACAGCTGAACGATGCCGTATTGCTGGACCAGGCGCTGCGCCTGCGTCCCCTTGCCCGAACCGGGCGGCCCCAGAAGAATGAGTCTCATCGAATTTCGCCCCCCGGCACACGGTGAGCGACCCTCCCGCACACCTTGTTCTTGGCTTGGTGGTTCCCGGGCCGCGATCCGCCGCTATCCGCGGCGGCGCCCCCGCAACTTCGACTTCCTGATCAGCCCCTCATACTGATGGGCGAGCAGATAACCCTGAACCTGCGCCACGGTATCCATCGTAACGCTGACCACGATCAGAAGCGAAGTGCCACCAAAGTAGAACGGGACGGAAGCGTAGGAAATCAGAATTTCCGGGATCAGACACACGATCGCCAGATAGATGGCGCCGAGCACGGTGATCCGCGACAGCACGTAATCGATATATTCCGCGGTGCGCTCGCCCGGCCTGATGCCCGGGATAAAGCCGCCATGCTTCTTCAGATTGTCGGCGGTCTCGGTCGGGTTGAACACGATCGCGGTGTAGAAGAAAGCGAAGAACAGAATCAGCGCCAGATACAGCACCAGGAACAGCGGCCGGCCGTGACCGAGCTGGGTGGTGATCCACTGGAACCACTCCGGTCCCTTGCCGGCGTTGAAATTGGCGACCGTGGTCGGCAGCAGCAGCAGCGACGAGGCGAAGATCGGCGGGATCACGCCCGAGGTGTTCAGCTTCAGCGGCAGATGCGAGGACTGGCCTTCGAACATCTTGTTGCCGACCTGGCGCTTCGGATACTGGATCAGGAGCCGGCGCTGGGCGCGCTCCACGAACACGATGAAGGCGATCACGGCAACCGCCATCACGATGACGATCAGGATCAGGCCGGTCGACAGCGCGCCCTGGCGGCCGAGTTCCAGCATGTTGGCGAGTGCAGAGGGCAGCTCCGCGACGATGCCGGACAGGATGATCAGCGAGATGCCGTTGCCGATGCCGCGCGAGGTGATCTGCTCGCCGAGCCACATCAGGAACATGGTGCCGCCGGTCAGCGTGATCGCGGTCGAGAGGCGGAAGAACAGGCCGGGATCGGCGACGACGTTGCCGGCGCCTTCGAGGCCGACGGCGATGCCGTAGGACTGCACGGCAGCCAGGATCACCGTCAGATAGCGGGTGTACTGGTTCAGCATCTTGCGGCCAGCCTCACCCTCTTTCTTGAGGGCCTCGAGCTGGGGCGAGACGGTGGTGAGCAGCTGAATGATGATCGATGCCGAGATGTACGGCATGATGTTCAGCGCGAAGATCGCCATGCGGTGAATGCCGCCGCCGGCGAACATGTTGAACATGCCGAGAATGCCGCCGGCCTGGGTGCGGAACACCGAGTCCCAGATGTTCGGGTCGATGCCGGGCAGCGGAATGTAGGTGCCGAGGCGGTAGACCAGCAGCGCGCCGAGGGTGAACCAGATGCGCTTCTTCAGCTCATCGGCCTTCGCGAGCGCGCCGAAATTGAGGTTTGCCGCCAGTTGTTCCGCTGCTGAGGCCATGTCTAGCTTTCTCCCGCCGCCCTTCTTGACCGCATCAGCCCCGCGAGGGCTCGCGAGGCTTGGGCAGACGTCGGATATTATCTGGTACGCGAGCGCGTTCTGTCCATTGCCCTGCCCTCTCCAGCACAAGCCGGCAGCAGGGCAATGACGCAGATGTTACGCCGCCTCGCCTTCGTCCTTGGCTGGCGCCAGGAGCTTGACGGTGCCGCCGGCCTTCTCGACCGCCGCGATCGCCGACTTCGAGGCACCATGCACCTCGATGTTGATCTTGGCCTTGAGCTCGCCGCGGCCGAGCAGACGCACGCCGTCCTTGGCGCGGCGCAGCGCACCGGACTTCACGAGGGACTCGGCGTTGATCACGCTGCCGGCATCGAGCTTCTTGGCATCGATCGCCTGCTGGATCCGGTCGAGATTGATCTCGACGAAATCGAGCGCGAAGATGTTGTTGAAGCCGCGCTTCGGCAGACGGCGATGCATCGGCATCTGACCGCCTTCGAAGCCCTTGATGCGCACGCCGGAGCGCGCGGTCTGGCCCTTGCCGCCACGGCCCGAGGTCTTGCCCTTGCCGGAGCCGATGCCGCGCCCGACGCGCATGCGCTTCTTGCGCGCGCCGGCGTTGTCGGCGATATCGCTGAGCTTCATCGCCCTTCTCCTTACTTCTCGTCGACGATGCGGACGAGATGATGAACCTTGGTGATCATGCCGCGGACCGCCGGCGTATCCGGCAGCTCGGTCACGCGGCCGATCTTGTTGAGCTTCAACCCGATCAGCGTCTCGCGCTGCGAGTGATGCCGGCGGATCGGGCTGCCGATCTGCTCGATCTTGATCGTCTTGGCGCTAGCCATGGTCTTCACTCCGAGATGCGCCGGCCAGAGGCGGCGCGCGTTCGTTAGTCGGCAGCTGCCTCGGCATCGCCACCGACGCGGCGGGCCTGCAGGGTCGATACCTTGATGTTGCGGCGCGCGGCAACCGAGCGCGGTGAATCCTGGTGCTTCAGCGCGTTGAAGGTCGCGCGCACCATGTTGTACGGGTTGGACGAGCCGATCGACTTCGCCACCACGTCCTGGATGCCCAGCGTCTCGAACACGGCGCGCATCGGGCCGCCGGCGATGATGCCGGTACCGGCCGGAGCCGCACGCAGATAGACGCGGCCCGCACCGTGACGACCGAAGATGTCGTGGTGCAGGGTCCGGCCCTCGCGCAGCGCGACGCGGGTCAGGTTGCGCTTGGCGGAGTCCGTCGCCTTGCGGATCGCCTCCGGCACTTCGCGCGCCTTGCCGTGGCCGAAGCCGACCCGGCCCTTCTGATCGCCGATCACGACGAGCGCCGCAAAGCCGAAGCGCTTACCGCCCTTCACGACCTTCGCGACTCGGTTGATGTGGACGAGCTTGTCGACGAACTCGCTGTCGCGCTCCTCGCGCTCCTTGCGATCGCGACCGCCTCGTTCCCGTTCACCTGCCATGGTGCTATCCAATCTTCTGAGGGGCTCTCGCGCCCATATCCATTGATGTTAGAAGCTCAGCCCGCTCTCGCGCGCCGCGTCGGCCAGGGCCTTGACACGACCGTGATAGAGATAGCCGCCGCGATCGAACACGACTTCCTTGATCCCCGCCTTCACCGCGCGCTCGGCGAGCAGCTTGCCCACCGCCTTCGCCGCATCGATGTCGGCACCGGTGTTGCCGGCCGAGCGCATCTCCTTCTCCATCGACGACGCGGAGGCGAGCGTCTCGCCCTTCTGATCGTCGATGACCTGAGCGTAGATGTGCTTCGACGAACGGAACACCGACAGGCGTGGACGGCCGCCGGCGGAGCGGCGCAGCGACAGCCTCACGCGCTGCTTGCGCCGGGCATTCGTAACCTTTGCTCTCGACATGTCCGGCTCCGTTACTTCTTCTTGCCTTCCTTGCGGAAGATGAATTCACCCGCGTACTTCACGCCCTTGCCCTTGTAGGGCTCCGGCGGCCGGTAGGCGCGGATTTCGGCGGCCACCTGGCCGACGCGCTGCGGGTCGATCCCCGTGACCGTGATCTCGGTCGGCTTCGGCACGGCGATCGTGATGCCTTCCGGGATCTGGTAGACGACGTCGTGGCTGTAGCCGAGCGCGAGCTGCAGGTTCTTGCCCTGCATCGCGGCGCGGTAGCCGACGCCGGTGATCTCGAGCTTCTTCTCGAAGCCCTTGGTCACGCCTTCGACCAGGTTGGCGATCTGGGCGCGCGCGGTGCCGTACAGCGACCGGGCGCGCTTGGTCTCGGCGCGCGGGGCAACCTTGACCTGGCCGTTCTCGAACTTCACGTCCACGTCGTCATGGACGATGAACTGAAGCTGGCCCTTCGGCCCCTTCATCTTGACGGTCTGTCCGTCGACGGAGGCCGTCACTCCGGACGGCACCGCCACAGGCTTCTTGCCAATACGTGACATGGCTCAATCCTTCTTAGAACACCGTGAAGAGAACTTCACCGCCGACATTCGCGTCACGCGCGCTATGGTCGGCCATGATTCCCTTCGGCGTCGACAAAACAGAAATTCCGAGCCCGTTGTTCACGCGCGGCAGGTTCTTCACCGAGGTGTAGACGCGGCGGCCGGGCTTGGAGACGCGCTCGATCTCGCGGATCACGGGCTCGCCGTCGAAATATTTCAGCTCGATCTCGATCTCGCTGCGGCCCGACGGATGCTCCAGCGTGGCATAGCCGCGGATGTAGCCTTCGGACTTCAGCACCTCGAGCACGCTGGCGCGCATCTTGGAGCCGGGAGTCGAGACCTTCGACTTCGAGCGCATCTGCGCGTTGCGGATGCGGGTGATCAGATCGCTGATGGGATCGTGCGTTGACATGGTGCGATCCTCCTTACCAGCTCGACTTCACGAGGCCCGGAACCAGGCCCTTGGACCCGAGCTCGCGCAACGCGATGCGGCTCAGCTTGTTCTTGCGATAGTTCGACCGCGGACGGCCGGTCAGCTCGCACCGGTTGCGGATGCGGGTCGCCGACGAATTGCGCGGCATCTCGGCCAGCTTCAGGGTCGCGGCAAAGCGCTCCTCCATCGGCTTTTCCTTGTCGGCGATGATCGCCTTCAACCGGGCGCGCTTCGGGGCGGCGTTCTTGGCCATCCGCTTGCGCCGGTTGTTCTTCTCGACTGAACTCTTCTTTGCCATGCTTGGCTCCTGGGTATCCGCGTTTGAGAGGCTGTTCAGCGTCTCACTGCCGGAACGGGAAATTGAATGCGGTCAGAAGGGCACGGGCCTCGTCGTCGGTCGTCGCGGTGGTGCACACCGTGATGTCCATGCCCCAGCTCTCCCCGGCCTTGTCAAAGTCGATCTCGGGGAAAATGATGTGCTCCTTGATGCCGAGCGAATAGTTGCCGCGGCCGTCGAAGCTCTTCGGGTTCAGGCCGCGGAAGTCGCGGACGCGCGGCAGCGCGACGTTGATCAGGCGGTCGATGAACTCGTACATCTTGGTCTTGCGCAAGGTGACCTTGCAGCCGATCGGCTGGTTCTCGCGCAGCTTGAAGGTCGCGATGGCGACGCGCGAATAGGTCACGACCGCCTTCTGGCCGGCGATCAGCGACAGGTCGGCCGCCGCCGTCTCCGCCTTCTTGCGGTCGTTGACCGCCTCGCCGATGCCCATGTTGAGCACGACCTTGTCGAGCCGCGGCACCTGCATGACGTTGGCGTAGCCGAACTTCTCGGTCAGCTGGCTCTTGATCTTGCGATCATATTCCTCGCGCAGGCGCGGGGTGTAAGCGGTCTCAGCCATCGATCTCAACTCCCGAGCTCTTGGCAACGCGGACCTTCTTGCCGTCCGCCTGAATCTTGAATCCAACGCGCGTCGGCTTGCCGTCCTTGCCGACATACGCGACGTTAGACAGGTTGATCGGCGCCTCCTTGGAGATGATGCCGCCTTCCTGGTTCTGGGTCTGCTTCTGGTGACGCTTCACCAGGTTGATGCCGCGTACCAGCGCGGTGCCCTCGTCGGGACGCACCTCGAACACCTCCCCGGTGCGCCCCTTGTCGCGGCCGGTCAGGACGATCACCTTGTCGCCCTTGCGGATCTTGGCAGCCATCACAGCACCTCCGGCGCAAGCGAAATGATCTTCATGTGGTTCTTGGCGCGCAGTTCGCGCGGCACCGGCCCGAAGATGCGGGTGCCGACCGGCTCCGACTGGTTGTTGATCAGGACGGCCGCGTTGCGGTCGAAGCGGATCACCGAGCCGTCGGCGCGGCGGATGTCCTTGCGGACGCGCACCACGACGGCCTTCATGACGTCGCCCTTCTTCACCTTGCCACGCGGAATGGCTTCCTTGATCGACACCACGATGATGTCGCCGACGGTGGCATAGCGGCGCTTCGAGCCGCCCAGCACCTTGATACACATGACACGGCGTGCGCCGGAATTATCGGCCACGTCGAGGTTGGTCTGCATCTGAATCATTGATGCACCTCGTCCTCTTCATCTGCTGCGCAGGAAAGCTGCGCCTTGTTTGATCCCGAAAGCGAAACCGGCCCCTTTGACAGGGCCGCGTCTCGCGCCTCAGGCGGTTTTCTTGTGCTCGCCCCGGATCACGGTCCAGCGCTTGAGCTTCGAGATCGGCTTGCTCTCCTCGATCCACACCATGTCGCCCGGCTTGAACTCGTTGTTCTCGTCGTGCGCGTGGTAGTTCTTCGAGCGGCGGATGGTCTTCTTGTAGATCGGGTGGGTGAAGCGCCGGTCGACGCGCACAACGATCGTCTTGGCCTGCTTGTCGCTGACGACGACGCCCTGAAGGGTCCGTTTCGGCATGTCGAGCCTCTTACTTCGTCTTGGCGCGCTGCTGCGCGGCGATGGTCTTGATACGGGCGATGTCGCGGCGCGCCTCACGCAGCCGCGCGGTATTCTCCAGCTGCCCGGTGGCACGCTGGAAGCGCAGGTTGAAGCGCTCCTTCTTCAGATTGACGATCGCATCGTCCATCTGATCGGGGCTCATCGCGCGAATGTCGGCAATCTTCATCTCGGCCATGACCATTACTCCGCAATGCGTTCGACGAAGCGCGTCTTGATCGGCAGCTTGGCGGCCGCCAGCAGCAGCGCCTCGCGCGCGATCTGGTTGCTCACGCCGTCGATCTCGAACATCACCCGGCCCGGCTTGACGCGGGCCACCCACAATTCCGGCGAGCCCTTGCCGGAGCCCATGCGGACCTCGGCCGGCTTTTTCGACACCGGAAGATCCGGGAACACGCGAATCCAGACGCGGCCGGCGCGCTTCATGTGACGGGTCAAGGCACGACGAGCGGCCTCGATCTGGCGCGCGGTGACGCGATCCGGCTCCATCGCCTTCAGCCCGAACTGGCCGAAGGCCAGCGTCGCGCCCGAGGACGCAACGCCGTGGATACGGCCCTTATGCGCCTTTCGGAACTTGGTCTTCTTTGGTTGCATCATGGCTTTGAGCCCTCAAACCTGTCTTGTCGCGGCTGATCGATCAGGCCGCGTCGCGGCGCGACCGGGGCTGCGAGCTCTCGCCGCCGCCTTCGTTCATCCGCTTGTCCTGTGCCATCGGATCGTGCTCGAGGATCTCGCCCTTGAAGATCCAGACCTTCACGCCGCAGGTGCCGAAGGTGGTGAACGCGGTGGCCACACCGTAGTCGATGTCGGCGCGCAGCGTGTGCAGCGGCACCCGGCCCTCACGATACCACTCCATGCGGGCGATTTCCGCGCCGCCCAGACGACCCGAGCAGTTGATGCGGATGCCCTCGGCGCCGAGACGCATCGCCGACTGCACGGCGCGCTTCATGGCGCGGCGGAACGCAACGCGACGCTCGAGCTGCTGCGCGATCGATTCGGCGACCAGCGTGGCATCGAGCTCCGGCTTGCGGATCTCGACGATGTTGATGACGACGTCCGACGAGGTGATGTCGGCGACGCGCTTGCGCAGCTTGTCGATGTCGGCGCCCTTCTTGCCTATCACGACGCCCGGACGTGCCGAGTGGATCGTGACGCGGCACTTCTTGTGCGGACGCTCGATCACGATGCGGGCAACGGCCGCCTGCTTGAGCTCCTTGTGCAGGATCTCACGGATCTTGACGTCTTCATGCAGCAGCTTGCCGTACTCGGCCTTGCCGGCGAACCAGCGCGAATCCCAGGTCCGGTTGATGCCGAGACGCAGACCGATCGGATTGATCTTTTGACCCATCGTATTCTCCCAGCGCCTGCTTTAAGCGCTCGCCTCGACCTGACGCACAATGATCGTCAGCTGCGAAAACGGTTTGAAAACTCGGCCCGAACGGCCACGACCGCGCGGCGAGAAACGCTTCATCACGATTCCCTTGCCGACGAAAGCCTGCGAGACGACGAGATCGTCGACCTCGAGCTCGTGATTGTTCTCGGCATTGGCGATCGCCGATTCCAGGCACTTCTTGACGTCGACCGCAATCCGCTTGCGCGAGAACTGCAGGTCGGCGAGGGCGGCCGACGCCTTGCGGCCGCGGATCATCTGCGCCACCAGGTTCAGCTTCTGCGGGCTCACCCGAAGCATCCGGGCCACAGCCTTGGCCTCGTTTTCGGGGAGGCTCCGTTCGCGCTTTGGTTTGCTCATCGCTTAATCCTCAAGCCTTCTTGGCTTTCTTATCGCCCGAATGGCCGTGGAAGGTGCGGGTCGGCGAGAACTCGCCGAACTTGTGGCCGACCATCTCTTCGTTGATCGCCACCGGCACGTGCTTCTGGCCGTTGTAGACGCCGAACGTCAGGCCGACGAACTGCGGCAGGATGGTCGAGCGGCGGCTCCAGATCTTGATGACGTCGTGACGGCCGGACGCGCGCGCCGCATCTGCCTTCTTGAGCAGCGACGCCTCGACGAACGGGCCTTTCCAGACTGAACGAACCATGTCCGTCGTTCCTTACTTCTTCCGCTTGTGGCGGCTCAAGAGAATGAATTTATCGGTCGACTTGTTGGTGCGAGTCTTCTTGCCCTTGGTAGGCTTGCCCCACGGAGTGACCGGGTGACGACCGCCCGAGGTACGGCCTTCGCCGCCGCCGTGCGGATGGTCGATCGGGTTCATCGCGACACCGCGGTTGTGAGGCCTGCGGCCCATCCAACGCTTGCGGCCGGCCTTGCCGATCGAGGTGTTCATGTGGTCCGGGTTCGACACCGCACCGATGGTGCCGCGGCAGCGGCCATGCACCAGACGCTGCTCGCCCGAGTTCAGGCGGACGATCACGTAGTCCTGGTCGCGGCCGACGATCTGGGCGTAGGTGCCGGCCGAACGTGCGAGCTGGCCGCCCTTCCCGATCTTGACCTCGATGTTGTGCACGATCGTGCCGACCGGCATGTTGCCCAGCGGCATGACGTTGCCCGGCTTCACGTCGACATAGTTGCCGGCGACGATGGTGTCGCCGACCGCCAGGCGCTGCGGCGCCAGGATGTAGGCGAGCTCGCCGTCCTGATACTTGACCAGGGCGATGAAGGCGGTCCGGTTCGGATCATACTCCAGGCGCTCGACGGTCGCGGGAACGTCGACCTTGTCGCGCTTGAAGTCGACCGTGCGGTACGACTGCTTGTGGCCGCCGCCGAGGAAGCGAACCGTGATGCGGCCGGTGTTGTTGCGACCGCCGCTCGACTGCTTGCCTTCGGTCAGCGCCTTGACCGGCTTGCCCTTGTACAGGGCCGAACGATCGACCATCACCAGCTGGCGCTGGCCGGGCGTCGTGGGATTGAATGTCTTCAGTGCCATGGCAGCTCAGCCTTACAGTCCGGTGGTCACGTCGATACGGTGGCCCTCTTCGAGGGTCACGATCGCGCGCTTGCTGTCCGATTGCGAACCGAAATTGCCGCGGAACACCTTGGTCTTGCCCTTGCGGACGAGCGTGTTGACGCTCTTGACCTTGACGTCGAACAGCTTCTCGATCGCTTCCTTGATCTGCGGCTTGGTCGCCTTTGCGGCCACCTTGAACAGAACCTTGTTGTGCTCCGAGGCGAACGTCGCCTTCTCGGTCACGACCGGCGCGATGATGATGTCGTAGTGGCGCGGATCGATGGTCTTCATTTGAAGCGCGCCTCCAGCGCATCGATCGCCGCCTTGGTCAGCACGAGCTTCTGACGGCGCAGGATGTCGTAGACGTTGATGCCCTGGATCGGCAGCACGTCCAGGTTCGGGATGTTGCGGGCCGCAGCGGCGAAGCCGTTGTGCAGCTCGGCGCCGTCGATGATCAGCGCGTTGGTGAGGCCCAGACCCGAGAAGTGGCCGATCAGCGCCTTGGTCTTCGCCGCCTCGAGGGTGGCGTTCTCCAAGACGACCAGATCACCGTCCTTGGCCTTGGCCGACAGCGCATGCTTCAGAGCGAGCGCACGGACCTTCTTCGGCAGGTCGGTCGCATGCGAGCGCACGACCGGACCGAAGGCGCGGCCGCCGCCACGGAACTGCGGCACGCGAGCCGAGCCGTGACGAGCACCGCCGGTGCCCTTCTGCTTGTACATCTTCTTGCCGGTGCGCCAGATCTCGGCGCGCCCCTTGGCCTTGTGAGTGCCGGCCTGGCGCTTGTTCAGCTGCCACTGGACGCAACGCTGAATGATGTCAGCGCGCGGCTCCAGACCGAAGATGGCGTCGGACAGCTGGACGGAGCCGGCTTCCTTGCCCTCAAGCGTGGTGACTTTCAGTTCCATTTATGCGCCCTCCTGCACGGCCGGCGCTTCGGCAGCCTGCTCACCCGCGACCTTGAACTTGCCGGGCTTCGGCGCTTCCTTCGGCAGCGGCTTCTTGACGGCGTCGCGCACCGAGATCCAGCCCCCCTTGGAGCCGGGCACCGCGCCTTCGACCAGGATCAGGCCGCGCTCGACGTCCGTCTGCACCACACGCAGGTTCAGCGTGGTGATGCGGTCGACGCCCATGTGACCGGGCATCTTCTTGTTCTTCCAGGTCTTGCCGGGGTCCTGACGACCACCGGTCGAACCGATCGAACGATGCGAGATCGACACACCGTGCGTCGCGCGAAGACCGCCGAAGTTCCAGCGCTTCATGCCGCCGGCGAAGCCCTTACCGACCGAGGTGCCGGTAACGTCGACGAACTGGCCGACGACGAAGTGGTCGGCCTGGATCTCGGCGCCGACCGGGATCAGCGAATCCTCGCTGACACGGAATTCGGCAAGCTTTCGCTTCGGCTCGACCTTGGCGACCGCGAACTGGCCGCGCTCCGCCTTCGGCATGTAGACCGTCTTGCGGCTGCCGCTGCCGAGCTGCAGCGCGACATAGCCGTTCTTCTCGGTGGTGCGGTGACCGACCACCTGGCAATTGCCGAGCTTCAGCACGGTCACGGGGATATGTTCGCCGGTCTCCGTGAAGACCCGCGTCATCCCGACCTTTTGTGCGATCACTCCGGAGCGCATCGGCGTGCTTCCTGTTCTTCTCTATGTCCGCGATGGGGCGAACGTGAATCCAAAAACTTAGAGCTTGATCTCGACGTCGACGCCGGCGGCCAGGTCGAGCTTCATGAGAGCATCGACGGTCTGCGGGGTCGGATCGACGATGTCGAGCAGGCGCTTGTGGGTACGCATCTCGAACTGCTCGCGGCTCTTCTTGTCGACGTGCGGCGAACGGTTCACGGTGAACTTCTCGATGCGGGTCGGCAGCGGAATGGGTCCGCGAACCTGCGCGCCGGTCCGTTTCGCCGTGTTGACGATCTCGCGCGTCGACGTATCGAGGATACGATGGTCAAACGCCTTGAGACGGATGCGGATATTTTGGCCGTTCATTGCCGTATCTTTCTTTGAGTAGTGAGTGGCGAGTAGCGAACGGCGAATGGATATCTCCATTCGCCACCCGCCATTCCCTATTCGCTGTTGTTACTCGATGATCGAGGCGACGACGCCGGCGCCGACGGTGCGGCCGCCCTCGCGGATGGCGAAGCGCAGCTTCTCCTCCATCGCGATCGGCACGATCAGGTGCACTTCCATCGCGATGTTGTCGCCCGGCATCACCATCTCGGTGCCTTCCGGCAGGTGAACGACGCCGGTCACGTCGGTCGTGCGGAAGTAGAACTGCGGACGATAGTTGGTGAAGAACGGCGTGTGACGGCCGCCCTCTTCCTTGGTGAGGATGTACGCCTCAGCCTTGAACTTGGTGTGCGGCTTGACCGAACCCGGCTTGCACAGCACCTGGCCGCGCTCGACGTCCTCGCGCTTGGTGCCGCGGAGCAGCGCACCGATGTTGTCGCCCGCCTGGCCCTGATCGAGCAGCTTGCGGAACATTTCAACGCCGGTGACGGTGGTCTTCTGGGTCGGACGGATGCCGACGATCTCGATTTCCTCACCGACCTTGATGATGCCGCGCTCGACACGGCCGGTCACGACGGTGCCGCGGCCCGAGATCGAGAACACGTCTTCGACCGGCATCAGGAAGGGCTGATCGATCGGACGCTCCGGCTGCGGAATGTACTCGTCGACATTGCGCATCAGCTCGAGGATGGCGTCGTGGCCGAGCTTCTTGTCCGAATCTTCCAGAGCGGCGAGCGCCGAGCCCTTGATGATCGGGATCTTGTCGCCCGGGAACTCGTACTTCGAGAGCAGCTCGCGGACCTCGAGCTCGACGAGCTCGAGCAGCTCCGGATCGTCAACCATGTCGCACTTGTTGAGGAACACGACCAGCGCCGGCACGCCGACCTGGCGGGCGAGCAGGATGTGCTCGCGGGTCTGCGGCATCGGGCCGTCAGCGGCCGACACGACCAGGATCGCGCCGTCCATCTGCGCGGCGCCGGTGATCATGTTCTTCACGTAGTCGGCGTGGCCGGGGCAGTCGACGTGCGCGTAGTGGCGGTTCTTGGTCTCGTACTCGACGTGAGCGGTCGAGATGGTGATGCCGCGAGCCTTCTCTTCCGGCGCCTTGTCGATCTGGTCGTAGGCAGTGAACGTCGCACCGCCCGTCTCGGCCAGGATCTTGGTGATTGCAGCCGTCAGCGAGGTCTTGCCGTGGTCGACGTGACCGATGGTGCCGATGTTGCAGTGGGGCTTGTTACGTTCAAACTTAGCTTTGGCCATTTGACTCTCCGTTCAGTCGCTAACTTGAGCTAACGACAATCAGGCAAACTTCTTCTGGACTTCGGCCGACACGTTGGCCGGCGCTTCAGCGTAGTGCGAGAACTGCATCGTGAAGGTCGCGCGGCCCTGGCTCATGGAGCGCAGGTTGTTCACGTAACCGAACATGTTCATGAGCGGCACCATCGCGTTGATGACGTTGGCATTGCCGCGCATGTCCTGGCCCTGGATCTGGCCACGACGCGAGTTCAGGTCGCCGATGACCGAGCCGGTGTAGTCTTCCGGGGTCACCACCTCGACCTTCATGATCGGCTCGAGCAGAACCGACTTGCCCTTCTGCAGCGCCTCGCGGAAAGCCGCGCGAGAGGCGATTTCGAAGGCCAGCGCCGACGAGTCGACGTCGTGATACTTGCCGTCGACCAGCGCCACCTTGACGTCGACCACCGGGAAGCCGGCGACCACGCCCGCGCCGAGCACGCTCTCGATGCCCTTCTCGACGCCCGGGATGTATTCCTTCGGAACCGCACCGCCGACGATCTTGGACTCGAACACGTAGCCGCCACCCGGCTCGTTCGGCTCGACCACGAGGCTCACGGCCGCGAACTGGCCGGTGCCGCCGGTCTGCTTCTTGTGGGTGTAGTCCACATTGGCCGGCTTGGTGATGCGCTCACGGAACGCCACCTGCGGCGCGCCGATGTTCGCATCGACCTTGTAGGTACGCTTCAGAATGTCGACCTTGATGTCGAGATGGAGCTCGCCCATGCCCTTGAGGATGGTCTGGCCCGACTCGTGATCGGTCGAGACGCGGAAGGACGGATCTTCCGCGGCCAGCTTCGCCAAGGCGACGCCGAGCTTCTCCTGGTCGGCCTTCGACTTCGGCTCGATCGCGATCTCGATGACCGGCTCCGGGAATTCCATCTTTTCCAGGATCACCTGGTTGGACGGATCGCACAGCGTGTCACCGGTGCGGGCTTCCTTGAGGCCTGCGAGGGCGACGATGTCGCCGGCATAGGCTTCCTTGATGTCCTCGCGATTGTTCGCATGCATCAGCAGCATGCGGCCGATGCGCTCCTTCTTCTCGCGGGTCGAGTTCACGACGCCGGTACCCGAGGTCAGGATGCCCGAATAGATGCGGCAGAAGGTGATGGTGCCGACGAACGGGTCGTCCATGATCTTGAACGCGAGCAGCGCCAGCGGCTCCTTGTCGTCCGCCTTGCGCACGACCTCGTTGCCCTTGTCGTCGGTGCCCTTGATCGCGGGCACGTCGAGCGGCGACGGCAGATAGTCGACGACGGCGTCGAGCAGGGGCTGCACGCCCTTGTTCTTGAAGGCCGAGCCACACAGCACCGGATAGAACGCACCGGTCAGCACGGCCTTGCGGATCAGGCGCTTCAGGGTCGCCTCGTCCGGCTCCTTGCCGTCCAGGAACGCGGTGAGCGCGTCGTCATCGAGCTCGACGGCGGCTTCCACCAGCTTCTCGCGATATTCCTTGGCCTGATCGGCCAGATCAGCCGGGATCTCGGCGTAGTCGAACTTCGCGCCGAGCGCCTCGTCGTTCCAGACGATCGCCTTCATGGTCACGAGGTCGATGCAGCCCTTGAAGTTGTTCTCGGCACCGATCGGCAGCTGGATCGCAACCGGCTTCGCGCCCAGGCGGTCGACGATGTCGGCCAGGCACTTGAAGAAGTCGGCGCCGGTCTTGTCCATCTTGTTGGCGAAGACGATGCGCGGCACCTTGTACTTGTCGCCCTGGCGCCAGACGGTCTCGGTCTGCGGCTCGACGCCCTGGTTGGAGTCGAGCACGCACACGGCGCCGTCGAGCACGCGAAGCGAACGCTCGACCTCGATGGTGAAGTCGACGTGGCCGGGGGTGTCGATGATGTTCAGGCGCTTGCCGTTCCAGAACGCGGTGGTGGCAGCCGAGGTGATCGTGATGCCACGCTCCTGCTCCTGCTCCATCCAGTCCATCGTCGCGGCACCTTCGTGCACTTCGCCGATCTTGTGGCTCTTGCCGGTGTAATAGAGGATGCGCTCGGTCGTCGTGGTCTTACCGGCGTCGATATGCGCCATGATACCGAAGTTACGGTAGTCCTCGATGGCATGTTGGCGGGGCATGAAGGTGTTCCCTGATTTCCGTTCGGGCCGCTGTTACCAGCGGTAGTGCGAGAAGGCGCGGTTGGCTTCCGCCATCCGGTGCACGTCTTCCCGCTTCTTCACGGCGTTACCCCGATTGTTCGAGGCGTCGAGCAGCTCCGCCGAAAGCCGCTCGGTCATCGTCTTCTCGTTGCGGTCGCGCGCGGCCGAGATCAGCCAGCGGATGCCCAGCGCCTGCCGGCGGGTCGAACGAACCTCGACCGGCACCTGGTAGGTCGCGCCGCCGACGCGGCGGGAGCGGACCTCGATGGTCGGCATGACGTTTTCGAGGGCCTGCTCGAACACCGTCAGCGGGCTCTGCTTGGTCTTGGCCTCGATGATGCCGAACGCGCCGTAGACGATACCTTCGGCGACCGACTTCTTGCCGGCGTACATCACCGAGTTCATGAACTTGGTGACGATGATGTTCCCGAACTTCGGATCCGGAAGCACTTCACGCTTTTCGGCTGAATGGCGACGCGACATGTGATCTTGTTCCCGCTTCTCTCGAACGTCTTACTTCGGACGCTTCGCGCCGTACTTCGAACGGCGCTGCTTACGGTTCTTGACGCCCTGGGTATCCAGCACGCCGCGGAGGATGTGGTAGCGCACGCCCGGCAAGTCCTTGACGCGGCCGCCACGGATCATGACCACCGAGTGCTCCTGCAGGTTATGACCTTCACCCGGGATGTAGCCGATCACCTCGAAGCCGTTGGTCAGGCGCACCTTGGCGACCTTACGAAGCGCCGAGTTCGGCTTCTTCGGGGTCGTGGTGTAGACGCGCGTGCAAACGCCACGCTTCTGCGGCGACTGCTGCAGCGCCGGCACCTTCTTGCGCGACTTCTGCACTTCGCGCGGATTTGCGATCAGCTGGTTGATCGTCGGCATCTTGGCCTTCACCCTTCTCAACGTTCGAACGGAGACCGTCACCGGCTTCCGCAAATTCTGTTCGAGGTTCCCCGCCTCACCGGGCCGCCTCGCGCGACAAAAACCCGCGCAAAACGAAATTGCGCCAACCGTTCATCGCTGAACGGAAAGCGCTTGACGCCACAGAGGACCGCGATCACCACCAAACAGCTTGCGCTGGCGGGCGGCCTACCGAGGTCATGCATCCGAAATTGGTCTCCAGAGAACGAGCTCGAGAGATCTAATATCGTTTTGGCATTGCCTAGCTATGATCGACAGCGTTTGAGCGGCATTCGTCGAGGTTGGTGCCCGTCTTGCCCTGTTAAAGGCGGTCCGGGTGATCCGTACCGACGCTGGCGAAGCTCACCGCCTGTCGTTGAGTGCCGGCCTTTTATAAGCGGTAAATATCCAAGTCAAGCAAAACGACGCCGCAGGACGCGCAAAGAAGCGCTTCTGGCCGCTGCAGTTTCCGCTCCGACCGCGCCCCTACATCCTAAGGTATCTGTAGACCGCAGAGCCCTGCCCGCGCCGGCCCAGCCCCTCTCCAACCCAGGGACATATCCAGAGACATTGAAGATAAGGCTTTTTTTGGCTTTGGCCGACAAGGATGGCGCCCACGACGAGGCGCCCCGTGCCAGACTATACCGATATTGCGATCATTGGCGGCGGCTTGGCCGGCTCGATCACGGCCGCCATGCTCGGGCGTGCCGGCATCCCGGCGATTCTGGTCGATCCCCACGCGATCTCCCCGCCCGACTTTCGAATCGAGAAGATCTCCGGTGCCGGGCAGATCGGCCGATTCCGTCGCACCGGGATCGCCGACAAGGCGTTAACCCAAGCCACCCTGACCCCGGAGAACTGGATCGCCCGATTCGGCTACGTGCTCGAACGGGCTCCGGTCCCGCAATACGGCATCCTTTACGACACGCTGGTGACGGCCGTGCGCGACGAGATCCGCGGCCGCGTGACGCGAATCGTCGCCAAGGCCGTGGCGATCACGCCAGGCGAGGATCGCCAGTCGGTCGTGCTGTCCAACGGGCAGACGATCTCCGCCCGTCTCGTCGTGCTCGCCAACGGGCTGAACGTTGGGCTGCGGCACATGCTGGGAATCACCCGCAAGATCACCAGCCCCGCCCATTCGATCTCGATCGGGTTCGACCTGACGCCGGCCGGCCGCGCCGCCTTCCCGTTCCCGGCCATGACCTACTTCCAGGAGCGGGCCGACGCGCGGGTGCCCTACATCACCCTGTTCCCGATCGGCGAGCGCATGCGGGCGAACCTGTTCGCCTATCGCGAGGTGGACGACCCCTGGCTGCGGGCGATCCGGCGCGCCCCGGTCGAAACGCTGATGGCCGCCCTGCCCGGCCTGCGGCGGATCACCGGCCCGTACGCCGTGAGGGGGGAAGTGAAGGTCCGCCCCGCCGACCTCACCATCAACACTGGATACCGCATGCCGGGCGTCGTGCTCGTCGGCGATGCCTTCTGCACCACCTGCCCCGTCACCGGCACCGGCTCCGACAAGGTGTTCACCGACGTCGAGCGCCTCTGCAACGTCCACATTCCGCGCTGGCTGGCGACTGACGGCATGGGCGAGGCCAAGATCGCGGCCTTCTATGCCGACCCGGTCAAGATCGCCTGCGATGCGTGGTCGCTCGACAAGGCCTGGAATTTCCGATCGGTCTCGATCGGGGCCAGCCCCTATTGGCAGGCACAACGCTGGGCGCGCTTTGCGGTCTCGCTCGGCCGCGGGATTCAGCAGCGGCTGACGAAGACCAATGCGCCGCTCAACGTCTATTCCTCGTCATCGTCATCATCCTCCTCGTCGTCGTCATCCTCCTCATCATCGCTGTCGTCGTCGGCCTGATCGAGCCGGCTCGGCTGATGGCCCTGGTCGTCCCAGAGCTTGCGATAGGTCCCGTTCTTCGCCAGGAGCTCGGCGTGGCTACCGCGCTCGATCGCCCGGCCGCCGGAGATGACGATGATCTCGTCCATTTCGACCACCGAGGTCAGCCGGTGGGTCGACCAGATCATGGTGCGGCCCTTGGCCACCTTGAGCAGGGTACGATTGATCGCGGCTTCCGTGGTCTGGTCCAGCGCCGAGGTGGCCTCGTCGAGCAGCAGCACGGACGGATTGCGGATGATGGCGCGGGCGATCGCGATGCGCTGACGCTGGCCACCGGACAGCGTGTCGCCGCGCTCGCCGACGATGGTGTCGTATTTCTGCGGCAGGCTCATGATGTAGCGGTGGATCTCGGCCTTCTTGGCCGCCTCCTCCACCTCCGCGTCGGTGGCGCCCTCCTTGCCGAGCCGGATGTTTTCCCGCAGCGACATGTTGAACAGCATGTTCTCCTGGAACACCACGGCCATGCTGCCGCGCAACGAATCGCGCGTCACCTTGCGGATGTCGACGCCGTCGATGGTGACGCGGCCTTCATCGGGGACGTAGAGCCGCAGGATCAGGTTGAGCAGCGTGCTCTTGCCCGAGCCCGACGGACCGACGATCGCGATCCGCTTGCCGACGTCGAGCTTGAGGCTCAGATTGTCGAGCACCGGCGTCTGGCTGCCCTCGTACTGGAAGGTCACGCGCTCGAAGGTGATGTCGTGGCTGATGCGGGGCAGATCCGGCGCGCCGGGCCGGTCGGCACCGCGGGTCGGCTCGTCCAGCAGCTCCTGCATGTGCCGGATCGCGGCCGCCGAGGAGATCGACACCGGCACGAAGTGCATGACATGGGCGATGTTGTAGGACACCTCCCAGAATGCGCTCTCGAAGGTGACGAAGGTGCCGATCGTGATCTGGCCCTTGGTGGCGAGATAGGCGCCGAGAGCGAGCACGACGAGATGCAGCAGCAGCACCGAGATCGTGACGGTGCGCTCGACCATGGTCGACAGGAACATCGCATCGGCCATCTTGCGCCGCGCCGCGTCGTTGCGGAAGCTGAACCAGCCGAACACCTTGCGGTGCAGGCTGAAGGCCTTGATGACGGCTTGTGCCGCGATGTTCTCCTGGATCACGCCGAGCAGCGACGCTTCGTTCAGTTTCTGCTCGTAATTGGCCTGAACCGCCTTCGGAGTCAGGATGCGCGGGCCGATCAGGGTGATCGGAAACACCAGGAGCGCGATCGCAGCGAGCTGCCAGTTCAGGAACAGCATCAGAATGATGCCCGCAATCAGCTCGAGGAACGGCAGCACGGCGCTGTTGGCGAAGCTCTTCACGACGTTCTCGAACGCCGACATGTCGACCGAGAAGCGCGACAGGATCTCGCCGCGCTTGGTGCGCTGGAAATAGGCCGCCGGCAGGTTCTGCACGTGGTCGAACAGCCGGGTGCGGACATCCGAGATGACGCAGGCCGCCAGCCGCGCATCCCAGCGCTCGTAGAGCACGGCAATGATCGAGGTGACGATGCCTGCAACCGCCAGCACGCCGAGGATGCGATAGAGCGCCTCGAAATCCTCTTCGCCGAGCGCATCGTCGATCAGGAACTTGAGGCTGAGCGGCATGATGACGTTGAACAGGGTCTCGATCAGCACGCCGATCGACACGAAGGCCAGCATCTTCTTGTATTTCGCGAGCAGCGGCGAGACGAAGCCGTAGATGGTGGCGAGCGCGCCGGCGGCCTCGCGCGCGGTGTAGACGACGAGGTCTTCGTCGTCATCGTCGTCGTCGAGCTCGTCGTCCTCGTCCTCGCCGTCCTCGTCGTCATCATCGTCGGAAGGCGGCGGCGCAGGCTTGCTGGCTTGTGGCGGCTTTGAGGGCTGCGCCGGCTTTGAAGGCGGCGCCGGCTCTGGCGGCTGTGCCGGCTTGGTCGCCTCCGGCGGCGTGCCGGCCAGTAACGGCTCGGAGGGCTGCAGCGCTTCGGTGGTCGGCGGCAGGGCGGCGGCCGGTGCTTGAGTTGCCGGCGGCGATTCGGGTGTCGTTGGCGTCGCGGCGGTTCCGGAAAGCCGCTTTGCGATCTCGGCAGCGGCGCCGGCGGCAGCCGCAATTCGTTCGCCAGCGATCCGATCGTCTTCGGTCTGACCGGGCGCAGCCGAGGCCGAACCGGGTTTCGAGCCTCGCTTCGAGCCTGATTTGGAGGCCGGACCCGACCCTGACTTGGACTCTGGTTTCTTGGGCGCCATGCAACCAACCGAAGCAGCGTGGCCGACGACGCGCCAGCCTTGCGCGTCAGGCCTTTAACATCTGCACGGCGCCGCGGCCAGCGTCCTCAGTCTTCGTCCTCGACCTTGTCGAAGAACGAGTAACGCAGGCTGTCCGCGTCGGCGTACCATTGGCCCGGGCCTTTGTTGGCCGCGAGCGTCGCGGCCCACACCTCGTCGGTGCAGTCGCGGCGATGCATGGCAAGATCGAAGCCGTTGCCGAAGAACAGCTCCGACCACTCCCACCAGGTGCCGAGCTTCTTGACCCCGCGCAGCAGGTCGTAGCGGTCGACGAGCGCCGGAGCCATGTCCGAGGTGATCGAGCCGAACACGAGGCCGGTCTTGACGACGCGGTTCAGTTCGCGAATCGCGCGCGCAACCTGCTTGTCACCGAGGTGGCAGAGGCTGGTCTCGAACACGAAATCGAACTCGCCGGTCTTGAACGGCATGTCCGTGATCGAGCCGAGCTTGTTGTACTTCTTGAGCGCCTTCGGCGTCTTGCCGTGGATGTAGCGGTTGTTTTCGATGCCCCAGGCATCGATGCCGCGCTCGCGGAGCGCTCCCACCAGTTCACCGCTCGCGGAGCCGGCGACCAGGAGCTTGTAGCCTTTGCCCTTGCCGGCCCGGTTCCAGACGATCTTGATCAGGCTGGTCAGATAGTCCGGATCGGTGAACTGCGACCACGCTTCGCTGTACGGCCCCTGCCCGCGATAATTGTCGAAATAGTCTCGGTCGATCTTGTCCGACAGCGGCATCTCGGCCTGCGAGCGGACGCGGCGCAGCCGCATCATTTCGGTCAGGATGATGTCGGTGGCGGCGTCCGAGGAATCGAGCAGTCCGTTCAAGGTCGAATCGAACAGGTAGTCACCGACCACGACGATGCCGGGGTGCTCCTTCGGCTCAGGCCGGTGATTGGTCATGACGTCGCGTACCGGCAGACCGCCGGGCAGCGCGTTGACGGACGACAGCCAGCGATGGATCTTGCCTTCCATGAAGTGCGCGCGCGCGTCGCCGAGCGCCGCCGGGAGCGACTTCAGCGCGGCATCGATCAGTTCCTGGTCCGACAGGTTGGCGAAGGCGAGCGCATCCGAGCCTGCGATCAGCCAGTTGAGCACGCCGTGCTTGCCGACATCGTGGCGCGAGCCCTCGTTGTAGATGCAGCAGCCGCCGAACGCCTCAGACATGAACCAGGAGCCCGGAATCTTCTCGCCCCAGAACGGCTCGTCGAACAGGATCGAGACGCGCAGGTAGTGCGCGGGACGATCGAAATAGGCGATGTGCTTGATCATCGACTGGCGCAGCTTCTCGCCCTCCCAGCCGACCGTCGACAGCCAGGAATGCGGCAGGCACACCAGCACGAGATCGAACTCGCGCGTCTCCGGCCCCTTGCCGTTCATCATGTTGAGCCGGTAGCGGCCCGCCTCCGTCTTGCCGATGCGGAGCACGCGATGATTGAGCTGGATGTCGGCATCGACCTCGGAGCGCAGGCACTCGATCAGTTGCTCGTTGCCGTTCTGAATCGAGTACAGGCCGATATAGTCGTCGATATCCATCACGAAGTTCTTGAGCGCATTGAGGCCGTTGGTGTTGTGGGCCTCGGTCGCGAGGTCGGAGCGCGACATCACCTTGAAGAAGCGCTTGGCGGTGGGATCCTCGACCTCCTCATCGAGCAGCTCCTCGCAGGTCTTGTAGGCCCAGGGGTGCTCGTTGTCGTGGGCGCCGACGCCCTCGTAATATTCGACCGGCGACATCACGTCGGTGCAGCGCTTGCGGAACGCCTCGACCGCGGCAGCCGTCTTCGGCCCGTATTTGCGGCGCAGCCCCGGCACGTCGTCGAGCAGCTCGCCGTCGAGCTGGACCTGCAGCGCATCCATCGGAATCGTCTGCAGCCCGAAATGCTGGATCAGCTCGCGCAGCGGATCAGGGCCGGTCATCGAGTAGTCGTAGATTTCTGCGACACCAGCCTCGTACATCGCCGGAGCGGTATCGAACTTGCGCGTCACGATCTTGCCGCCGAGCCGGTCGGATGCCTCGTAGATCGTCACCTTGCAGAGATCGCCGAGTTTGCGCCTCAGATACCAGGCGCTCATCAGGCCACCCGGACCGCCACCAACAATCGCAAGGTCAAGCATCGAAGTTCCGCCATCTCCGGCTGTCAGCGACGTTGCCGGTCGTCCATATCAGGGGTCCTGCCACCCTCGGGGCTCGATCGGCCATAGCCTACCCGGCCCGCAGAAGGTTTGCGCCGGAGCAAATCGGCGCATCGCCACGGGAGTCGACGGAAATCAGCTCAGCGGATCTGATGCTTCCAAAAGCGCCTCTGTCCCTGAAGGGAAGATGAACAACGGGGCAGCAGCGCGGCAACAGGAGAAGAAAATGTCAAAAAAAGGCCGGCAAACGCCGGCCTTTTCTACGCGTGATGAACGCACGGCAGACCCCGACACCGTCAGGGTCATGCCGCAACCGTCCGTTACTCTGCCGGCGGCAGCGCGAGCGGCTGAGGCTCGGGCTGCGCCGGCACGATCGCCGCCTGCTTCTCGCGCTCGTCGAGAATCAGCTTGTCGCGCTTCAAGGCGACCTCGCGGATGCGGGCCATCGAGGCGCCGGTGCCGGCCGGGATCAGACGGCCGACGATGACGTTCTCCTTGAGACCCTCGAGCGGATCGATCTTGCCGTTGACCGCCGCCTCGGTGAGAACGCGGGTGGTCTCCTGGAACGAGGCCGCCGAGAAGAACGACCGGGTCTGCAGGCTCGCCTTGGTGATGCCGAGCAGAACCGGAGTGCCCGTGGCCGGCTTCTTCGCCTCCTCCACGGCCTTCGCGTTGAGCAGGTCGAACTCGATCTTGTCGACCTGTTCGCCCGAGATCATGTCGGTATCGCCCTGGTCGGTGATCTCCACCTTCTGCAGCATCTGACGGACAATCACCTCGATGTGCTTGTCGTTGATGAGCACGCCCTGCAGCCGGTAGACCTCCTGGATCTCGTTGACCAGATAGGCCGCGAGCTCCTCGATGCCCTTGATCGCCAGGATGTCGTGCGGCGCCGGGTTGCCTTCGACGATGAAGTCGCCCTTCTCGACGATGTCGCCATCCTGCAGATGGATGTGCTTGCCCTTCGGGATCAGGTACTCGCGCGGCTCCTCGGTCTTGTCGACCGGCTCGATCGAGATGCGACGCTTGTTCTTGTAGTCGCGACCGAACCGGATGGTGCCGGCGATCTCGGCGATGATCGCGGCATCCTTCGGCTTGCGCGCTTCGAACAGCTCCGCCACCCGCGGCAGACCGCCGGTGATGTCGCGCGTCTTGGCGCTTTCCGTCGAGATACGCGCCAGGATGTCGCCCGGCTTCACCGTCGAACCGACGTCGACCGACAGAATCGCGTCGACCGACAGCATGTAGCGGGCATCGCCGCCGCGGGCGAGCTTGAGCACCTTGCCGTCCTTGCCCTTGATCACGATTGCCGGACGCAGATCCGCGCCACCGCGCGTTCCACGCCAGTCGATGACCACGCGCTTGGCGATACCGGTGGATTCGTCGAGCGTTTCCGAGATCGACAGACCCTCGGTCAGATCCTCGAACCCGATCGTACCCTCGGCTTCCGTGAGGATCGGACGGGTATAAGGATCCCACTCGGCGATGCGCTGGCCGCGCTTGATCATGTCGCCGTCGTCGACATGCATGCGCGCGCCGTACTGGATGCGGTGCGTCGCACGCTCGGTGCCGTCGGGGTCGACGATCGTCACGACCATGTTGCGGACCATCGCGATCAGGTGACCCTCGCTGTTGCGGGCGATCGCCTTGTTCTTGATGACCACCTTGCCTTCGAAGTTCGATTCCACGAAGGACTGCTCGTTCAGCTGCGCCGCACCACCGATGTGGAAAGTGCGCATCGTCAGCTGGGTGCCGGGCTCACCGATCGACTGCGCGGCGATGACGCCGACGGCCTCACCGTGGTTGACCGGCGTGCCGCGCGCCAGATCGCGGCCGTAGCACATCTTGCAGATGCCGTTGACCAGCTCGCAGGTCAGCGCCGAGCGGATCTTCACCTCCTGCACGCCAGCCTGCTGGATGGCGTCGATGTGGCTTTCCTCCATCAAGGTGCCGGCCTTGACCAGCACCGCGTTGGTCGCGGGATCGCGCACGTCGTCGCAGGGCACGCGGCCCAGGATGCGCGAGCCGAGCGAGGCCACGACCGTGCCGGCGTCGACGATGGCGCGCATCTTGATGCCGAGATGGGTGCCGCAATCGTCCTGCGTGATGATGCAGTCCTGCGCCACGTCGACCAGACGGCGGGTCAGGTAGCCCGAGTTCGCGGTCTTCAACGCGGTGTCCGCGAGGCCCTTGCGGGCGCCGTGGGTCGAGTTGAAGTACTCGAGAACCGAGAGACCTTCCTTGAAGTTCGAGATGATCGGCGTCTCGATGATCTCACCCGACGGCTTGGCCATCAGGCCGCGCATGCCGGCGAGCTGACGCATCTGGGCCGGCGAACCGCGGGCACCGGAATGCGACATCATGTAGATCGAGTTGATGTCGGCATCCGCCCCCGTCGCCGTCTTCTTGGTGACGGAGATCTCCTTCATCATCTCCTTGGCGATCTCTTCCGAGGCCTTCGACCAGGCGTCGACGACCTTGTTGTACTTCTCGCCATGGGTGATCAGACCGTCATTGTACTGCTGCTCGAAATCCTTCGCCAGCGTACGGGTGGTGTCGACGATCTTCCACTTGCCCGCCGGCACGACCATGTCGTCCTTGCCGAACGAGATGCCCGCCTTGAAGGCGTTGTAGAAGCCGAGCGCCATGATGCGGTCGCAGAAGATCACCGTCTCCTTCTGGCCGCAGTGACGATAGACCTGATCGATCACGCCCGAGATCTCGCGCTTGGTCATCAGCTTGTTGATGACCTCGAACGTCACGCGCGGATGCTTCGGCAGCAGGTTGCCGAGCATCACGCGGCCCGCGGTGGTCTCGATCCAGCGCTTGGCGATCTTGCCTTCCTCGTTCATCCCCTCCCAGCGGTACTTGATCTTGCTGTGGAGATGGATGGCCTTGGCGTGCAGCGCATGCTCGAGCTCGGCCATGTTGCCGAACGCCATGCCCTGGCCGGGCATGCCTTCGCGCATGATCGAGACGTAGTAGAGACCGAGCACGATGTCCTGCGACGGCACGATGATCGGCTGACCATTGGCCGGATGCAGGATGTTGTTGGTCGACATCATCAGGACGCGCGCTTCCAGCTGCGCTTCGAGCGACAGCGGAACGTGCACGGCCATCTGGTCGCCGTCGAAGTCGGCGTTGAACGCCGAGCAGACCAGCGGATGCAGCTGGATCGCCTTGCCCTCGATCAGCACCGGCTCGAACGCCTGGATGCCGAGACGATGCAGGGTCGGGGCGCGGTTCAGCAGCACCGGATGCTCGCGGATGACCTCGTCCAGGATGTCCCAGACCTCGGGGCGCTCCTTCTCGACCAGCTTCTTGGCCTGCTTGACGGTCGTCGAGAGGCCCTTGGCGTCGAGCCGCGAGTAGATGAACGGCTTGAACAGCTCGAGCGCCATCTTCTTCGGCAGGCCGCACTGGTGCAGGCGCAGCTCGGGACCGACCACGATGACCGAGCGGCCGGAATAGTCGACGCGCTTGCCGAGCAGGTTCTGACGGAAGCGGCCCTGCTTGCCCTTCAGCATGTCGGCGAGCGACTTCAGCGGACGCTTGTTGGCGCCGGTGATGACGCGGCCGCGGCGGCCGTTGTCGAACAGCGCATCCACCGCCTCCTGAAGCATGCGCTTCTCGTTGCGGATGATGATGTCCGGCGCGCGCAGCTCCATCAGCCGCTTCAGGCGGTTGTTGCGGTTGATGACGCGACGGTAGAGGTCGTTGAGGTCCGAGGTCGCGAAGCGGCCGCCGTCGAGCGGCACCAGCGGCCGCAGATCCGGCGGGATCACCGGAACGACGGTCATGATCATCCATTCCGGCTTGTTGCCGGAGTGGCGGAACGCCTCGACGATCTTCAGGCGCTTGGCGAGCTTCTTGTGCTTGATGTCGGAGTCGGTCTCCTGCATCTCGGCCCGCAGCGTCTGCTCGAGCTTCTCAAGCTCGAGGCCGCGCAGCAGCTCACGGATGGCCTCGGCGCCGATCATGGCGGTGAAGCTGTCCTGGCCGTATTCGTCCTGCGCCTTGAGGTACTCGTCTTCCGACAGCAGCTGACGGTCCTTGAGCGCGGTCAGACCCGGCTCGAGGACGACGTAGTATTCGAAGTACAGGATCCGCTCGAGATCCTTCAGCGTCATGTCGAGCAGCAGGCCGATGCGCGACGGTAGCGACTTCAGGAACCAGATGTGCGCGACCGGAGCGGCGAGCTCGATATGGCCCATGCGCTCGCGCCGGACACGCGACAAGGTCACCTCGACCGAGCACTTCTCGCAGATGATGCCCTTGTACTTCATCCGCTTGTACTTGCCGCACAAGCACTCGTAGTCCTTGATCGGCCCGAAGATGCGGGCGCAGAACAGGCCGTCGCGCTCGGGCTTGAAGGTACGGTAGTTGATCGTTTCCGGCTTCTTGATCTCGCCGTAGGACCAGGACAGAATCTTCTCCGGAGACGCAATCGAGATCCGGATCTGGTCGAAGACCTGAGCCGGCGTCGTCGGATTGAAGAGATTCATAATTTCTTGGTTCATCGTATTCTCCTCGCGGGCCGATCGGGGGTCGGCCGCAAATTCGAAAATCTCTCAACGGGCGCCTTGTCCTGACCCGCGGGGGAAGGCGCCGGCACCCGGCCGTCCGAGACGGCCGGGCCTGATCTCTTGACCTACTCGGCGGCTTCCGACGTCGGCGCCGGTCCGAGCTTGGAGTTGTGCAGGTCGACGTTGAGGCCGAGCGAGCGCATTTCCTTGACCAGCACGTTGAACGATTCCGGAATACCGGCCTCGAACGTGTCGTCGCCGCGCACGATCGCCTCGTAGACCTTGGTGCGGCCGGCGACGTCGTCCGACTTCACCGTCAGCATCTCCTGCAGCGTGTAGGCCGCGCCGTAGGCTTCGAGCGCCCACACCTCCATTTCGCCGAAACGCTGGCCGCCGAACTGGGCCTTGCCGCCCAGCGGCTGCTGGGTGACCAGCGAGTACGGGCCGATCGAACGCGCATGGATCTTGTCGTCGACCAGATGGTGCAGCTTCAGCATGTAGATGTAGCCGACCGTCACCTTGCGATCGAATGCATCGCCGGTGCGGCCGTCATAGACCGTCGACTGACCGGATGCGTCGAGGCCGGCGAGCTTCAACATCTCCTCGATGTCGGCCTCCTTGGCGCCGTCGAACACCGGCGTGGCGATCGGCACGCCGCGGCTCAGATTGTGACCAAGCTCGATCAACTCGTTGTCGTTGAGCGACTTGATGGTCTCGTCGTCGCCGTAGATCCGCTTCAAGGTCTCCTTCAGCGGCTTGACGTCCTGCTTCGACAGGTAGGCATCGACCGTCTGGGCGATACGCTTGCCGAGGCCGGCGCAAGCCCAGCCCAGATGGGTCTCGAGGATCTGCCCGACGTTCATGCGCGAGGGCACGCCCAGCGGGTTCAGCACGATGTCCGCATGGGTGCCGTCCTCGAGGAACGGCATGTCCTCGATCGGCACGATCTTGGACACGACGCCCTTGTTGCCGTGACGGCCGGCCATCTTGTCGCCCGGCTGGATCTTGCGCTTCACGGCGACGAAGACCTTGACCATCTTCATCACGCCGGGCGGCAGCTCGTCGCCACGCTGCAGCTTCTCGACCTTGTCGAGGAAGCGCTGTTCCAGCCCCTTCTTCGACTCGTCGTACTGCTTCCGCATGGCCTCGATCTCGGCCATCAGCTTGTCGTTCGGCGATGCGAACAGCCACCACTGCGACTTCGGATACTCGTCGAGCACCGCGCGGGTGATCTTGGTGTCCTTCTTGAAGCCCTTCGGACCGGAAATGCCCTGGCGGCCATCCAGCATGTCGGCGAGACGGCTGTAGACGTTGCGGTCCAGGATCGCCTGCTCGTCGTCGCGGTCCTTGGCCAGACGCTCGATCTCTTCCCGCTCGATCGCCAGCGCACGCTCGTCCTTGTCGACGCCGTGACGGTTGAACACGCGGACCTCGACGATCGTGCCCTGCACACCGGGTGGAACACGAAGAGAGGTGTCGCGAACGTCGGAGGCCTTCTCGCCGAAGATGGCGCGCAAGAGCTTCTCTTCCGGCGTCATCGGGCTCTCGCCCTTCGGCGTGATCTTGCCGACCAGGATGTCGCCGGCGCGCACTTCCGCGCCGATATAGACGATGCCGGCTTCGTCGAGATTCTTCAGCGCCTCTTCCGACACGTTCGGAATGTCGCGCGTGATTTCCTCCGGACCCAGCTTGGTATCGCGGGCCATCACCTCGAATTCCTCGATGTGGATCGAGGTGAAGACGTCCTCTTTCACGATCCGCTCGGAGAGCAGGATGGAGTCCTCGAAGTTGTAGCCGTTCCACGGCATGAACGCGACCAGCACGTTGCGGCCGAGCGCGAGCTCGCCGAGGTCGGTCGACGGACCGTCAGCGATGATGTCGCCCTTCTTGACGATGTCGCCGACCTTCACCAGCGGACGCTGGTTGATGCAGGTCGACTGGTTCGAGCGCTGGTACTTCATCAGCCGGTAGATATCGACGCCCGACTTGGTCGGATCGAGATCCTCGGTGGCGCGGATGACGACGCGGGTGGCGTCGATCTGGTCGATCACGCCCGAGCGGCGCGCCGCGATGGCGGCGCCCGAGTCACGGGCGACCACGCCTTCCATGCCGGTGCCGACGAACGGCGCCTCGGCGCGAACCAGCGGCACCGCCTGGCGCTGCATGTTCGAGCCCATCAGCGCGCGGTTGGCGTCGTCGTTCTCGAGGAACGGGATCAGCGCCGCGGCCACCGAAACGAGCTGCTTCGGCGACACGTCCATGTAGTCGACCTTGTCGGGCGTCATCGGCACGACTTCGCCGGCATGACGGCAGACCACGAGGTCCTCGGTGAAGCGGCCCTTGGCATCGAGCGGCACGTTGGCCTGCGCGACGCGGTAGCGCCCTTCCTCCATGGCGGACAGATACACCACCTCGTCGGTGACGCGGCCGTCCTTGACCTTGCGGTACGGCGTCTCGACGAAGCCATACTTGTTGACGCGGGCGAATGTCGCCAGCGAGTTGATCAGGCCGATGTTCGGACCTTCCGGCGTCTCGATCGGGCAGATGCGGCCGTAATGCGTCGGATGCACGTCGCGCACCTCGAAGCCGGCGCGCTCGCGGGTCAGACCGCCCGGTCCAAGCGCCGACAGGCGGCGCTTGTGGGTGATCTCCGACAGCGGATTGGTCTGGTCCATGAACTGCGACAGCTGCGACGATCCGAAGAACTCGCGCACCGCGGCCGCGGCCGGCTTGGCGTTGATCAGATCCTGCGGCATCACGGTGTCGATGTCGACGCTCGACATGCGCTCCTTGATGGCGCGCTCCATGCGCAAGAGACCGATGCGGTACTGGTTCTCCATCAGCTCGCCGACCGAGCGGACGCGGCGATTGCCGAGATGGTCGATGTCGTCGATCTCGCCCTTGCCGTCGCGCAGATCGACCAGGGTCTTGATGACCGCCAGGATGTCTTCCTTGCGCAGCGTGCGCTGGGTGTCCGGCGCATCGAGCTCGAGGCGCATGTTCATCTTGACGCGGCCGACCGCGGAGAGGTCGTAGCGCTCGGCATCGAAGAACAGCGACTGGAACATCGCCTGCGCGGAATCGAGCGTCGGCGGCTCGCCCGGACGCATCACGCGGTAGATGTCGAACAGCGCGTCCTCACGCGTCATGTTCTTGTCCGCCGAGAGCGTGTTGCGGATGTAGGGCCCGACATTGACGTGGTCGATGTCGAGCAGCGGCAGGTCCTTGTAGCCCTGCTCGTTCAGCACCTTGAACAGCTTGTCGGTGATCTCCTCGCCCGCCTCGGCGTAGATTTCGCCGGTCTTCGGGTTGACGAGATCCTCGGCGATGTAGTTGCCGAGCAGCTCCTCGTCCGACATGCGCAGCGCCTTCAGCCCCTTCTCCTGGAGCTGGCGGGCGGCGCGGACGGTGAGCTTCTTGCCGGCTTCGAGCACGACCTTGCCGGTGTCGGCGTCGATCAGGTCGTTGACGGTCGAATAGCCGCGGAAGCGGTTGGCGTCGAACGGAACGCGCCAGCCTTCCTTGATGCGCTTGTAGATCAGCTTCTTGTAGAAGGTCGACAGGATGGTCTCGCCGTCGAGGCCGAGCGCGAACATCAGCGACGTCACCGGCAGCTTGCGGCGACGGTCGATGCGCGCGAACACGATGTCCTTGGCGTCGAACTCGATGTCGAGCCAGGAGCCGCGATACGGGATGACGCGGGCGGCGAACAGCAGCTTGCCCGACGAATGGGTCTTGCCCTTGTCGTGGTCGAAGAACACGCCCGGCGAACGGTGCATCTGCGAGACGATGACGCGCTCGGTGCCGTTCACGATGAAGGTGCCGTTCATGGTCATGAGCGGGATGTCGCCCATGTACACGTCCTGCTCCTTGATGTCCTTGACCGACTTCGCGCCGGTCTCCTCGTCGATATCGAACACGATGAGGCGCAAGGTCACCTTGAGCGGCGCAGCGAAGGTCATGCCACGCTGACGGCACTCGTCGACGTCATATTTCGGCGGCTCGAACTCGTAGCGGACGAACTCCAGCATCGAGGTGCCGGAGAAGTCGGAGATCGGGAACACCGAGCGGAACACCGCCTGCAGGCCCTCATCCGGCCGCCCGCCCGTGGGCTCGTCCACCATCAGGAACTGGTCGTAGGACGCCTTCTGAACCTCGATGAGGTTCGGCATCTCCGCGACTTCCTTGATGTGTCCAAAGAACTTGCGAACGCGTTTGCGACCGGTGAATGTCTGCTGCGCCATCGTGGCCTCTCATTTCGTCGCCCGGAGGGGCGAACCTTCCGAAACAGCGGCTGCCACCGCCCCTTCGGGTTGAATTTCGATCCATTTCGAGGATCTGAGGCTCAAAGCCGGAACGGAAACGTCCCAGATCTGTTCTTCAGACCAGCAAAACGCAAAACGACGCGCGAGGCGCGAGGACGCACCCGCTCGTCACAACCATCTCGTCACGGACTGCAAAAGCCCGAAATTGCCTATCTCCCAGCGGCTTACGGACGGAGACGCCACTCCACCGATCAACCGGCTTTTCGTGCTGCCGACCCAATATGGGTTGACAATAATCGAGATTCGAGAGCGAAGCCCCCAAATCTCCACACTTTTCCGTGTTCAGTCCACAACAGACGGTTCCGTTGCACGCCTTTTGCAGTGATTCCGAGCCGCGCCCAATACCCCTGCAAAACTCCTTGTCCACATGATGACCGGGCGATGTTACCACCCGGCCATCATAATCTCTCGAAAGCCCCGGACCTGCCCATGGCAGCCCGGGGACTTCGTTCGCGTAATCGAAGCGATTACTTGAGCTCGATCTTGGCGCCAGCCTTCTCGAGCTGAGCCTTGATCTTCTCGGCCTCGTCCTTGTTGACGCCTTCCTTGACCGGCTTCGGAGCGCCCTCGACGAGGTCCTTGGCTTCCTTCAGGCCCAGGCCGGTGATGGCGCGGACTTCCTTGATGACCTCGATCTTCTTGTCGCCGGCCGAAGCCAGGACAACGGTGAACTCGGTCTTCTCTTCCGCCGGAGCGGCAGCGGCGCCACCGGCACCCGGAGCAGCGACGGCCACGGCGGCCGCGGCGGACACGCCCCACTTCTCTTCCAGGAGCTTGGCGAGCTCAGCGGCCTCAAGAACGGTGAGGGCCGAGAGGTCGTCGACGATCTTCTGCAGGTCAGCCATTGAAGTAGTTCCTTGATTTGGTTCGGTTCGAAACCAGGTTGTGAGTGTTTGCGAAGGGCGTCAGGCCGCTTCGCCCTTTGAGGCATGAGCCTGAATGACGCGCGCGACCTTGGCCGCGGGTGCATTGGCGAGCTGGGCGAGCTTGGTCGCCGGAGCCTGGATCAGGCCGACGAGCTTGCCGCGCAGTTCGTCCAGCGACGGCAGCGAGGCCAGAGCCTTGACGCTGTCGACATTCAGGACGGTTGAGCCCATCGAGCCGCCGAGGATGACGAACTTTTCGTTCGCCTTGGCGAATTCGATGGCAACCTTGGGCGCCGCGACAGGATCGCTCGAAGTTGCGATCACGGTCGGCCCCTTCAACAGGGAACCGATGCCGACGACGTCCGTGCCTTCAAGAGCAATTTTGGCGAGACGGTTCTTCGAGACCTTCACCGACGCGCCAGCCTGCTTCATCTGCATGCGCAGCTTCTGCATCTGGGCCACGGTGAGGCCGGAATAGTGAGCGACGACGGCAACGCCCGTGGTCTTGAAGACCTCGTGCAGCTGCTCGACCGCCTCTTTTTTTGCCGCTCGTTCCACAGCAAGCTCTCTCCGGTTGGCGGCCTTCGCCCGAAAGCGGGACCGCCGGGTTGCACCCGCCGTCCCACCAAACCTGACCTCCGGACGGAAGAACCCGAGGACACGCAAGGCAAAACGGCGATGAATAGCCTGCCCTTCCGAAAGCCCCAGGGATCCCTAGGAGGCTCGCGGAGTGTCGAGGTTCGAACCAAACCTGCATGCCACCACGACGAAGGCAGTGGACATGCCGAAATCCGGTCTTCACCCGTCTATGCAGGCTGGATGATTAAGCCATTGAGGAAATTGGATTCCACGCCGGCGCCTGCAGTCTCGGACAGGATCGGGGTGATCGGCAGACCGACCTCCCCTGCGGCATTTTCGAGAGCAGAAAGATCCTTCTTCCTTCCGAGAAATCCAAACGGATATCCTCAAAAGGAATGCTGGCTCCTCTCAACTTTCGGAATGCGCGCACAGGCGCGCCAGCAACAGCCGGCCCGCCTGGAAGCCGGTTCTTTAACCGCTCGATCGCGACTTGCCAAGACCCCAAGAGCAAAAATCGCACCAGTTGGGCCATGCCGTGGAGCCGGGTAGGAGCCCCGTCGCCCGGATGAGCGACAGCCGGCGCGCGGGACGCGCGTTCGGCGATAGCGACGTGCGGGGTCTCACGTGCCCTGCCGGAGAACCCGGATGTCGCTGCGCTCATCAGGGCCACCGGGCATTGCGCGCGCAGGGCGCAATCCCGCCTCAGCCCTTCGGACAGGCCTCTCCGGCGTCGGCCCAGGCCTTGATCAGCTCGCCGAACTGCTTCTGGGTTCCCGGGGCCGGGGTCCGCCCTGCTCCCGGATTCCAGCCCCAGCCGACCAGCTCATCCTCAGCCATATGGTGAATCAGCTGCGCCATGGTCTTGCCGCCGTTGCGATTTGGATCCTTGATCTGTGCGCAGATCTGGCCGAGCGACTTGCCCTGCCAAGCCATCTCGATCGGAGCCAGCTGCCATTTGGGATTACCCGGCACGCGCGCCGCGTCGAAATTGGCCTCGTGGTGGCAGGTCGTGCAGGCGAGCCCGCCGGGCGCACCCATGCCGGCCTCGCCGCGGACCACCAGCGGCTGATGCGGAATCATCCTGTCGGTCTGGGTCGGCCGGTCGCCGGCCGGATGGCAGTTCATGCATCGCGGCGACTGCAGCACCTTTCCGGCCTCTTCGAACAGCGCCACGGCGCGCTCGTCCTTGCTCTTGATCCTGGCGAAGTCCGCCACCGGCTTGAGCACGCCGGCGACGCGCGTCGCCTCGGGCGCCGCATCGGCGCGCCGCAGTGCCGGCAGGGCTACGATCGCAACCGCAGCCAGGCTGCCAGCGAGCAGCGCCATCGTCGCCGTTCTGAACAGGCTCATGCGGTGTCTCCCGGCCGGATCGGCAGTTGGGTCGGCCGCGGCAGACCTAGCCTGGCCATGGCGTTGGCGACGGCAGGTCCCAGCGGTGGCACGCCGGGCTCGCCGACTCCCGAGGGTTTCTCGGTCGACGGCACGATCGCAACCTCGATCTGCGGCATCTCGTGGATGCGCAGCGAGCGGTAGGTGTCGAAATTGCCCGACACCGGTCGTCCCTCGTCGAGCGGCTGCTGCGCATAGAGGATGTGGCCTAGCGCAAAGCCGATGCCGCCCTCCATCTGGGCGCGGATGATGTCGGGATTGACTGCGACGCCACAGTCGACAGCGCACCAGACCTTATGCACGACCGGTCCGTCGGCGCCCATCGACAGCTCGACCACCTGGGCGACGTAGGTGTTGAAGCTCTCGACCACGGCCACACCGCGGGCGCGGCCCGCTTCGAGCTTGGCGCCCTTCCAGTCCGCGAGCTCAGCGACCGCCTTGAGCACACCGGCGTGACGCGGCTTGTCGGCCATCATCGCCAGTCGTCCCTCCACAGGATCCTGGCCGGCGGCTTCGAGCAACTGATCGACAAACGCCTCGACGGCGTAGCCGGTATGGGTGTGGCCGACCGAGCGCCACCACAGCACGGGCACGCCGACATCGACCTGATGCAGGTCGCAGCGGAAATTCGGCACCTGGTAAGGGATCTCGTTGGAGCCCTCATAGGCCGTCGAATCGAGGCCGTTCTTCATGGTCATCGCCTCGAACGGCGAGCCCTTCATGATCGACTGCCCGACGATCGTATCCGACCACGCCACGATCTTGCCGTCGCGGACCACACCACGCATCCGGTGCAGGCTGAACGGTCGGTAGTAGCCGCCGCGCATATCATCCTCGCGGGACCACACCAGCTTGACCGGACGTCCCGGCCCGATCGCTTTGGCGACCTGCGCCAGCTCTGTGGCGACGTGGGTCGACTGCTGCGCCCGCCGGCCGAAGCTGCCACCAGCAAGAATCGTCTTGAGATCGACCTTGGCGATGTCGAGCCCAAGCACCTGCGCGATCACGGCGTGATCAGGCGTCGGAAACTGGCTGCCATAGCGCGCCGAGGCGGTGTCGCCTTTCCAGTGGATGAAGGCGTTGATCGGCTCCATCGGCGCATGGGCCAGATACGGGAAGACGAACTCGGTCTCGATCAGCCTGCCGCCTTTGGCGATCTCGGCGTCAACGTCGCCCTCCTGCTTCACCAGCGCGCCCTGCTTCTTTGCGCGCGCGCGAAACTCCTCCAGCAGTTGCGCCGTCCCGCGCGTCTCCGCCTTGCTGTCGTCCCAGGAGATCTCGAGCAGGTCGCGCGCGGTCTTGGCCGGCCAGAAGCCCTCGGCATAGACGGCGACACCATTTGGCACCTCCTTGACGTCGACGACGCCAGGCACGGCCTTCGCTGCTGATGCGTCGAACGAGGCCACCTTGCCGCCGAAGCGCGGCGAGCGCGCCACCAGCACGGTCAAGGTCCCCGGATCCTTGATGTCGAGCGTATACTCGGCCGAGCCGTTCGACTTCGCCACGCTGTCGAGCCGGGTCACGGCGCCTTCCTTGCCGATCAGCTTGAAGGCGGAGGGATCCTTGAGCTGCGGATTCGCCGGCACCGGCTGCTGCATCGCCTTCGCGGCCAGCGCGCCGAAACCGCTCTGCTTGCCCGAAGCGTGCTTGATGATGCCCTTCTCGACCGTGATCTCCTCAGCCGGCACCTTCCATTCGTCGGCGGCCGCAGCCACCAGCATCGCGCGCGCGGCGGCGCCGACCTTGCGCATCTGCTCGTAGGAATTGGCGATCGCGCTCGAGCCACCAGTGCCCTGCACCCCGAACAAGAGATTCTTGTAGAGCACCGGATTCGAGGGCGCGTGATCGGCGCGCATCAGCGACCAATCGGCATCGAGCTCCTCGGCCACCAGGGTGGCCATGCCGGTGAACGGGCCCTGTCCGAACTCGATGTGCTTGCAGAGAACGGTGACAGTGTCGTCCTGGCCGATCACCAGGAACGTGTTCGGCTCGATGTTGACGGACTTGGCCGCGGCGCCATCCTGCGCGTAAGCCACACCGTTGCGGGCGACATAGGTGGCGAGCACCAGGCCTGCGCCGGCTTTCAGGAGCGAACGCCGGGACAATGCGGTTGAGGCAGCGGGCTTCACATGTGCATTCATCGTCAGCCCTCCAGCGACTTGGCGGCGGAATGGATCGCGGCGCGGATGCGGACATAGGTCGCGCAGCGGCAGATGTTGCCATTCATCGCCAGGTCGATGTCCTGGTCGGTGGGCTTGGGATTGAGGCCCAGCAGCGCGGCCGCGCTCATGACCTGCCCCGATTGGCAGTAGCCGCATTGCGGCACATCGTGCGCGGCCCAGGCCTTCTGCACGGCGACGGCTTCCTTGGAGGTCAGCCCCTCGATCGTGGTCACCTCGCTCTTTCCGACCGCCGAGACGGGCAACGAGCAGGAGCGGACGGTCTGGCCATCGACATAGACGGTGCAGGCGCCGCACTGCGCGACGCCACAGCCATACTTCGTGCCGGTCAACCCGACATTGTCGCGGATGGCCCAGAGCAAGGGAGTTCCGGGATCGACATCGACCTGATGCTCGCGCCCGTTGATCTTCAATGTGAACGCCGCCATTGCCGCCCTCGCTGTCTTTCGTTCGACAACGCGAGTTAGATGCATTCGAGAATGGCTCGCAATTCACAGAGCCGTGCAGTGCATCAAAATATTTCTGCACCGGCGCGGAACGATCCGGCAGCGACGGAGCGAGATCCGTAGCCCGAATGAGCGGACGGCTGCGCCCGAAAGGGCGAAGGCGAAGCTCATCCGGGCTACGACACGCGTCCTGCGGCTACTTCACCGGATGCGGCATCGGCTCGCCGGCGAAGAACGCGGTAAGATTGGCGACCACGCAGGCCTGCATGGCGACGTGCGCCTCCCTGGTGTTGCCGCCGATATGCGGGGTCACCACCACGTTCGGCAGCATGGTCAGCTCATCCGGCGCATGCGGCTCGGTTTCGAACACGTCGAGGCCGGCGCCGGCGATGGTGCCGTCCTGTAGCGCCGCCAGCAGCGCGTGCTCGTCGATGACGGAGCCGCGCGAGATGTTGACGACATGGCCGTCGGGCCCCAGCCGCTTCAGGAGCCCGGCGTTGACGACGTGAGTGGTCTCGGTGCTGGCACGGACCGCGATCATCAGCACGGTGCACCATTCGGCGAGCGCCTCGAGGCTCGGAAAATATTGATACGGCAGGTCGTCGTAGCGCGTGCGGCTGAAATAGCCGATTTCGGTCTCGAACGCCGCGACCCGGGCCGCGATCTTGCGGCCGATCTCGCCCATGCCGTAGACGCCGACCTTGCAGCCGGCGAGGCTCGGCGGCGGCTTCATCAGCGGCGATGGTTTTGCGGACACCCAGCCGCCGTCGCGGACGTAAGCGTCTGCCACCATCAGCCGCCGCGTGCTCGCCAGCATCAGCATCACAGCGACGTCCGCGACCGCCGCGGCATTGGCGCCCGGGCTGTGTGCGACGGCGATGTTACGGGCCGCGGCCGCCTTCAGGTCGACCCCGTCATAGCCGGTGCCATAGCAGACGATCGCCCCGAGCGCCGGGAGCCTGTCCATGTCGACTGCGCCGAGCGGCGTGCCGCCGGCCGTGATCAGCGCCCGGATCCGCGCGACCTCGTCCGCCGGAAAAACCTCGTGCGCCGGCTTGCCGCCGCTGTCGAGCAGTTCGAAGCGGTCGGCAAAGCGCTGGGTCAGCGACTTCGGCAGGCGGGAATAGATCAGGACCTTGTCGGGCATGGCGGCAGGCACTCCAAATGCGAAGGGCGGGATCGATGAACGATCCCGCCCTTCTAACTAACCTATGCCCGGCCGCTTACGCGAGCACGGTGCCCGGCTCGACCTTGACGCCGGGGCCCATCGTCGAGGACACAGCGACGCGCTGGACGTAGGTGCCCTTGGCGCCGGCCGGCTTGGCCTTCACCACCGCATCCGCCAGCGCCTTGATGTTCTCGACCAGCTTGTCCTCGGCGAACGAGGCCTTGCCGACGCCGGCCTGGATGATGCCGGCCTTCTCGACGCGGAACTCGACCGAGCCGCCCTTGGCGCCCTTGACGGCACCGGCGACGTCCATGGTCACGGTGCCGATCTTCGGGTTCGGCATCATGCCGCGCGGACCGAGCACCTTACCGAGACGGCCGACCAGCGGCATCATGTCGGGGGTGGCGATGCAGCGGTCGAAGTCGATATTGCCGTTCTGCACCTTCTCAACCAGGTCCTCCGCGCCGACCACGTCGGCACCGGCGGCCTTGGCTTCCTCGGCCTTGGCGCCGCGGGCGAACACGCCCACGCGCAGCGTACGGCCGGTGCCGTTCGGCAGCATGACGACGCCGCGGACCATCTGGTCGGCGTGGCGCGGATCGACGCCGAGGTTGATCGAGACCTCGATGGTCTCGTCGAACTTCGACACGGCCCGTTCCTTGATCATCTTGATCGCGTCAGCAAGCGGGTAGAGCTTGGTGCGGTCGATGCCCTCGCGGGCCTTCTTCAGACGCTTTCCGATAGCCATGGCCGCTTACCCCGCAACTTCCAGACCCATCGAGCGGGCGGAGCCCTCGACCATCTTCATGGCCGACTCGATCGAGTCGCAATTCAGGTCCTTCATCTTCTTCTCGGCGATCTCGCGCACCTGCGCCTTGGTCACCTTGCCGGCCTTGTCGCGACCCGGGGCCTTGGAGCCCGACTGGATCTTGGCGGCCTGCTTGAGGAAGTAGGACATCGGGGGGGTCTTCATCTCGAAGGTGAAGGACCGGTCCGCGTAAATGGTGATGACCACCGGGATCGGGGTGTTCTTCTCTTCCTTCTGGGTCTGCGCGTTGAACGCCTTGCAGAACTCCATGATGTTGAGACCGCGCTGACCGAGCGCCGGGCCGATCGGCGGCGACGGGTTGGCCGCGCCGGCCGGCACCTGAAGCTTCAGGTAACCGGTTACTTTCTTTGCCATTGGGATTCTCCAATGCGCTCGCGACCTTGCCTGATGCGAACGCAACGCCTTGGGGCGACAAAACCCGTCGGGCGAGGTTTGGGACCGTGGTCCGGCGCGCTTGGCCCGGCTGGCAAAGCCGGTCACGCCTCCCACGAACGAAATCGCCCCCCGTCCGGGGAGCGAAGCGCGCCCGATACACGAGATCGGACGAAAAGGAAAGGGTTGAGGGCAAAGCTCCCTCCTCCCGTCATTCCGGGGCGCCCGCAGGGCGAGCCCGGACTCCATAGCCACAGGGTGCCGCGTGAGGCACGCTGGAGCTGGCACTTCGCCGTCCCATTCCCGATCGAGGCTATGGATTCAGGGCTCAGCTCTGACGGCGGAGAAAGCGTGGATCGCCGGCCTCAGCCGACGACCTTCTCGACCTGGTTGAACTCGAGTTCGACCGGGGTGGCGCGGCCGAAGATCGACACCGCGACCTTGAGGCGCGAGCGGGCCTCATCGATTTCCTCGACCACGCCGGAGAACGAGGCGAACGGGCCGTCGGCGACGCGGACGTTCTCGCCGATCTCGAACGACACCGACGATTTCGGCCGCTCCACGCCTTCCTGCATCTGGTTCAGGATGCGCATCGCCTCGCCTTCGGAGATCGGCATCGGCTTGTTCTCGGCACCGAGGAAGCCGGTCACCTTGGGCGTGTTCTTGATCAGGTGGAACGCCTCGTCGGTCAGCTTCATCTTCACCAGCACGTAGCCGGGGAAGAACTTGCGCTCGGCGTTGATCTTTCGGCCGCGGCGCACCTCGGTGACGTTCTCGATCGGCACCAGCACCTGCTCGAACAGATCCTCGAGATTGCGCTGCTTGGCCTGCTCGCGGATCGACTCCGCGACCTTCTTCTCGAAGTTCGAATAGGCGTGGACGATGTACCAGCGCTTGTCGGAGCTTTGCGTTGCGATTGCCATCAGTGGATGCCCAGCACGAGGGTGATGAGATAACGGATGATCTGATCGGCGGCGAAGAAGAAGATCGAGGCCAGCGCCACCATCACGAACACCATGATCGTGGTGATGGTGACCTCGCGACGGCTCGGCCACGAGACCTTGGCGGTCTCCGAGCGCACTTCCTGCAGGAATTTGAACGGGCTGGTAGCCATCGTCAGGGGTCCTCGTCCGTCATCGGACGATTGAAGAGTTGACTGGGAAAACCGAACAGCCGACCGTGGCCCACCCTCTTGTCGGAGAGATGAGCCGAATCCACGGGCTCGCTTGTTCGGGGAGTGAAAAGCCGCGCCGGATATCCGCGTGTAGCGGGCCGGCTGCAGGTCCTCGATATCTACTGTCGACCCGGCCGAAGGTCAAGGTACCGAGGTGAACGACGCTCCTACGGCCCTCCGGCCCGGTCGGTTGGTGGATCTGCCCCAGGCGCGTGCGGCCGACGCGTTTCACTTCGGCGTCGCAAAATAGAAGTCGACCCGCCCCGGCACCGAGCCATAGGTATACGGCTGCTGCCGGCGTTCGGTCATGTCCATCACGTCGTCGCGCACGTTGTCGAACAGGCGGCGAACCTCGAGACCTGGAACCTGCATGTTCTTGACGAAGGCCGTGGCGAACGGCGAGTTCGCTGTATCGCCGTCGAGAGCGGTCTCGCCATGCTTTGCGGCGAACACGACCAGCGTCCCGGGATCGGGCTCCATCTGCGCCAGACCGCGGCTGACGGACCTGGACGCCACCGTCATGGTTCGCTTCATCTGACTGGCGAAGGGATTGTCGCGACATGCATCCAGCAGCACCAGGCGCAGTTGCTTGGCCCGCTCCGCAGAGTTGAGCACCTGATCGATCGAGACCGCTTCGAGGCTGATGTCGCGATCGCTTGCGATCCTGGCATCGACCGGGATGAGATAGTTGACTCCTGCGACCTCCATGCCATGTCCGGCGTAATAGACGACGGCCCAGTCGGCGGACTCGGCCTGCCGTGCAAACTCGCGCAGCGCACCGACGAGTTGATCTCTGCCCAGGTCGTTCTCCAGCATCACGGTCTGAAAATTCGCCCGACGTAGCGCGTCCGCCACCAGAGCGGCGTCCCGGCCAGGATTGGGGAGCGCCGGAACGTTCTGATAGGCCGAATTGCCGATCACCAGAGCGATCCGTTTGCCGGGTGAGTGGCCGGAAGCAAGAACGGCACCGAGGGCAGCCGGCTTGGTCTGGGCGGGCGGCGCAGCGTCGGCGCCGATGGCGTCGGCGATGTTGGCCTGCTGCCCCGTCTTGGATCCCTTCGCGCGCTGCGCCAGCTCCTGCTGCAGCTTCTTCTGCTGGGCTTCGAACGCTTTTGGGTCCGTCGGAGGCCCGTCATAGGCCTTGTTGAAGTCACGCAAGGGCAGGCTCATCGAAACCACCTGCCCGGTATTCATCGTGGCCTGAACGTTGATGGTCTGACCGCGGCGCAGGCTGCCCAACAGTTCCGGGGTGAGCTCGTAGTCCGACATACAACCGTTCTTGAAGCAGATGATGAACGGCTTCTGCAGACTCCGCTCGCTGTCGATCATCAACCGGGTGCCTTCGGCGAAATCCATGCCCAACGGCAGCGTGATCCGCAGCAGCCTCTTCGGGTCGGCTTCCGGCTCGATGACCACGGCCGCGAGCAAGGGTTGGCCCGTTTCGATCCGGCCGTCCTTGCCCGTGAAGCAGACCAACTTGGCATCGGCGTCCTTGCCCTTCAGGCAGAACTTGGTCCAGGGCGCCATGACAGAGAGATTCGGTTTCAAAATCGGGAGGCTCTTGTTGTTCCTGATCTTGAACAGAGCCACGAACATCTTTCTTTGCTGCTCGTCGACAGCATTCCAGTTGCCTGCCTTGGCACCGAGCGCCTGGGCCAAATCGGCGAGCGGAAGCGGAAGCGACAGCGGTGCGCCATTCGCATTGATGGCTTGAACGACCAGGCTCTTGCCGTTCTTCAGCATTTCGATCAGCTCAGGCGTCGCATTGTAGTCCGAGACGCAGCCGTCTGCGCCGCAGAACAAATAGGTGCTCTGGATCGGCTTCTCCGCGTCGACGATGATCCGCGTTCCGTGAACGGTTTGCAGACCGAGCGGGAGAACCACCCTTAAGACCTTACGGGCCTCCCCGTCTCTCTCGACGAGCACGGCCACGACAACTCGCTCGTTCTCGGCGGACCGCGCTGTCTTGGTGGTGAAACAGATCTGCTTGCCGTCAACATCTGCTTCGCGCGTACAGGCCTTCGCCCATGGGGAATACGACAGCTTGATCTCCTGCGCGGGCTTGGTCTGCGCTATCGCGGGTGAGGCCAGCACCGACAACAAGCCGAGCGCCAGTGCGATGCCGCTCCCGACCGCCAGCGCAGCAAAACTCCTCATGCTCCCAACCTCTTTCGCGCCTTCAATGCAGGGTTGAACGGCAGCCTACCGTGTTGCCGGGTTCGCGGCACGGAAAAAACAGCGCCTGCCCGACCGACATCGAGCATTCGCTCAACGGCCGCGCGGGCCTCGAAGACTGGCCACGGATTACCGCTGCCGACCCTGTCTTTCCGCGCGATGGGAGAACGGCGGAGCACCGCAACGAAATGCCGTGGTTCATGCGCAGCCCGCGCTTGCTCATGATGATTCGGGCCCGCATGCTGCAGCCCATAAGAACAATGATCCGGAGGAAATCCATGATGTCTGCCCCGCGGAAGGGCGTGATGAGCCTTGCGGCCATCGGCCTTGCCACTCTCGTCCTCACCGCCGTCCCCGCCCGCGCCCAGGCGCCGCTCAAGATCGGCGTGCTCAGCGACTTCTCGTCGGTCTATTCGGACATTGGCGGCCAGGGCAATCTCGAGGCGACCAAGCTCGCCATCGAGGAATTCGGCGGCACGATGTTCGGCAAGCCGATCGAGGTGATCAGCGCCGATCCGCAGAACAAGGCCGACATCGCCGCCGCGATCGTGCGCAAATGGTATGAGAACGAGGCCGTCGACATGGTCATCGACATGCCGACCTCGGCCACCGCGCTCGCCGGCATGGAGATGTCGAAGCAGTTCGAGAAGCTGATGATCGTGACGGATGCCGCGAGCTCCGACATCACCGGCAAGTCCTGCTCGCCCTACACCGTGCACTGGACCTACGACACCTACGGCAATGCGCACACGGTCGGCAGCGCCATCGTCAAGAACGGCGGCAACACCTGGTTCTTCATCACCGCCGACTATCTGTTCGGCCATTCGATCGAGCGCGACACCGGCGACGTCGTGCGCGCCGCCGGCGGCACAGTGGTCGGCAGCGCCCGCCATCCCTCAACAACCAGGACTTTTCGTCCTTCCTGCTGCAGGCCCAGGCCTCCAAGGCCAAGATCATCGGCATGGCCAATGGCGGTGGCGACACCATCAACACCATCAAGCAGGCCGCCGAGTTCGGCATCGTCGCTGGCGGCCAGAACCTCGCCGGCATCGTGATGTTCATCTCCGACATCCACAGCCTCGGCCTGAAGCTGGCGCAGGGCCTGATCATCACCGAGGCCTATTACTGGGACCTCAACGACCGCACCCGCGCCTTCGGCAAGAAGTTCTTCGACAAGATGAAGCGGATGCCGACCATGAACCAGGCCGCGACCTACAGCGCCACCCTGCACTATCTCAATGCCGTCAAGGCCGCCGGCACCCGCGACACCAGGCCGGTGCTCGCCAAGATGCGCGAGACCCCGGTGCGCGACGCCTTCACCGACAACGGCGTGCTGCGCGAGGACGGCCGCATGGTGCACTCGATGTTCCTGTTCGAGATGAAGAAGCCGGAGGAATCGAGGGGCCCGTGGGACTATTACAAGGTGCTGGCGGAGGTGCCCGGCGACCAGGTGTTCCGGCCGCTGAAGGACGGCAACTGTCCCTATGTGAAGCAATAAGAGGTCGCCGAAACGCATTCGGGGCTCGCGCATCGCGGGCCCCGGCCTCACCTGTCTCGTCGATTTTTGGCTTAAGTGCTTGATCTCGCTGGCAGGAGTGGAGAGGCTCGAACTCTGCTGCTAGGGCGTGAAAAGCTTGAATTTACAGGCGTTTCTGATCCGACCGGCGACTTAATGTACACCGGTTTTGTGCACCGAAACAAGGCGTCAATGTACTGACCGCGCGCTTCTGTCGTCGGTGACCCAGGCGGGGCGTCCGCCTTGCGTCGTCGAAGCTGAAGAACAGGGGTCTCGTTCAAAGGCTCCTCGCTCATCCGGCCGTCGAAGCTCTCGATGTCGCGTTCTGGACCGGCTTGCCGGCTCATTGAAGCGCAGTCGATGAGTCCGTCCTTGCACCAGGCCAGCGTCGCCTCGCAGGTGAACCGACGATCGAATCCGGCTTGCCGCGCCGGTTGAGGGGGATTCCACACGCCTTGCGGGCGCAACGCTTACACACCAAGACCTTCTTCTCGATAGAGCCGGTGGATGCGGTTAATGCCGCACGGCTCACCCTCCCGCCCCCAGCAGGCGAACAGTCGACGGTGGCCGGCCCCCCGGCGCTCGCTTGCCAGCTCACGTAAGTGAGCCCGAAGCTCACTGGTAAGTGGCTGGCGAGACCAGTAGCGGACCGTTGACTGGTCCGCGCTGCAACGCGCTTGGCGGCAGACTTATCTCTTCTTGACAGCAGCTTGCGCAGCGCGCTGCGTCCAGCATCTCCGCCACCAAGAGCTCCTTCAGCTGGGCGCTCTCGTCCTCAAGCCTTGAGCCGCTTTCGCCTTAAGACCTCCATCCATCGAACTCGGCCTTTCAATCGTAGAACGTCGCCTCCGATATCTCGCGCTTGCGAGCCAGGTCTGCCGTTTTCTACCCAGCCTTCTGCTCCTTCAGGATCGCCATGATCTTCTCTCCGTGAACCGGAACTTCTTAGGGGCAGGTCAGTCCTCCTTTGTCCAGGTACTTCACCAGCTTGGCGCAGACCTGCAATCATTGCGCGCAGCGCCCCGTTCTATCGAAACGGCTCCCCAAGAAGGGGGAATCGCTCCTCCACATTTGCTAAGAAAGTAACTCTCCGAACTACTTCTATCCGGCCTCCTCTACCGCACTCAGCCTAAAGTGCATCACGGATAATTACGTATGCCAAGCAGCAGCAATAGCCGCCTGCAGAGTAGAATCGCCTGGGGCTTGTGATGCCGTCACCGGGTTGAAGCTCGGGTTGTTCGCCGAGTAGGTTGCCATGGCCTGCACGAGCTGATTGACCTGATTGTCAAGCACCTGGCAATCGGAGGTTACAATCCGCGCAAGCCGCGCATCCGGACTAGCTCCGAACCAGTTCGCTATGGTTGCCTGATCGTGGGTACCGAGGATATCCACTACAAGGTCGTTGCCCGAACGCACGAACCAGAGCTGCTCGTTCGACACGCCCCCCGCCAGATCGAGTTCGCCCTGCGGACTGGCCCCATTGCCCGTTCCATTAACAATGCGATCCTGGCCGCTGCCGCGTCCGAATTGGTATTTATCGTAGCCACCACCGCCGGACAGGACGGCAGGCCCCGTTCCAGCGCTTAGGACATTGTTGCCGGTGTTACCGGCGAGAGCGTATGTCGCGACAGTGCCGTCAGCATTGTAGGTGTACCGGAAGGTGTCACCGGCAAGAGCCCCGCTGTCGTAAATGCCACTGCGCGACAGAAGCAGTCCGGAGCTGTTGTAGGTGTCGCTATAAGAACTGCCGTACTGCCCCGTGATATCGTTCAGCGTGTAGCTGGCTAGGCTGCCGTTCGCATTGAACGTCATCGAGTAAGTGTCACCGGCCAGTGCGCTACCGCTGCCGATGTCGTATGTACCGAATTCCGAAATCAGCATGCCCGCGGCATTCAAATACAGGGTGTAGGATGCCCCGAGCAGATGATTATTGTCGAATACCTGCTGCGAAACCAGGCCTCCGCTCGAGTTGTAGGTGTTGATCCAAGTGTCCCCATTGTTCTGGCCGCTCGTCCATTGGCCGGACTGCCAGTTGAGAACACTGCCGTTGTAATAATTGGTGTATTTGTAACCCGACGCAACGATAAGCCCGCTGCTCGAGCTAGGATGAGCTAGGCGAGTTCCTGTATTGATGATGTTAGCTGCCGCTGTTCCATCATAGACGTTGACCTGTACGTCGCCTGCGTCTGCGGTTAGGATTCCGACCGCCTGATTGCCATTGCCATAGTAGCTAACATCGTAAGTGCTCCACCAGAACAAGTTCTTGAAATCGGTTTCGATCCAGTTTGCATAAGCCCCCGTCGGCCCAAACGTCGCGGTGTAGGTATTGCCCGCAGTCGCGCCGCTGGTGATCGTAGCGCTCTGGCTTGCTGCAACGCCGTGATTGAACTTCTCCGTATACGATGTCGACGTCGCGCCTGTCGGGTCATAATACGCAGAAGAAGCCAGGGTCCCATCGGCATTGAAGAGCTTCAGCCAACTGTCTCCAGCAGCGGCTCCGCTCGCTATAATTCCCGCCTGCGCTGTCAGCACAGCTCCCGTATCGGAGACGGCAATGTCAAAACTCCCGTTGGTGATCTTGCTCAATGCGAACGTATCCTCCGCAACCTGTGCGGATGTGAGCGTTAGCGTCGGCTTTCCGCTATCAGTTAGCGTGATCGATGCCAGTTGACTGTTGGAATTCAAAGCCGAGATGTCAGCAACGGCCTGCGACGCGCTGAGTGCGATCGTGTACGACGCAACAGTACCATTGGCATTGAACTTATAGCCGTAAGTCGCGCCAGCTAGCACGCCGCTATCGTAGACGCCATTTCGGGACAGCAGCACGCCAGAACTATCATAGGCTTCCGTATACGAGCTGCCGTACTGCCCCGTGATATCGTTCAGCGCGTAGCTGGCTAGGCTTCCGTTCGCATTGAACGTCATCGAGTACGTGTCACCGGCGTGTGCGCTATCGCTGCCGCTGTCGTATGTCCCGAATTCCGAAATTAGCATGCCCGCGGCATTCAAGTACAGCGTGTAGGACGCGCCAAGCAGATGATTATTGTCGAATACCTGCTGGGCGACCAGACCTCCGCTCGAATTGTAGGTGTTGATCCAAGTGTCCCCATTGTTCTGACCGCTCGTCCATTGGCCAGACTGCCAGTTGAGCACATTACCGTTGTAATAGTTGGTATACTTAGACCCTGAAACAACGATCAATCCGCTGCTTGAGCTAGGATGAGCTAGGCGCGTTCCTGTATTGATAATGTTAGCTGCCGCTGTTCCATCGTAGACATTGACCTGCACGTCGCCCGTGTCTGCGGTCAGGATTCCGACCGCCTGATTGCCATTGCTGTAGTACTTAACGCTGTAGGTGTTCCACCAGTACAAGTTCTTGACGTCGGTTTCGATCCAGCTCGCGTAAGCTCCCGTCGGCCCAAACGTCGCGTTGTATGTGTTACCTTTACTTTCGCCACTAGTGTATGTGGCGCTCTGGGTCGCCAGAACTCCATGGTTGTAAGTATTCGTGTAAGACGTTCCGGTGGTGTTGGTCAGATCGTCGAGGGCATAAAGCGCCAGAGTGCCATCGACGTTGGTGCCGATCGTGGTCGTGACGTTGCCGTCCGCAGTTGTCGTCGCGACAATTACCTCCTTGGTCGATCCGTCAGCATTCAGCTCAACGGTCGTCGCCACCTTGCTGCCATCCACCCTCGAAACCTTCGTCTCGACGCTATCGAACCAGCCCGCATTTGTGCTGTCCGTCTGAGTTACGATCCGCAGACCGTCCGCGCTGACGTTCGTAACAACCCGCTTGATCGTCTGTCCGTTTTCATTCAAGTAGACAGAACTAGAGGTCGCACTTCCATCAATGTTCTGACGAACGGTCGTAATATGGTCGTACCGTCCAGTGCCCTGGGTATCCTCATTAACGGTCGCAACCCCGCCATCAGCGCTCGTTTGAGTCACCGATAGGCCGGTAATGCTACCGTTGGTAGCGAAATTCTTGACGACCTTTGATGAACTACCATCCAAAGCAATCGTTGTAACCTCGGTGTGATCAACATAGCCGTCGCCGTCACTGTCCTCTTGGAGAGTCTTGATCGCACCATCGGCACTGGTCGTCCGTATCTTCCTTCGGTACAGCGACCCGTCAGCATTCAGATCAGTTACTGTCTCGGTCGAGCTTCCATCGATATTCTTGACGGTTACATCCGTCCGCGTGCGATCAATAGTTCCGTTTGCGCCGAAATCCCACTGCGTCGTCTTCGTCAAGCCATCGGCGCTGCTCGTCATCACTCTCCGCTCAGCCCCTCCCAGGAACCCAGCGAGATCAGTGATCGTCTTGACCTCGCTGCCGTCAATGGCAGTCAAATCGGTCTCGACTTGATCGACCGTTCCATCACCGTCAGCATCACGTGTGATACTAACGGTCTGGCCGTCCGCGCTGGTCGCCGTCACTACCTGCGCCCGCAGCGTCCCGCCCGCGCCATATTCGAGCACGGTCTGCGTCTTGCTGCCGTCCGCGTTCTTCGCCGTGAAGGTCGACCGGCTCTGGTCGACCACGCCGTCACCGTTGATGTCGGATTGCACGGTCTTCGTACGCCCATCGGCGCTCTCTGTCGTGACCATCCTCGATGTCAGCGCGCCATTGGCTCCGAAGTCTGCAATCGTCTCCGTCCGGCTTCCATCGGGATTGAGGACCGTGACGTCGGTCTGGGTCTGGTCGAAGCCGCTGCCAAGGCCGGTAGAGTTCCATTGGAGAGTCTTGGACAATCCGTTGGCGCTCGTCGTCTCCACCGTGACGAAAGTCGGGTAAAATTGGTTGGAGTACACGATCGTCTCGGTCTGGCTACCGTCGGCGTTGAGAACCGTTACATCCGTCCGGGCCGAAGACGGCGGATCCACAGGGATCGGGGAGCCGATCGTCGCTGTGATCGGGCCCAGTGACGCAGCACCCGCTTGCCACATGGTCGCCTTCCACAGGCCATCGGCGCCCACAGTCTTGCTGATCTGCTCCTTGATGGTTCCATCCGCATTCAGGTCGACGATCGTCTCGGTTCGACTGCCATCGGCGTGGAGAACCGTCACATCCGTCCTGGTCTGATTGAAAATACCAGTTCCCGCGGTGTCTCGTTGTGTTGTCGTCGACAGGCCATTCGCACTCGTGGTTATAACCGCTCTATCCTTCAACGTTCCGTTGGAATTGAAGTCGGATGATGTCACGGTCACGCTGCCATCAGCGTTCACGACTCGGCTCTGGACCTGATCGAAAACACCGTCCCCGTTGGTGTCGAGCTGAACCGTCCCGCTCGCGCGGTCAGAATTGACAACGGTCACTGTCCCGCGCTTCAGAGACCCGTCCGGGTTGATGTCAGTCACCGTTTCGGTGGTGCTGCCGTCACCGTTCAATACTATAACGTCTGTTTGCGTCTGGTTGAACGTTCCGGCACCTGTCGTATCCCGTTGCGTTGTCTTGGACAGGCCGTTGGCACTGGTCGTCACCACCGTCCGGTCGAGCAACATGCCGTTTGACTTCAGATCACTGATCGTCTCAGTGCTGCTGCCGTCCGCATTCAGAACCGTCACATCGGTCCGTGTCTGCGTGAAGCTTCCAGCTCCCGTCGGATCCCACTGCGTGGTCGCCGACTGACCGCTCGCGCTCGTGGTCGTGACAACCCGATCCTTGAGTACGCCACCTGACGCAAGGTCGGATACCGTAACGACCTTACTGCCGTTAGCCGTCACGGCGTCCGTCTCAGTCTGGTCGACGACCCCATCTCCGTTGATATCCACAGCAATCGAGACCGTGACGCCATCCGCACTCGTGGTAGTGGTCTTCCGGTCTTTCAGCGACCCATCGGCATTGACGTCGCTGATCGTCTCGGTACGGCTACCGTCGGCGTTGAGCAGTACGATGTCCGTTCGCACCTGATTGAACGTGCCCGTCCCGGTGCTATCCCATCGCGTCGTCGTGGACAGTCCGTCGTCACTCGTGATCGTGACCGTTTGTCCTCGCGTTGCACCGTTTCTCGCTAAATCGGTAACGGTCTCGGTCCGACTACCATCCGCGTTCAGCACCACGATGTCGGTTCGGGTGAGATCGACCAGACCGTCGCCGTTGGTGTCCCACTGCGTCGACTTGCTCAAGCCGTTGGCACTGCTGGTCGTAGTGACCCTGTCCCGGAGAGAGCCATTGGCATTGATGTCGGTGACAGTTTCCGTGCTGCTGCCGTCGACATTCAACACCGTTACGTCGGTGCGAGTTAGGTTATACGTGCCGGAGCCCGCCGTGTCCCACTGTGTCGTCGACGAGAGGCCGTCGGCGCTGGTGGTCGTGACCTTTCGATCTCGCAGGGACTGATTGGGGTTGAGGTCCGAGGTGCTCACAATCACGCTGCCGTCCGCGTTCAAGACGCGGCTCTGCACCTGATCGAAGACGCCGTCGCCGTTTGAATCGATCTGCGTCGTCTTGCTCTTGCGATCAGAACTGACGGTGGCCACCGTTCGCCACTTCAGTGATCCGATAGCATTGATGTTGGTCACTGTCTCGGTGCTACTGCCGTCAGCATTCACAGTCGTGACGTCAGTCTGAGTCTGATTGAATACACCAGCCCCCGTCGTATCCCACTGCGTGGTCGTCGACAGGCCGTTCGCACTCGTCGTCACCACCGTTCGATCCAGCAGCGCGCCGCTCGCGCTGACGTCGGTGTGAGTGCTGACAGAGCTGCCATCGGTACCAATCACGGTGGCGTCGTAGCTCCGGCGGTCGACCACCCCGTCGCCGTTGACGTCCAACTCGGTTGTCTTTGACAGACCGTTGGCGCTGGTCGTCGTTATCGTTCGCGACCGCAACGAGCCGTCGTTGTTGAACAACGAGACTGTATCGACATTCGCTCCGTTCGATGAAGCGACGACCGTCTCGAGAAAATTGACGCCGTGATCCCCATTGGAGTCGAGCTGTACCGTTCGCTGTCTTTGATCAGCCGACAGGCTGATGACCGTCTGCGCCCGTAGAGACCCGTCGGCATTCCGGTCGGTCACGGTTTCGGTTGTGCTGCCGTCCGCGTTCCGCACCGCGACATCGGTTGTCGTCAGATCGAACGTGCCGTTGCCATCGAGGTCGACTTGGGTTGTTTTCGACAGACCATCCGCGCTGAGGGTCGTCACCGACCTATCGCGCAGCGAACCATTGCTGTTGAGATCCTGCACGGTGGTCAACGTGCTTCCGTCAGCATTGACGACGATCGACGCGACATGCGTGGTATCGACAATGCCGTCACCGTTGCCATCCACCGCGACGGTCTTGGTGCGATGGTCGGCGCTGGTCAGAGTCACTTCTCGGCCGCGCAAGGATCCGTCACTATTAAGATTCGTGACGGTCTCGGTCGTGCTGCCGTCGGCATTGACAACGATCGCGTCGGTCTGGGTAAGGTCGACGACCCCGTCGCCATTCTGGTCAATCTGCGTTGTCCTAGAATGACCATCAATGCTAGTCGTCGTGACCCCGCGGTCCTTGAGCGACCCGCTGGCATTGAGATCAGAGATCGACACGGTGAGATTGCCCTGAGCATCGCGGGCGTCAATCTCGACCTGATTGAAGGTACCACCACCACTCGAGTCGCGCTGAATCGTGGTCGTTTTCAGGTCTGCGTTGGTCGTGGTGACCGTCCGATTGAGGACGTGACTTCCGGTACCATCGAAATTGGTGACGCTGAGCGATGTGCTTCCATCCGCGTTCAGCACCGTGACGTCGGCCTGGATGCTGTCGATCACGCCGTCGCCGTTACTGTCCCTCGAGAGCGTGACGGTCCTGCCGTCGGCGCTTGTGGTGCTGATCGTCTCGTTCGCGAGCCTACCGTCGATACTGAACGCCTTGTTATCGATCGTCGTTGAACCGTTCCCGTTGTGGGTCGTCGTGCTTCGGACGAGATAGCCGTTACGGTCATAGGCAAAGGACGCGTCACCAGCGGCACCGGTGGTGCCATCTGCCTTCGTGTATGTGGTCACGCCCTGGATCGATGATCTATCCGGCAGAAGGATCTTCTGGTTGTTGGACGTCAGGTTGATCGACGTGATCCCCAACTGAGACATCGTCTCAAGCTGGGTCGTGCCGTCCTCGTTTGTGACAAGGACCTTGAATTTGCTCCAGTCGGCGTCGCCAGAATCGAGCTTGCCGTCGTGATTCGTATCGAAAACATCCAGCAGCGCCTGCATGTCCGAGGTCGCCGTCGGGTCCCACAATTTAAAGTTGAATTCCTTTGCCTGATTGATCACGCCATCGTCGTTGAGATCCAGGACCAGAACGCCGTTGCCGGCGGCAGCCCACGCCGTTCTATGCTGCAAGCCATCGCTTGAGACCGTTGGCATGAACTGATTGGAAGAGCCGAGCTGCGTGACTTTCAGCCCGTGCCCCGAGATATCCAGAACAACGGGAACGCCAGCGCCGCCACCATCACCTCCGCCGCCATCACCGCCTGCGCCGCCGTCACCGCCGCCGCCATCACCGTCGCCGCCATCACCGTCACCGCCGCCGCCATCACCGTCGCCGCCGCCGCCATCACCGTCGCCGCCGCCGCCATCACCGTCGCCGCCATCACCATCACCGCCGCCGCCATCACCGTCGCCGCCGCCGCCATCACCGTCGCCGCCATCACCATCACCGTCGCCGCCATCACCGTCGCCGCCGCCGCCATCACCATCGCCATCGCCGTCGCCGTCGCCGTCGCCGTCGCCGTCGCCGTCGCCGTCGCCCTCTCCCTCACCATCATCACCCTCATCACCAGGATCGTCAGCCTCAGCCTGAGACTCAGCAATCCCCATGGCAACTGCCGTAGCCGATATCCCATCAGTTTCATCAGGCGCATTAGGATCGCCAATATCATTCACATTGCTGAGACTTGCTTCGGTGGTCGATGGGGCCGACGGAGGCGATGAGGGCGGCCCGTAGCCGAAAGGGGCCACTCCACCAAACCCATCTATGCCGGTTCCATCCGTATCCATCCCCGTCTGATTGGCTCCGTGGGCAATGCCCACCGCGATGCCAGCGCCAATTGCGCCTCCCGCGAGCCCACCGAGGTTGCCTCCAATGGTCGTTCCAAGTCCTGGTCCTGCTACGGCTGATCCAACTACGCCTCCAAGTGCCTGGCCAATCGGAGCTCCGATGGCAAGGCCAATGGCTGCTGCCGTCGCATCCGCCGTAGTCTGGTCAACCATCACCTTCTCCCGTTAATTTGAAGCGCAAAACAATTCTTCGCTTGGCTTGAACGTACCAAGCGAGCCCTCTTCGATTCGAGGCCGTCAGCTCGAACGATCGGCATTTCCTTTGATGATACGTTGAGAAGCAAGACTCCCGATGAGTCCCGCGCATCCAGCCATTGCGAGCAGAACGATGAGCGAATGCGACAATTCAAACTGGGTCGACAAGAAAAAGAACACCCAAAACAGCGCGAAGGCGATAGTGCCCGTCAGAATTCGGCCCTTCCACTTTCCGCCAAACAATTCCCAGTTATTCCTGTTGATAGACATCTGACGTCCATAAGCGCGCTCAGAACAAAGGACAATCGCGATCGAAATCAATAACCCAATTCATCGTAGCGATCTGCGGGTTCGATGCGTCGTGCAAGCGTCAAGGATGCCCCCCTGATCACAAGCCAACCTTTTGCGACGATATGGAGATGCCACTGTAGTTAAACGCATGCCGAACTTCGGTACGGTCAATTCGCCCCCCCCCTCGTCAGGCAACTTCAACCGTTTAGTACTCTCATTCAGAGAAGTGCATCGATACATCTAAGGTTGAGTAGTGACGTGATGGTTGAAGAATGGCATGACTGTCACCCGATGTGCAATCAGCAAATGGCGCGATCTAATGAAAATTTTTGGATCAACGAGTAACTGATGCCTAGCACGGCTCTTGATTGCACAGCGGGATCCAGTCCGCCCCCCCGTCTCCCTGGACACGCTAGCACTTTCAGATCGAGTGGATATACATCCAAGCCAGTAAGGTCCTATATGAGAGCTAGCGCAACATTTGCGAAGAGCGTTGCAAAAGCGATAGGTTCCGTCACCAACGAGCACATTCAGACTGCGAGCATCCAATGAAATATTTCCGTCTCGTTCAAAAGGAAATCAACGTCGCTCCGCTACTCGCGGAGATTGACGGTCAGGAGACTGTCTGGCTAGCCAACACGAGCCGGCAGGACAAGATTCGCGTCCAGCGCGACACCAACACGATTTTCCTGCGCAATGCGGTTGTCAGGCCGGATCTGCTCATCAACGAAAATCAGGAGAGCGTCGCAACAGGCATGTCCGCGCACTTTCCCCTGGCGATGGGCTTTCTGGCCAAAGCCGCGGAGCTGTTCAACTCTTCGCTCTCGAGAGCAACGATCGTCCGCCTGAAGCCAAGGTCGTCGGTCGGCGTTCACATTGATGTCGGCTCCTACTATCTGATCCGTAATCGTTTTCATCTCGTATTGAAGAGCCCGTCCGGGAGCGTCTTGCGAAGCGGAAACGAAGAGGTCAGGATGCGCGAAGGCGAGTTATGGTGGTTCGACAACAAGCAGCACCATTCAGCGTTCAACGAGTCGAACGAGTGGCGTATTCACTACATCTTCGATCTGCTACCGGCGGCCTATGCCAGACTTGCGGTCAATCCCCTGCCGCTAGAAGACTCCTTGCCTGCGTATTCTGAGTCCGTCGGCGCCGAGCGGTGACCGAGACCCGCCGTCCGGCGGTTATCGTTCCATTGTCGTCTGGCAACCGTTCGAATGCGTAAAGATGGTTCATGTAGGTCGACACGAAGATCCTGCTCCCGTCCGGTGTCGCCGCGACGGCGTTGGTGATAGCGTCCGGGAGTTGTAGCCGTCCCAGGATCTCGAGGGTAACCGGATCGATCTCCATCACCACGCCGCCGTTGGTGCCGATGACCACCCGGCCGTCGACCAATCTCGGCGAGGAATAGACGCGCGCACCAGCCGAGATCTTCTTTGCCAAGGTCATCGTCGCGAGGTCGATCACATAGATGCTGCGGTCTCCGGAACCGCAGAACATCCGATCCCCGACGATGAGCGGAGTGGTGTAGCAGATCTCACCGGTTTCCCACTCGCCAAGCTTCCTTCCTGTCGCGGCCTCCAGAACATAGATGGATTTGTCGAACGATGCGAAAGCCACCAGCCCGCGTCGCTCGCAGATTGCGGGGGAATATTTGACCGACCGCCTGGTCTTGAATGCCCAGACCAGCTTGCCGCTCTTGGCTTCGAGGCCGGCCATGACATGGTCAGCAATTCCCCAGATGATGATGTCTCCTCCCCGCCAATAGGCAGGGGACCCATGCTGGTATTTGCCGACAGGATGTTCCCAGACCTTTTCACCTGATTGAATATCCAACGCGGCGATCCCACCGCGCGCCCAGGGCCGCTCGTACTCGAGTCCAAAATAGACCAGACCATGTTGTGCCACGACGAGCGGCGATGCGCCGATCCATTCGCCGTGGGCGCGCACCCAGGCGGGTCGACCGTTCGAAGCGTCGAGGCAATAGGCGACGCCGTTATAGGCACCGAAATAGAGACGGCCATCGTGATAGCAAGGCGACGACCAAATTCCTTTGCCTGGCGCCGCACCCGTGACCTGATATTCCCAGAGCACCGTGCCGGTCTCTGTATCAAACGCCTGCATTTTCGCCGCGTCGCAACCGCGAAACAGGACCGCGCCGACGAGCAGCGGAGCGGACTTCGGAACGATGTGAAACGGAACGCCTCCGGGCACGGCTGTATGCCAGAGCTGCCGATAGCGTTGACGTGGCGGTGCCGGATTTAGCTCCAGGCTCAGACCGAAATCGTGGAGCTTGAAGAGCGATTGAACCTCGATGCCATGTCGGGTTCTCCATTGCCGTCCAGCCTTGGATTCATAGTCGATCACGACGAAGAGAGTCTGAATGCTCGCCCCCGCGGCTTCAGCCACCGCGCGCGCCTTCTCTGCGCTCTTTGCCGAGTTGATGAGATCGTCCACCAGAACCACCGGCGCCTTGGTGACCTCGCCCTCGATGATTCGACCGAGCCCCGTGGCCTTTCGTTCCTTGCGGATGATGAAGCCGTTAACGCCCCGATGCCGCTCCGGCGCCCGCAGCAGGATTGCGGTCAGCAGCGGAATGGCAGCAGTTTCCATGCCGCCGATCTGGAACTGATCCCGGTCACCGTTCAAGGACCAGAACTCATCAGCAATAGCCGCCAGTAGATCGGGGCGCATGAAAGCTGCACGGAGATCGATCATCCAGCTCTGGAAGCGACCGCGCGTTGAAATCGGCCTAGCGTCTGACCGATAAATGCTCTTCTTGTCGATCTCTGAAAAGATATCAGCTCGCTTCATGCTCTGCACGTTGATGACTCGCACTTCATCTCTCTCGTAGACTCTCGTGCCGATAGCGGAGCAGCGGCGACATCACATATTCAATGATCCGCCTTGTCCCCGTCTTGATCTCCACTGTCACCGCCATCCCAGGCGCGAGCGCAACCATCTTGTCCTCGACCTGCATCTGTTTCTCGTCCAGCGACACCCGCGCCGAATAGATGAACTCCTGCCCTGCCGGCTCGCTGGTCTCGGCCAATGCACCAGCGGGCTTGGCGCCGGCTTGCTTGTCGGCGGGCTTCTCACGGACGATCGAATCCTGCGAGACGTTGATGACCCTCCCGTGGACGAGGCCGTAGCGGGTGAAGTTGAAGGTGTCGATCTTGATCTCGGCCGGGTGGCCGACATTGACGAAGCCGATGTCGCGGTTGGAGATCATGGCTTCGGCCTCGAGCTGGCTGTCAGCGGGCACAATGAGCATGAGTTGTTGCGCCGGTGTGACGACCCCACCCACAGTGTGAAGCGCGAGCTGCTGCACTGTGCCGTCGATCGGCGCGCGCAGGACCTGCTCGGCAATCTTGCGCTCAGCCTTGACGAGGTCCTGAGTGAGCTCATCCGCCTTTTTTTCGGCATCTCCCAGGTCGGAGAGCACCTGGCGCTCGAAGCCAGAGCGCGTCTGTGCCAGCTGCTGCTCCAGCGCAAGCCGCGCCGCCTCGATTTCGACAAGGCGCCGGGTCTGCACGATGCGCTCGTTCTGCTGGTCGATCAACCGCGACTGCGCATCGAGATAAGCGATCTGGTTGCCATATTGGATCTCCTTGGCATTGCGGCGGATGTCGGCAGTCTCCTGCAGGAATGGCAAGGTCGCGTCGATCTTGCCTATGGCCGCCCCTACCGACTGCGCCTCGGCTCTCTTCTGCGCAATCTGCTGCGCGGTCGATGAGAGTTTCGACAGCTGCTCGGCAGCCTGGGCCTGCAACGCAGCGCGCGTGTGTGCAACGTCAGCCGGAGCCGCGCCTCTCGGTACCGACAGCGGTCGTAAGTCGGAAAGATTGTCGAAACTATCTCTGATGACAGCAAGCCTTGCGACATCGAGCTTCGCCGACATCAGATCCTGGGCCACGCGCCGACGCTCTGCCTCAGTTACGGTGTGGTCGAGCTCAACCAGCACGTCGCCGGCACGGACCTTGTCGCCGTCCTGGACATGGATCGCAGCGACCACGCCCGCGTCCAGCGGCTGGATCGTCTTGGTGCGGCCGGTCGGCACAATCTTGCCTTGCGCCGAGGCGATGATGTCGACATGGCCCAGGATCGACCAGCCGATCGCGATTGCGAAGAACAACATGATCGTAGCAGCGATGGCGCGCCCCGCGGGCGACGCCGGCGTCTCCACGATCTCCAGCGCCGCGGGCAGGAACTCGCGCGCGTCGTTGCGGCGCTTGCGCCGTGCGTCCAGCGAGATGGGAGCGTTGTCTTGCCGGTGCGCCTCAGCCGACGACATGGAGCCCCGCCTGGATCTGGTGCAGGATCGCGTAGCGCCCCGCGCGCTTGATCAGCTCGTCATGGGTGCCGTCCTCAACCAGGCGCCCATTCTCGACGGTGATGATGCGGTCGGCATTGCGCACGGCCGACAGCCGGTGCGCGATGATGAAGACGGTGCGCCCGGCACAGATCTTGCGCATGTTGCGCTGGATGATGTTCTCGCTCTCATAGTCGAGCGCCGAGGTTGCCTCGTCGAAAATGAGGATACGCGGATTGGTGACCAGCGCACGGGCGATCGCGATGCGCTGCCGCTGCCCGCCTGAGAGACTCGCGCCGCGCTCGCCGACAACAGTGTCGTAGCCGTCGGGCAGCCCGAGGATGAAGTCGTGGGCGCCGCCGAGCTCGGCTGCCTGGATCACCCGCTCCATCGCCATGCCGGGGTCGGCGAGCGCGATGTTGTCGCGGATCGAGCGGTTGAACAGCACGTTCTCCTGCAGCACGGCGCCGATCTGCCGCCGCAGCCAGGTGACATCGGCGACCGTGAGATCGACGCCGTCGATCAGGATGCGGCCGCTCTCCGGCAAATAGAGCCGCTGGATCAGCTTGGTCAGGGTCGACTTGCCCGAGCCGGAGGGGCCGACGATCCCAACCACCTGCCCGACCGGCACCTTCAGGCTGACATCGTGCAGCGCCAGCGGGCCATCGACGCGATAGCGGAAGTGGACGTGGTCGAACACGACCTCGCCGCGCACCGGCGGCAGCGCGGCGCGGCCCGGATTGAAGGCCGGCTCCGGCGTGGTGTTGAGGATGTCGCCGAGGCGGGCGATCGACAGCCGCGCCTGGTGGAAATCCTGCCACAGCTGCGCCAGCCGCAGCACCGGCTGCGCCACCCGCCCGGCCAGCATGTTGAAGGCGATGAGCTCTCCGACGCTGAGACTGCCCTCGATCACCAGATGCGCACCGAAGTATAGCGTCAGCGCGGTGACGATCTTGCTGATGAACTGCACCGACTGGCTCGCCCAGTTGCCGAGCGACAGCACGTCGAAGCTGGCGCCGACATAACCGGCGAGCTGCTCCTCCCAGCGCCGCTGCATCTGCGGCTCGATCGCCATCGCCTTCAGGGTCTGGATCGCGGTGACGCTCTCGACCAGGAAGGCCTGGTTCTCGGCGCCGCGGTCGAACTTGACATCGAGCCGCTTGCGGAAGATGGGCGTCACGCCTGCCGACAGCGCGATGTAGAACGGGAAGGAACCGACCACGATCCAGGAGAGGAACGGCGAGTAGTAGAACATCACTCCCAGGAAGACGAAGGTGAAGGCGAGGTCGATGACCAGCGTCAGCGCCGAGCTGGTGATGAAGTTCCTGATGTTCTCGAGCTCACGCACCCGCGCCACGGAGTCGCCGGCCCGCCGCGCTTCGAAATAGGCGATCGGCAGCGCGATCAGATGGCGGAACAGCCGCGCGCCGAGCTCGACGTCGATGCGGTTGGTGGTGTGCGAGAACACGTATGTTCGAAGACCGCCCAGCGCCGTCTCGAATATGGTGACGGTGACGAGGCCGAACACGAGCACGTCGAGCGTGGTGTAGCCGCGGTGGGTCAGCACCTTGTCGGTGACGACCTGGAAGAACAGCGGCGTGACGAGACCGAACAGCTGCAGAAAGAACGAGGCGAGCAGCACCTCGCCGAGCAGCCGGCGATATTTGTGCATCGCCTGCAGAAACCATGTGATGTCGAAGCGCCGCGCCAGATCGGAGAGCGAGGCGCGGCGCGCCAACAGCACCACCGTGCCGGTCCAATTGGCTTCGAACTCGGCCCGCTTGAGGCTCTGCGGCCGATTCACCAGGGGATCCTGGATCAACGCCGCCTCGGCCGTGACCTGCCCCAGGATGACGAACGAACCATCCGGCCGCGCCACGATGGCCGGCAGCGGCAGCTTCGCCAGCCCCTCCCACGTCTGCCTGACCGCACGCGCCTTCAGCTTCAGCTGCTTGGCGCAGCGAAGCATCTCGGTCACGCCGACCGGCTGTCCCGCAAGCTGATGTGCAATCTGCGCCGGATCGACGGCGACCTGATGGAACCGCAGCAGCAATGTCAGGCAGTCAAGCCCCGTATCCCTCTGCCCCGCGTCCATGGCCCCGCACTACCCTAAGTCGTGGGTGCATATTGTACCACCGACAACAATTCGACAAGATCTGACACTGCTTGTTGCGAAGATATTTTTTTCGATGGACGGGACGCGAGCTCGCGCGTCAATCGTGGTTCCTGCAGCGAACACGACAAACACTTGCAGAGAGACAGAGCCTGCCAACCATAGCCATAACGACAGATGAACCCGGCTGCAGATCACCTCTGCGGCCTGCTACACGTCAGTTTTGTGTAAGCTGCTCGCGCTTTCCTCCGTTCTGTACGTAAGACGCATCTGCGCCTACAGAATACGGCATCTGCGGCGTCAAAAGTCCCTATGGGTGCCGCTTGCGAATCGTTCGCCAACTGCACATTGCCCCTATTAAGTCCCAGCTCTGGCCCAGCCAAAACTGAGCATGCAACTCCAGGCGCGGGGTCTACTCAAAATCAAGCGCTCCTACTACGAAGCTGCCTCCGGAGAAATGAGTGCAAACGCGAATTGCGGTGCTCGCACGCCCGCGAGAATCAACTCCAGGACCGAGGCTTGGCTCGGTGCGGCAAGAAACCATTAAGCATCTGAGCGGTACTGAGATGAAATACCCGCTAAGGTTGCTCTATTGTGCCTCTTTGGGCACGGGTCTGGATGTGACTCGATTGCTCAAACGACCGGCATTAGCGATGTCAACAGCGCCCATTGGAAACCCTGACTGGCGGCTACGACTCGCTGCCTCATGACATTCACGTCTCGGCGAGTACGACATCATCGACGGCAAGAAGGTGCCGGTCTGGTTTGCCACGGGCGAGAACCGCCCCTGCTCTGCTTCGCTGGGGTCTGGACCAACTTGACCTGCGTGCGCAAGATCAAAGACGGCGAGGTGTCGTGCGACCTCTACGGATTCATGATCACCGAGCCGAACTCGATCGTCGCACCGGTCCATCCTAAGCGATGCCGGTCATCCTGACCACGACCGAGGAGCATGACGTTTGGCTGCGCGCCGTGGGATGACGCAAGGTGCTGCTGCCGACGCTGCCGACAACTTGGTCAAGACCGCTTTTCGCCCATCTCGGACCTTCATCGCCGCCAATGTCCGCTCTCGGGGATCGATCGTAGTCAACCGACGGAGCGGCTTTAGGGCAGCTTTTGACCCTGGCTGTGTGAAAACGCTGCGCGGCTGTTATGATTCTCCAGTGATTCTTTTGGGGGAATCGATGAGGCGCTTCGTTGAAGAGGCGGATCGTGGGCAATGGACGCTGTTGCCTGAATGTCTCGATGATTTCATTGACGAGAGCAACCCCGTTCGCGTGATCGACGCATTTGTCGAAGCGCTCGATTTGTCTGAGATGGGTTTTGAAGGGGTGGAGCCGGCAGCCACCGGTCGGCCGTCGTACCACCCCTCGGTTCTCCTGAAGCTTTACATCTACGGCTATCTGAACCGGGTGCAGTCGAGCCGGCGGCTCGAACGGGAGGCCGGCCGCAATCTCGAGGTGATGAGGCTGCTGGGTCGGCTCGCGCCTGATCACAAGACCATCGCCGACTTCCGTAAAGACAACGGCCTGGCGCTTCGCATGGTCTGTGCGCGCCTTGTCGAACTCTGCCGTGGGATGGGCCTTCTGGCGACGGCGAGCGTCGCCATCCATGGCAGCAAGTTCAAAGCCGTGAACAACTGTTATCCGGCGTGCAAATTTGACCCCCTAAGCTGGGGGATCGGCGTCCAAAATTGACCCCCCGATTGTTGGCCGTAGCAGGCTGCCCGCTTCGGGTTGAAGCGGGTGGTCAGGGGGATGCTGGTTGTGGAGACGATTGCGCGCATCAGGCGCGAGCACTTCGTCAAGGGCAGGACGATCAAGGAGATTGCGCGGGACCTCAAGGTCTCGCGGAACACCGTCCGCAAGGTGCTGCGGTCGGGCGAGACATCATTCGAGTACGAGCGGGTGGTGCAGCCCCGGCCGAAGCTTGGGCAATGGACGAACGAGCTCGAGCGATTGTTGTCGGCCAACGCGGCGAAGGCATCACGCGAACGGCTGACGCTGATCCGGATCTTCGAGGAGCTGCGCGGCCAAGGCTATGACGGCAGCTATGATGCGGTGCGGCGCTACGCCAGGCGCTGGGCCAATGAACACGGTGAGGCCACGGCGGCGGCCTATGTGCCGTTGAGCTTCGCGCCGGGCGAGGCCTACCAGTTCGACTGGAGCCACGAGATCGTCCTGTTGAACGGGGTGACGGTGACCGTGAAGGTCGCCCATGTCCGGCTCTGTCACAGCCGGATGCTGTTCGTCCGCGCCTATCCGCGCGAGACGCAGGAGATGGTGTTCGACGCTCACGACCGGGCGTTTGCCTTGTTCAAGGGCGCCTGCCGTCGCGGCATCTACGACAACATGAAGACCGCGGTCGAGACCGTGTTCGTCGGCAAGGACCGGCAATACAATCGCCGCTTCCTTCAGATGTGCAGCCATCATCTGGTCGAGCCGGTCGCCTGCACGCCCGCCTCGGGCTGGGAGAAGGGCCAGGTCGAGAACCAGGTCGGCCTGGTCCGCGAGCGCTTCTTCACGCCCCGGCTGCGCTTCAGGAGCTACGAGGAGCTGAACGCCTGGCTCCTCGACAAGTGCATCGCCTATGCCAAGGCGCATCGCCATCCCGAGTTGGCGGAGCAGACGATCTGGGAGGTGTTCGAGGCCGAACGCCCCAAGCTCGTCCCCTATGCCGGACAGTTCGATGGCTTCCATGCGGTGCCGGCCTCGGTCTCGAAGACGTGCCTGGTCCGCTTCGACAACAACAAGTACTCGGTGGCGGCGAGCGCCGTCGGCCGCCCGGTCGAGGTGCATGCCTATGCGGACCGCATCGTCATCCGCCAGGACGGCAGGATCGTCGCTGAGCACAGCCGCGCGTTCGGCCGAGGCGAGACGCTCTACGACCCCTGGTACTACGTCCCGGTGCTTGCCCGCAAGCCCGGGGCTTTGCGCAACGGTGCGCCCTTCAAGGACTGGGTGCTGCCGGCTGCGATGGAGCGCGTGCGGCGAAGGCTTGCCAGTGTCGACGATGGCGGCCGGCAGATGGTCGATATCCTCACCGCCGTGCTGACCGATGGCCTGCCGGCGGTCGAGGCCGCCTGCACCGAGGCGATCGCCGAAGGCGTCCACTCCGCCGACGTCATCCTCAACATCCTGGCGCGCCGGCGCAACCCGGAACCGCCTCCCACCATCTTCACGCCCGCCGCACTGACCCTTCGCCACGCCCCGGTCGCCGATTGCGCCCGTTACGACAACCTCAGGAGAACCGTCTGATGGAACGATCCGAACTCTTCGATCTCATGGGTGAGCTCGAGCTCCATGGCATGAAGGCTGCCTTCGACGAGATCATGGCCAACGCCGTCAAGCGCCAGCATGAGCCCCAGCGCATCATCGGCGATCTGCTGACCGCCGAGATCAGCGAGAAGCAGGCCCGCTCGATCAAGTACCAGCTCACCATCGCCAAGCTGCCGCTGGCCAAGGATCTCGGCGACTTCCAGTTCGAGGGCACGCCGATTAATGCTGCTCTGGTGCGCGATCTCGCCGGTGGGAGCTTCCTTGCTCAGCAGCGTAACGCCGTCCTGATCGGCGGCACCGGGACCGGAAAGACGCATCTGGCCATCGCGATTGCCCGCAGCTGCATCCGTGCCGGTGCCCGTGGCCGCTTCTTCAACGTCGTCGACCTCGTCAACCGGCTGGAATCCGAGGCCCGCAATGGCCGGCAGGGCCGGCTCGCCGACCACCTGACCCGCATGAACTTCGTCGTGCTCGACGAGCTCGGCTATCTGCCATTTGCCCAGTCCGGCGGCCAGCTGCTGTTCCACTGACCTGCCACTGAAGTTTCATCCAGCAGCTTTTAGAGTCCGAGCGGGTTTTGCAGTGAAGCCCGGCGAACGTGTGCGGCGCCGTTTTCCGCGGAGTACCGTGACGTTTTCAACCGGGTTGGATGTCAGCTTACGATTCGAGACACCCCACCGGAACAGGCTCTTGAGCCCGGCGAGGTCCTTGTCTCTCACCGTCTTGGGGCTCACTTCTGTGAGGCGGTGTGTCTTGAACCTCAGGATATCGGCCTCGGTGATCCGGCGAGCGTCATCGTGCTTGAGGAACGCAGACAACGTTTCGATCGTGCCGGAATAGGCCTCGTACGTCGATTGCTTCCGCCCTACGGCAGCAGCTTCCGTCCACCAGCCTTCCAGCAACGATTGCAGGGTCACGGAGGCGTCCTTCGTCTCGAAGGAGGGAAAGCGAGCCGCCCTCGGATCAGGCGTGTAATCGCCCGCAGCAGCACGCTTGAGGCGCCATCCGGCGTCGATCGACGCAGACGCGACCTGAACCATGAACTTGCGCCGGGTTTCCGGATCAAGCTCGATCCCTCGTTGAGCCAGCACCCAGTCAGCCAGGAGACCGAAACGCGATTCGAGCGCCTCGTGCGCTTCACCGGGCGGCAAAGCATTCACGCCTGCGGTGAGATCATCGCCGAACGCTGCGGCGGCTTGATCAATCTCACCAACTCCGATTTGGCCGGGAAGAACCGCTGCCCCCTTGAATCGCCCCTCCATCGCGGCACGGTGGAACGCCTTTTGCGCCGCCCACTGGAACGTGGTTCCGGGGTCTCGTTCATAGATCTCGACATAAAGTCTGTAAGCATCACCGGAGAGCGCCACGAGCTGCCGATGATCGAGACGCTGTGGCCCCTGCTCTGCCGCATCGAAGATGTTCTGGAGCGCCTCCCGTGCGGCCCGCTCGCGGCGCTGGGTGAGTTTCTGGTCGTCCGTCCGGAGAGAGAAGCTGACGACGTTGCTGAGGGTCGTGGTGACCGTCAGGTCGCCCAGCGGCAGGATGACGCGCCGGCCCCGCACCCGGTCCAAAACCCTGGTCGGTACCCGCATGCGGAATTGAGATTTCTTGGAATCGGCGCGCTTCGCCACGTAGGTCTTTCTGAGGCTCATGATGGATGTACACCGGTTTTGTGCACCGGTTTATCGATCAAATGGCCCAGAATTTAAGGATTTCAAGTACTTAGCTGGCAGGAGTGGAGAGGCTCGAACTCCCAACCCCCGGTTTTGGAGACCGGTGCTCTACCAATTGAGCTACACTCCTAGCGAGCCGGGACAGTGTCGCCGGTTCGCGCGCTTTGAAGCATAGACCTCCCCCCGAATGCAAGGGTGCAATGGGGCAAATCGACTGGTCAGACCACAACTTCCGCGCCAGACTTGATGCAAACCGACAACAGGACTTCAGGGAGAGCCCATGACCCCGCCGACTGCCGCATCCAGCGTGCCCCTTTCCGCGCTCCGCTCGCTGACGCCGCCGCTGCCGGATGACCGCCCCGAGGCGCTGGGCCTGTCCCAGGCTCGGCTGCAGCGGGCCTCCGATGCATTCAAGCGCGAGGCCGACAAGGGAACCATCCCCGGCGCCACCCTGCTGGTCGGCCGCCGCGGCCGGATCGGCTGGTTCGACGCCATCGGCCGGCAAACGCCCGACGCCGACACGCCGATGCGGCCGGATTCGATCTTCCGCATCTTCTCGATGACCAAGCCGATCGTCTCGCTCGGGATCATGATGCTGGTCGAGGACGGCGAGCTGCTGCTGTCCGATCCGGTCGCCAAGTTCATCCCGGAATTCGGCGAGCAGAAAGTGGGCGTCGAGACCGGCGGCCAGCTGGAGCTGGTGCCGGTCGCCCAGCCGATGACGGTCCAGGACCTGCTGCGCCACACCTCGGGCCTCGCGTATGAGCACACCGGCACCGGGCCGGTGCACCAGCTCTACCAGCAGTCGCGGGTGCGCAGCCGCAAGATCACCAATGCCGAGCATGCGACAATCGTCGCCGGCCTGCCGCTGATCTGCCAACCGGGCGCCGAGTTCAACTACAGCCGCTCGACCGACATTCTCGGGCGCATCATCGAGGTCGTCTCGGGCCAATCGCTCGGCGCCTTCCTCGCCGCGCGCATCCTCAAGCCGCTCGGCATGAACGAGACCGCCTTCTTCACCGCGGAGGTCAATGCCGGCCGGCTCGCCGAGCCGTTCGCCAAGGACCCGTGGACCGGCGAGGCGGTCAACCTGTTCAAGATGACCGAGCAGCCTCTGATGGAATCCGGCGGCGGCGGCCTTGTCGCGACCACCATGGACTACGCGCGGTTCTGCGCCATGCTGCTCAACCGCGGCAGCCTCGATGGCATCAGGCTGGTCGGCCGAAAGACGCTGGAGCTGATGGCCTCCGACCATCTCGGGCCTCATGTGAAGACGCAGGGCACCCTGCTGTCGCCCGGTCACGGTTTCGGCCTCGGCTTCGCCGTGCGCCGCGAGGCCGGCATCGCCCCCTTCCCCGGCTCGCCCGGCACCTTCTTCTGGAGCGGCATCGCCGGCACGTTCTTCTGGATCGATCCGAAGGAGGAGCTGTTCTGCGTGTTCATGGCCCAGGCTCCTGGACAGCGCGACTACCTGCGCACGCTGGTGCGCGACGTGGTGTATGCCGCGGTGGAGTGAGGGGGCGCTTGTAGCCCGGATGAGCGCAGCGACATCCGGGATCTCCCGTACTCTTCGTGTGAACCCGCATGTCGCTTCCGCTCATGCGGGCTACGGGGCCTATGACGTTTGCCCGGATGCAGCGACAATCACAACTGTCGTCCCGGCGAACGCCGGGACCCATACCGTGTGATCTGTCGTGGGATGTCACTGCCAGTTGCCTGCCTCATGACGGCCGGTGGTTGTGGGTCCCGGCGTTCGCCGGGACGACACTGTTGGGTGAGGCCGCAACGCCGGCCACGCGAATAGTTCCCCTCAACTGATCGTCGCGCCGCCGTCGATCACCATGGTCTGGCCCGTCATGAAATTGCCGGCGGCGGAGCCGAGGAAAACCGCCGCGCCGGCGATCTCGTCGGGGATGCCGATGCGGAGCAGCGGCGAGCGCGCGGTGGAGGCCTTGAGGTTGTCCGGATTGTCCCACAGCGCTTTGGCAAAATCGGTCTTGATCAGGCCGGGCGCGATGCAGTTCACGCGCACATTGTGCGGGCCGTATTCGCAGGCGAGGTTGCGCGCGAGCTGCATGTCGGCAGCCTTGGAGATCGCGTAGGCACCGAGGATGGTCGAGCCCTTCAGGCCGCCGATCGACGACACGATGATGATCGAGCCGTCCTTGCGCGCGATCATCTGCGGCACGACCATGCTGATCAGCCAGTTGTTGGCGACGATGTTGTTGTCGAGGATCTTCCGGAACTGATCGTCGGAGATGCCGGCGAGCGGCCCGTAATAGGGATTGGAGGCGGCGTTGCAGACCAGCACGTCGATCTTGCCGTAGATGCGGTTGGCCTCGTCGACCAGGTTCTGCAGGTTCTCCTTGCTGGAGATATTGGCGGCGACGGCCGCCGCCGTGCCTGCACCGAAGCGGTCATTGAGCTCCTTGGCGACGGCATCGCAGACATCGGCCTTGCGCGACGAGATCACCACCTTAGCGCCATGCTCGGCCATGCGCTCGGCAATGGCGAGCCCGATGCCGCGGGTCGATCCGGTGATGACGGCGACCTTGCCGGTCATGTCGAACAGGGTCATGGGGAGTCCTCCTGGGTTGAGTTGTTATGAGTTGCGGGATGGCAGCCGCGAGCTCGGTCGCGTAGCCCGGATGAGCGCAGCGACATCCGGGGTCTCACGCGCTGCAACGGTGAACCCGGATGTCGCTGCGCTCGTCCGGGCTACGAAGTTCACTACGCCAGCTTGCTCGTCGTCACCTCCGGCCCGGCCGGCTGGTGCATCGCGCGGTGCGCGGCATCGGCGATCCATGGCTGCTGGTTGACCATCGGCAACCGCCAAGTGCTGATGTCGCCAGCCACGATGTGGTCGAGCCGGGTCACCGAGCAGTTGTCGATGTCGAAAGCCAGCCCCTTCTCGACCAGGCCGCCGAGCGCGAGGCCCACCGCAGCCTTGATGGTGCCGCCATGGCCGACGGCGATGACGTCGCGGCCGGCTTCCGAAACGGTGATACGAGCAATCGCCGCGGTGACGCGGGTGTACAGATCCATGTAGCTCTCGCCGCCCGGCGCCGGCTCATCGATGGCGGCGAACCAGTGGCTGCCCGCGGGACGGCTGGCCAGGAACGCGGCGCGGTTCATGCCCTGCCATTGTCCGAGATGCTGCTCGGCAAAAGCGGCCTCCCTGACCATCGCTGCGGGACGCGGGAAGCCGGCGGCCCAGATCGCCTCGGCGGTCTGATGCGTGCGCATCAGATTGCTCGCATACCACGCCGCGCTGCGCGGCAGGATTTTTGCGACCGCCTCGAACACCTCGCGATCGGAGGTATCGCAGGCGATGTCAGACTGGCCGTAGATATTGCCGCCGTCGCTGCGCACCGGCGCGTGACGCACCCACCACCAGCGCGTGGTGACGACAGAAGGTTTCGTTGCATCAACCGACATCGCTCAACCCTTCCCTCCGCTCGTCTCTCGCTGTACGTGAAGGCCCAGATCGTCTCAAGCCGCTTGGCGATCTCAGCACGTTTGAAACGGCGTTTGAATTCCGTTGCGCGGCACGCAACTGACCACAATTGAAGCAGGAGGAAACATGGGCCGCCTCGAAGGCAAATCCGTCATCATCACCGGCGCCGGCAGCGGCATCGGCCGCGCCGCATCCTTGATGTTCACGAAAGAAGGAGCGCGGCTGATCGCGGTCGATCGCAGCGAAGGCGTCAAGGAGACGGTCGAGCTCGTCAAGCAGCAGGGCGGCATCGCGGAGGCCGTGATGGCCGACGCCGGTTCGGAAGCCGACGTGAGCGGCTTCATCGATCGCGCCGTTGCGACCTACGGCAAGCTCGACGTCATCTGGGCCAATGCCGGCATCTCCGGCGGCTTGATCCCGATCGCCGAACAGACCGTCGAGCACTGGCAGGAGATCCTGCGCATCAATCTGATCGGCCCGTTCCTCGCGGTGAAATACGCGATGCCGCACATGGTGCGGCAACAGCGCGGCGCCATCGTCTGCACGGCCTCCGTTGCGGGCCTGAAGTCCGGCGCCTCGGGTCATCCCTATGCGGCGAGCAAGGCCGGCGTCATCAGCCTGGTGCAGACCACGGCCTATTCGCTGTCCGGCACCGGCGTGCGCATCAATGCGGTCTGTCCCGGCCTGATCGAGACCGGCATGACCAAGCCGATCTTCGACGGCGCCAAGGAGCGCGGCACCGAAGGCAAGATCGGCCAGCTCAATCCGTTGAAGCGCGCCGGCCAGCCGCATGAGATCGCCGCCATGGCCCTGTTCCTCGCCAGCGACGAGGCCTCCTACGTCAACGGCCAGGCGTTCCCGGTCGACGGCGGCCTCACCGCGTCGATGCCGTATGCGGGCAAGCCGATCTAATTGAATGGCTGCCTCACTCTCCGCTGTCGTCCCGGCGAACGCCGGGACCCATAACCACCGGCCGGAGTGAGGCAGGTAACCGACAGCGACATCCCTCGATGGATCACGCGGTATGGGTCCCCGCGTTCGCGGGGACGACACCTGTTGTTGCCGCACGACTGCGGCCCCTAAACCACGATTGCCCGCCATCCCCACCGCTGTCGTCCCCGCGAACGCGGGGACCCATACCCCCAGGGAGCGGTTTGAGGCAGGCTGACGGTTGGCTTTTGGCCCAACACATCTGCTGCGGCGTATGGATCCCGGCTCTGCGCACCGCCAGCGCGTTCACGCTGTCGATGCTTGGCCGCAATGACGATATCCAAACATGCGCGTTCATTCCCGCGACGCATCCGCGCCCGAGTGATCCCGAAATTCACCGCCCTCAAACAGAGGGCGCAGGGAAGGCCAGGCGTCGGCTGACGCCTGCGGCCCGCCTGCGAAAGAAATGCAGGCGGCAGGTACCACAGGTGCAGCCGAGAACACCCGGCCTTCCCTGCGCGATGGTCTTAACGCTTATACGCAGTCTCCCTGGTGCGCCGGGCTTGTTGGCCACCATCGCCGCGCGGCGCTCAGGCCAACGCGACTTGATACCAGCATCGGGGTATCAGGACCCTGCGACTTCACGTCCGCGAACTGCCGTTCGTCCGCGTAGCAAGCTACGCTGCGACATCTCCGCGGCCACCGCCTCCCCGCCTCGCGTGTCGTGACGATCGCGCGCAACGCCCCTCTCGTTGAGGCGGGATGGCGGCCATCAAATCACAAATTCCGAAAAAGCGAAAGTAAAATCTTTCGCCTGCCCAGGCTGAACGAGGCGATCACCTTGATCACGCTCGCAAACTTTCTTTGCCGGCGCGACCGCGTCGTGTCGCAGCGGACAGCGGTCCGGTTCAAGCGCAGGCATCGGCGCTCGCTGCGATTTTTTCAGCCCACGTCTTCGAACCGCCTGCTTCGAGCCTCCGTCGAACTTCGCAAGCGGACCATTCCGGCCTCGCCGAAACCGAAGGATGGATCAGATGTCGAGATTGTCGAAACTAGCCCTGCTCACCTTGGGCGCCCTGGCGGCCGGCGCGGCCATGACGAGCGCGAGCGCGCGCGAGACCCAATGGCCGGGCTGTGAGCTGGTCTCCTGGACGGCCTGCGGCACCGACGCACAGGTGCAGCAATCGCAGCGCCGCCAGAGCCGCGATACCTCGCCGATCTACATGAAGCAGACCGATCCGCGCTACAGCAACGCGCTGACCGCGGCCGGTGGTGGCGGCGGAGGTGGTGGTGGCGGCGGCGGTGGGCGCTGAGCCCGCGCCAACGCGGGCCTGATGAGGAGCCCGGATGAGCGAAGCGACATCCGGGTTCAGCACTTCTGCCGGTGAAGAACCCGGATGTCGCTTCCGCTCATCCGGGCTGCCAAGCTACGCCGCTCCGGCCTTCTGCGCGTAGGCCCAGGCCTGCTTGGTCATCGGCACCATGCGCTTGACGGACTCGATGGCCTTGTCGTTGGCGGCGGTGCCGTCGCGGATGCGGCCGATGATGCCCTGCAAAATGCCGGCGAGCCGGAACAGATTGTAGGCGAAGTACCAGTTGAGGTCCGGCAGCTCCGTGCCGGTGACGCCGCGATAGATCGCGGCCGCCTCCTCCATGGTCGGGATGTTCAGCGCCTTCAGGTCGACCCCGTCGAGGCCCGGCATGATCCACTGCATCAAGAGATAGGTGAAATCGGCCATGGGATCGCCGAGCGTCGACAGTTCCCAGTCGAGCACCGCGATGACGCGCGGCTCTGATGCGTGGAAGATCATGTTGTCGAGCCGGTAGTCGCCATGCACGATCGAGACGCGCTGCTGCACCGGCAAGGTGCGCGGCAACCACTCGATCAGCTTCTCCATTTCCGCAAGGTGCTCGGTCTCGGAGGCGCGATATTGCTTGGTCCAGCGATCGACCTGGCGGGCGAAGTAGTTGCCCGGCTTGCCGAACTCGGCGAGGCCGATCGCCGCCGGATCATAGCTGTGCAGCTTCGCCAAGGTCTCGATCTTGCTGGTGAAGATCGCGCGCCGCTCGGGCGCTGCGACATGCGGCAGGGTCGGATCCCAGAACACCCGGCCCTCCTCCATCGACATGATGTAGAAGGCCGCGCCGATGACGCTGTCGTCGTTGCACAGCGCATAGGCCTTGGCGACCGGAAAGCCCTGCTTGCCGAGTGCTGCGATGACGCGGAATTCGCGATCGACCGCATGCGCCGACGGCAGCAGCTTGCCGAACGGCTTTCGCCTGAGCACGTAGGAACGCGCCGGCGTGTTCAGGCGATAGGTCGGGTTCGACTGGCCGCCCTTGAACTGGAGCACGGTCAGCGGGCCCTGATAGCCTTCGACATGCTCGGCCATCCAGGCCGCGAGCTTGGCCTCGTCGAAGCGATGCCGCTCCTCGACCGGCTTGGTGCCGGAGAATTCTTCGTCCTTCTTGACGCCGTCGGCCACGACGAACTCCCTTGGTGTTACGTCTCATCCTACGAGCCGCGGCGATTGCCGTTGCTCGTTTTTTTCGTCATTGCGGGCGTCGCCTGCGATGCCCGTGAGAGGGCTCAGTTACGTAGGGTGGGCAAAGCGAAGCGTGCCCACCATCTTGCTTCGCGCTCGACAATGGTGGGCACGCCTCCGACTGCGCGCTTTGCGCACAGCCGGAGGCTTTGCCCACCCTACGAGTTCAATGCCGCGGCTCGTTGGCGTATTTCTTCATCTCGAGCCGGGCGATGGCGCGGTTGTGCACCTCGTCCGGGCCGTCGGCAAGACGGAGCGTGCGGATGTTGGCGTAGTCCTTGGCAAGACCCGCATCATCCGACACGCCGGCGCCGCCGAACGCCTGGATGGCGTCGTCGATGATCTTCAGCGCCATGTTGGGGGCGGCGACCTTGATCATCGCGATCTCGCCCTGCGCGGTCTTGTTGCCGACCTTGTCCATCATGTCGGCCGCCTTGAGGCACAACAGCCGGCACATCTCGATATTGGTCCGGGCCTCGCCGATGCGCTGCTCCCACACCGAATGCTCGATGATCTTCCTGCCGAACGCGGTGCGCGTCATCAGCCGGCGCACCATCTTCTCCAGCGACTCCTCGGCCTTGCCGATGGTGCGCATGCAGTGATGGATGCGGCCGGGGCCGAGGCGGCCCTGCGCGATCTCGAAGCCGCGGCCCTCGCCGAGCAGGATGTTCTCCGCGGGCACGCGGACGTTCTCGAGCAGCACCTGGGCGTGGCCGTGCGGCGCGTCGTCGAAGCCGAACACCGGCAGCATCTTCTCGACCTTGATGCCGGGGGTGTCGAGCGGCACCAGGATCTGCGACTGCTGCTGATGCTTGGCGGCCGACGGATCGGTCTTGCCCATCAGGATCGCGATCTTGCAGCGCGGATCGCCGACGCCCGACGACCACCATTTGCGGCCGTTGATGACGTAATGATCGCCGTCACGCACGATCCGCGTCTCGATGTTGGTGGCATCCGACGACGCCACCGCCGGCTCGGTCATCAGGAAGGCCGAGCGGATCTCGCCGTCCATCAGCGGGCGCAACCATTTGCGCTTCTGCTCCTTGGTGCCGTAGCGGATGAACACCTCCATGTTGCCGGTGTCCGGCGCCGAGCAGTTGAACACCTCGGAGGCCCACGAAATGCGGCCCATCTCCTCGGACAGCAGCGCATATTCGAGATTGGACAGACCGGCGCCGCGGAACTCGTCGTCCTCATGTGGCGACGGCGGCATGAACATGTTCCACAGCCCTTCGGCCTTCGCCTTAGCCTTGAGGTCCTCCAGGATCGGGATCACCTTCCAGCGATCGCCCTCGGCGTCCTGCTGCTTGTAGATCGGCACCGCCGGGCGGACATGCTTGGTCATGAAGCTGCGCACGCGCTCCAGCCATTCCTGCTGCTTCGCCGACATCGTGAAGTCCATGGGACTCTCCTTGGGTGTTTCCTCTGAAATTTTGGCCGCAGTGTCGGCCCGCCCACGGCGTCCGCGCAAGTGTGATCTTGCGCGACACGACCGCGCGAACCGTCGCTGCAGCGCCGAAATGTCGCCCCACGGAAGAACCGTGATTGACATTGCGGCCGTCTCAAACAATAGTTTCATACAATTGTTTGAAACGCAACTCCCCGCTTCATCGTTCGGGAGGACGAGCATGGCGACCGACCAGACCCGGACTGCGATCCTGATCGCCGCCGAGCGGCTCTATGCCGAACGCGGCTTCTCCGACGTGACCTTGCGCGACATCGTGGCGGAGGCGAACGTCAATCTCGCCGCGGTGAACTATCATTTCGGCTCCAAGGACGAGCTGATCGCCGAACTGTTCGTGACGCGCTCGATCGCGCTCAACCGCGAGCGCCTGCGCGAATTGCGTGAAGCCGAGGATGCCGGCGGCGGCCGCGCCGACATCTCCGACATCCTGCGCGCCCTCGTCGGCCCGATCCTGCGCGGCTGCCTCGGCCCTGAGAACCAGCGCTCGGCGGTGGCGCAGTTCATGATCCGCGCCTCGATCGAATCGGTGCCGCCAATTCGCCGCATCAAGACCAAGGAAATCGACCATCTGCGGAAGTTCGCTGGCGCAATGCAGCGCGCCCTGCCCGACAGCTCCGAGGTCGATCTGTTCTGGGGCCTGCATTTTGCGCTCGCCATGGCGCATCACACCATCCGCGAGAGTGAGCGCCTCACCAAGCTCTCCGACGGTCAATGCGACCTCGACGATGTCGAGGATGTGATCGCGCGGGTGGTGCGCGGCGCCGTGCTCGGCTTGACCACGCGCGAGAGCGCGGCAAAGTCGAAGGTCAAGATTGCAGCGCGCAGCCCGTAGCCGGGATCCCACCATCCACCATGGAGTCCACTCGTGACGTACCGACCGCACCTGTTACTCGCCTTCGTCGCGTCCACACTCGTGATGGTGACCGCCAGCGAGCCGGTGCTGGCCCGCGGCGCCGCCGCCAGCATCATGAACTCGCCGGGCTATCAGCGCCGTCTGCAGGAATCGCGGCAGCAGCTTGGCGCGCCACCGCCCGCCCGGTACGTTGTAGAGCCGCGCTATCATGCGCCGCGGCACAAGGCGAAGCGGCACCGTCATCACAGCCACAATTAGGAGCAAACTCTCTCCACGGGTCGTCCCGGCGAACGCCGGGACCCATACCGCATGATCCGTCTTGAGGCACGCGGAGAGATATCGAGAGTCAGCACGCCGGCCGGTGGTTATGGGTCCCGGCGTTCGCCGGGACGACACCGGAGAATGACGCGACTAGCGGTGCCCTACACGACGCCCTGCTGCTTCAACGCCGCGATCTTGGCTTCGTCATAGCCCAGCCCCGACAGCACGTCCTGGGTATGCTCGCCGAGCAGCGGCGGCGCGCGGTAGTCGGTGATCGGCGTGCCCGAGAAGGTTAGCGCGTTGCGGATCAGGGACAGCTGCGGCTCGAACGGGTGCTCGACCTTCACCTCCATGCCGCGCGAGCGGACATGCGGATCGGCGAACACGTGCGCAAAATCGTTGACCGGCCCGCATGGCACGCCGGCCTTCTCCAGCTCCTCCAGCCAATGCGCCACCGAGTTCTTCAGGAACAGGCCGGCGAAGATCGCCATGATCTCCTTGCCGTTGACGACGCGGTCGTTGTTCCTGACGAATTTCGGATCGGTGGCGAGCTGGGGCGAGCCGAGCACGGCGCAGGTGCGCGCGAATTGCGCGTCGTTGCCGACCACCAGCATCAATTCGCCGTCGGTGCAGCGGAACACGCCGGCCGGCATGCCGCCATTGCCCCAGGTGCCGCGGCGCGGCGGCGACTTGCCGTTGACCAGGAAGATCTGGGCGTAGTGCGACAGCGACGCGATCACGGTATCGAACAGGCAGACGTCGATGTGCTGGCCGCCGCCGTCATTGACGTCGCGGTGATACAGCGCCGAAAGGATGCCGATCGAGGTGTTCATGCCGGTCATGTAGTCGACGATCGAGGGACCGACCTTCATCGGCCCCGCCCCCGGTTCGCCGTCCATGTGGCCGGTCACGCTCATCAGCCCGCCCATGGCCTGGAAGATCGCATCATAGCCGGCGCGCGGTGAATACGGCCCGGTCTGGCCGAAGCCGGTCACCGAACAGTAGATCACGTCGGGATTGATCGCCTTGATGGCCTCGTAGTCGAGGCCGTAGCGCTTGAGATCGCCGACCTTGTAGTTCTCCATGAACACGTCGCAGTCCTTGGCGAGCGCGCGGATGATCTCCTGCCCCTCCGGCGAGGCGATGTTGACCGTGACGGACTTCTTGTTGCGGTTGGCGCAGATGTAGAAGGAATTGTTATTGTTGGCCTTGCCGTCGGGATCCCTGAGGTAGGGCGGACCGAACGCGCGCGCGTCGTCGCCGGTGCCGGGCCGCTCGATCTTGATCACCTCGGCGCCGAGATCGGCCAGCATCTGCGCCGACAGCGGTCCGGCCAGGACGCGGGTCAGATCGAGAATCTTGATGCCAGAAAGCGGCAGGGCCGACATGGAGTTCCTCCGGGAGTTTTTATTCCTTGGCGCGGACATGCCCTGGCGAGGGCCCCGCCCGTCACTCGCCGATACACCATTTCGCGACTCGGAGCACTGCGCTGGCGGCATGCCGCCTTGCCCGGCACAGGACGTCACCCCGAGCACCGCGCCCCGGGCGACCCAAATCCTGGGCGGTGGAAACTCGTCGCCGCTCCAAGACGGCCGCTCCGGCGCGGACATTGCCGGATTCGCGACGGCCGGCCACTTTCTTGCTTCATTTTGTGTGCGACCGGAGTCCAGACACATCCGGACACAGGGAACAAGGAGCCGTTAAGCGTTACAGCCACAGCTGGAGGCAGGTTTGATGTCTTACCCTCTGGAGCACGCCATGACGTCGATCTCTGCCTCCTCGATGAGCGGCTTTTCCCCGCTCGACCTGCTCAAGCAGGAGCTCACCAAGGAAGTCTCGGCCGGCAAGGTCAGCTCGACCGACCAGACCGCCTTGTCGTCGGCGCTCGACGACATCGATTCCGCGTTGAAGAGCGGCAGCAGCAGCTCGTCCTCGTCATCGACCTCCAGCACACCGCCCTCGCCCAAGGAGATGCAGTCGAAGATCGACGATCTCATCCAGAGCGAGGTCGACAGCGGCAAGCTGACGACGGACCAGGCAAGCGAGCTGAAGAACGTGTTCGCCAACGCCTTCTCCGGCGGCCCGGGCGGCGCGGGTGGTGCCGGTGGCCCGCCACCCGGTCCGCCGCCGAGCGACGACAGCAGCAGCGACACCACCTCAAGCACCTCGTCCTCGTCGTCGTCATCGTCCTCGTCCCAGGTCGAGGAGCTCCTGAAGAAGCTGCTCGAGGCGCTGCAGAGCTCGAACAGCAGCACGACATCGTCCTACAGCGCCAGCGGCACCAGCTCGTCGAGCTCGACCAGCAAGTCGCTGGTGGTGGACTTCTCGGCGTGACCGAACGAAGACGCGCCGCGTAGTCCGCACGGCCTCGTGGCGCACCGCCTTCTCATCCTGGTCATTGCGAGGCAGCCGGGTTCTCCCAGCCAGCGCGTGAGCCCCGCATGTCGCTACGCTCATGCGGGCTACGGGGCTTCACTCCGGCGCGTTGAATGTCCGCGCAAAATACACCGGCGCGGCCGCCGCCTTCAGGCGGTAGAGCTGGGCCGGCCGGTTCGGTCCCTTGCGCATCTTGGCGACCGGCTCGATCAGGTCGGCCGAGAGCATGCGGGTGCGGAAGGCGCTCTTTTCCAGCGGACGATCGAGCACGATCTCGTAAGTCCGCTGCAGCTCGGGCAAGGTGAACTCCTCCGGCATCAGATAGGCCGGGAGCGAGGTGTACTCGACCTTGTTGCGCAGGCGTTGCACGGCGGCCTGCAGGATCTCGGCATGATCGAACGCGAGCTTCGGCTTCACGCTCATCCCCGCGAGCGGAAACCATTGCGCATCGGCCGCGAGCGCGGCCTCCGCTGCTGACGCCGGGATCAGCGCGAAATAGGCGTGCGTCGCCGACCAGCCGCGCGGGTCACGGTGCGCGCTGCCCCAGCTGCCGAGCTGCTCCAGATAGGGACTGAGGACGCCGGTCTTCTCGGCGAGCTTCCGCCCCGCGCAAGCTTCGAGATCATCGTCCTTGGCCACGTCAACGAAGCCGCCTGGCAATGCAAAGGCGTCCGGGAACGGCTCCCCCTCGCCGTGGCCGCGCCGCACCAGCAGCACGTGCAGCGCCTCCAGCCGGATCGTGAAGATGACGATGTCCACCGTGGTCAGCGGCCGCGGAAAATCCAGTCCGCCCGCTCTCGCGGCCGCTCCGCCGCCCTGCCCCTGCCGTGTTGCCATACCGCCCGCCCCCGAATTCGTCCCTTGACACTAGCATACTTAGTTGTACTGTCCAACTTACTAAGTTGGCGTGACACACTTACGCCAGTCAACGTCAGGAGGCCGCCATGTTCGGCTTACGCTTCATCAAGGCCCAACCCACCACCTATCTCCTCAAGTACCGCGCCGGCAGCGTGGTCGAGGAAGGCGCCGGGCTCTCCACCTTCTATTATGGGCCCGCGACCTCGCTGGTCGCGATCCCGATCGGCAGCCGCGATGCCGCCTTCATCTTCCAGCAGATCGCCCGCGACTTTCAGACGCTGACGATCCAGGGCCAGGTGACCTACCGCATCGGCGAGCCGAGGAAGGCGGCCGCGATGCTGAACTTCACGCTCAAGCGCGACGGCAAGACCTACGAGTCCGATGACCCGGAGGAGCTGCCGCAGCGCGTGCTCGGCGCGGTCGAGGTGCTGGCGCAGCAGGCGGTCAAGGACATGACCCTGAAGGAAGCGCTGCGCGCCTCCGACCGCATCGCCGAGGCGATCGCGGCCGGATTGAAGCGCCGCGCCGACATCGATGCGCTGGGCCTGGACATCCTCGGCGTCGCCGTGCGCGCGGTGAAGCCGACGCCGGAGACGGCCAAGGCGCTGGAGGCCGAAGCGCGCGAGGCGATCCTGAAGACCGCTGACGAAGCCATCTTCGCGCGGCGCAATTTCGCCGTCGAGCGCGAGCGGGCGATCCGCGAGAGCGAGCTCGACACGGAGATCGCGGTCGAGCAGAAGAAGCGCTCTATCCGCGAGACGCAGATGGATGCCGAGGCCAGCGTCGTCGCAAAAAAGAACGAGCTGCGCGAGGCCGGCATGGTCGCCGATATCGGGCTCGAGGCCAAGCGCAAGGATTTCGTGTCGCTGAATGCGGCGAACACCCGCACTTTGGCGGATGCCGAAGCCTATCGCGTCGGCGCGCTGATGAAGATCTTCGAGGGCGTCGACACCCGCGTGATCCAGGCGCTGGCCGCGACCGGCATGCAGCCGGGCCAGTTGATCGCGCAGGCGTTCTCGGGCCTCGCCGAAAAGGCCGAGAAGATCGGGCAGCTCAACGTCTCGCCGGAGCTGCTGAACAGCCTGATGCAGAAGCCCGCGGAGGCGCCCCGTGTCCGGCAATGACCGCAAGGTGGTCTTGGTCGTCCGGAGAACGCGGCTCGAGGAGCTGATCGCAAGGTTCCTCACCGCGGACCAGGCCCGCTTCTATGTCGAGCATCTCGGCGCCGATTTCTCCGACTACGAGCGCGAGCACGCGGCCTATCAGGCCGCGCGCGCCACGGCGACGCAGACGCTGGAGCGCTGGGGCCGCTACCAGATCGTCGACCGCGGCTTCCTGCCGAACTTCATCTTCGGCCCCGCCGACATCGTCGCGGCGCTCGGCCCCGACGGGCTCGTCGCCAACACCATGAAATATCTCGACGGCCAGCCGCTGCTCGGACTGAACCCCGACGCTCAGCGCCATGACGGCGTGCTGCTGCCGTTCGCGCCGACCGATCTCGCGAGCCTGCTGCCCGAGGTCGCCGCCGACAAGCGCGCCGCCAAGGCCGTGACCATGGCGCGCGCGAGTCTCGCCGACGGCCAGGTGCTCCATGCGGTCAACGACCTCTTCATCGGCGCGCGTACCCACGTTTCCGCCCGCTATGAGATCGCAACGCGCGACGGTCGGGAACGGCAGTCGTCGAGCGGACTGATCGTCGCCACCGGGCTCGGCTCGACCGCCTGGTTCAAGAGCATCGTCACCGGCGCGCTGGCCATAGCCGGCCGTTACGGCGGCCACGGCGACGGCGACTACACCGCCCTGCCCTGGGACGCCCGGAGCTTGCGCTTCGCCGTGCGCGAGCCGTTTCCGAGCAGGACGTCGCAGACCTCCCTGGTCTGCGGCGGGCTGAACGGTGCCGAAACCTTGCGCCTGCGCTCGCTGATGCCCGAGAACGGCGTGATCTTCTCCGACGGCATCGAGGCGGACAATCTCGATTTCAATGCCGGAACGGAAGCAGTGATCGGGATCGCGGAGCGGCAGGGACGGCTGATCGTGTGAACCGATACCGAACGCCGCTGCAGTTCGCTGCTGGATGGTGGGCACGCCGCCGCCTTCGGCGGCCGCTTTGCCCACCCTACGATCCTCATTTCCTCGCGAACACGAGCACGCCGTTCGCCGGGATCGTCACATCAGCCGAGCTCGGCTGGCCGTGCAGCGGCGGGCCGCCGGCGGTGACGGAGCCATTGTTGCCGACGACGCCCGGGTTGACCCAGTTGTCGTAGACGTCGCTGTTGAACACCTCGAGCCAGGTGCCGCCTGCCGGAAAACCGATGGCGTAGTCGCGCCATGGCGTCTCGCTCAGGCTCACGATCACCATGACGTCGTCGCCCTGGCCATCCCAGCGGTGGAAGGCAAGCACGCGGTTGCCGTCATGGACGTGGACGATGGCGCAGCCCTCCGCGGTCAGCGCCGGATGGGTGCGGCGGATCGCGATCAGCTCTGACGTGAAGCGCATCGCATCCGCGGTGATCTTGTCCTCGCCGTCGAGCAGCGACCACTGGATCGTGGTGTCCAGGCTCGGCGTGTCGCTCCATGGTCTGTCCTCGAACAGCTCCTGGCCCATGAACAGCATCGGGATGCCCGGCGCGGTCAGCAACAGGCCGGTGGCGACGCGGCTGCGGCTGCGCGCATACCAGCAGCGACTGTCGACGGGATCAGCGAGGCGCGGAATGCGCGGCTCGCGGCCGGCATAGACGATGTCGTGGTTCTCGATCGAGTTGACCGCGCGCCAGCGCTTGTCGAGGCTGAGATCGGCGATCGCCGCGGCGATCGGCTGCATCGGGACGACAGCGCCCGCGCCGCCGGCCGCGCTCGCGATGGCGCCGCGCACCGACAACCGCAGGCCGTCGCTCCAGGTCGCGTCGAAGCCGGCGCCGCCCTGCGCGATGTCCCTCACCACCCACGGGTTGACAGGCCAGTATTCGGCGATCTGGATCGCATCCGGCTTCTCGGCGCGCAGCGCCTCGGTGAGCTGCTGGCAGGTCGCCCAGCCGCCGAAGCGGTCCATCACGCTGACCTCGTCGAAGCGCAGGCCGTCGGCGTGATACTCGCGATACAGCATGATGGCGTTGTCGACGAGGTATTGCCGCACGTCGGCGTTCCAATAGGCAAACACCTGGCCGCCGGCCCAGCCCTGGTCGGTGAAATACAGGCTGCGGTTGGGATCGCCATAGGCCTGACGGTCGAAGAACCAGATGCTGCTCTCGTCGAACCCGCCGCCGGCGTGATTGTAGACGACGTCGAACAGCACGGCGATGCCATGGACATGGCAGACATCGATCAGCGCGCGCAGCTGGTCGTCGCAATGCCTGACCACGCTGACATCGGCGTAAGGCATGGCGCCCGCCGCCGAGAGGATCTCGTTGGTTCGCTTGAAGTAGGCCGCGAGATGCGCCTGCTCGTGCTCGCCATATTCGGTCTCCGGGCTGAACAGGTCGGTGCCGTTGTAGCCCATGCTGAACATGGTCGGGAATTCCTGCACCGGCAGCAGCTCGATCGCGTTGACGCCGAGCTTCGCCAGATGCGGCACGCGCTCGATGACGTCGAAGAAGCAGCCGTCGGGATTGCCCGCCTTCATGTCGAAGGTGCCGACATGGAGCTGATAGATCACGAGCTCGTTGTTGGGCGGCGGCGTGAAGTCGGTGTCGTGCCAGGGAAACGCGCCGGGATTGCGCAGCACCGAGTGCGCCTGGGGAAACGGCGGATCGACGGTGAGCAGCCGCGCATGCGGATCGCGCTTGTAGCCGGACGAGCCCTCACCCTCGACGAAATACATGTAGGCGTCGCCGTCCTTGAGCGACGGCACGAAGATCGCCCAATGGCCGTTGCCGATCGGCGCGAGACGACAGTTCGCATCCTGCGCCCAGTCGTTGAACGGGCCGGAGACGTAGACCGCCTTGGCATACGGCGCGAACACGCGGAAGGTGGCGCCGCCGGTCACCAGGGTGCCACCCATCGGAGCCTGGAGAAGATGCATTTGCCTGAGCGATATCCGTAGGCCTTCGGGAAACGGCGGCAGCGTAACAGGTTCGAGCAGCATATCCACGGCCGGCCCTCCGCTCAGAACAGCCGCGCGCCGTTCGGCACGGCCTTGTCGGGCTGGAACAGCACGACGTTGCCCTGCTCATCGGGAAAGCCGAGCGTCAGGACCTCGGACATGAACTTGCCGATCTGACGCGGCGGGAAGTTGACGACGCCGGCGACCTGGCGGCCGACCAGGGTGGCCGGATCATACAGCGCCGCGATCTGCGCGCTGGAGCGCTTCGTGCCGATACCGGGCCCGAAATCGATCGTCAGCTTCAGCGACGGCTTCTTCGCCTCCGGATAGGGCTCGGCCGCGACGATGGTGCCGACGCGGATGTCGACGGCCAGGAACTGGTCAAAGCCGATCCCTGCTGCCGCCGGTGCTGTCGGATCGTGGGAGAGATGCATGGCGGCCTCATCAAACGCGGGACCGCGCGGGAAGGCTTGCGATCCCGACGCGGTTTGGGCCGGAATCTTTAATGGCCATACGGGCTCCTGACAATGCACCCGCCCGGCGACGGCACGGCATATGGACGATTGGCTGCGTTGGTGTGGCGGGCCGGTCGCAGGCTGAGAAGCCTCCAATCTCTGGCGAGCAAGCGGGGTACCGGCTTTCTGCATCGCCGAGCGGAGGTCCGTGAATCGCCATGGCGTGCTGCTACCCGCCACATCGTCGCATGCGCGCGTTTCCCCGCCCTGCAGCATGCCCGCCGCCGAGCGCAATGACCCTGACACGTCACCTGTAATGTCGCAGTTCGTTCGCTTTTGCCTCCAGACGCAGCACGGAGGCTTAGCCTGTCCGCGAATAGCGGACATCGTCAGCACCCGTCGCCGGGCACAACCTGCCTGCCGCGCGTTGCTGCCTCACTGCTCTTGCGCTCTTGGGATGGTCCTGGCCGGCGCTTCTGACAGGCGAGCTAGGCGGCGCGCCGCCCGCGCGACAGAGTTTCGGATGGAAGCTCACCGAACATGTCGCGATAGTCTCTTGCGAAGTGTCCGAGATTTCCGAAGCCGCAATCGAAGGCGACTGCAGAGACGGAGGTACGCTGATTGGGCCCCTCGAGCATCTGCTTTGCCTGTCGCAATCGCACCGTTTTCGCAAACGCCATCGGCGAATATCCGCGGCTCTTCTTGAACGCAGCATAGAGCGCGCGGACGCTGACGCCCGTCTGCGAAGCCAGCCCCTCGATCGTGATGGCGCGGTCCCAAGAGGCCTCGATATATTCCTCGGCCAGCCGAACGATCCGCGGCACGACGTCCTTTTCGGCTCTCTCCAACAGCTCGCTGAAATTGTGGCGGTGAGCCGACAGGAAGGAAACGATGAGAGCCTGCTCCAGTTCGACGAGGACCGCGCGTGGCAGCTCTGTCGCCGTCGCATCCAACTGATGAGCGAGGAACATCGCCAGATCGCGCAGGACCAGAGCGTTCGGCTGCAACGCCGCGGCAATCGGATCAAACTTGAGAACACCGGCCGGCTTTGCACCGAGCAGCGTCGTCAGTGTCTGCTCCAACGCCCTCGCGCTTATTCGAAGAATGAGCTGCTCATAACCTGGCTCGAACACAATCCTGTTGGCTTCGCCCGGCGCAACTATGCAGGACTGCCGCTCGGTTATCGCGACCGCCGTGCGATTTAGGACGGTCAAAGCGCTGCCTTTGAGGCCAATTTGCAGGCGCGCGAAGTCGCTCTCCGGGAACTTTACGACCGACCTTCCCCCACCATATGCACAGAAGCCAAGGCCGATATTCGCAAGCTGAAGGTAGTTTCCTACCCCCTGGAATTCATTTGCGTTGGTGACTGCGAAGCCAGTTGCCCCATAGACCGTACGCAACGCGTGCTCCATCGCCTCCGGATCGTCTGTACGAATGACGGGAGCGCGGCTCAGCAGGCTTACGGATCGGTCAAGGTTCATCCAAAGATAGTATCTCAGATTGACCGAACTCAAACCTGGGAAAAACCCGGTCAGCGGCGCGGTGTCGCAACTCGATCTTCGTGAAGGCCGATATAGCTTTTGAGGCCGCCCCAGCGCTCTTGAGAATGGTGTCGCCGACGCGTCTGTCAGGCGAGCTAGGCGGCGCGCCGCCCGCGCGACAGAGTTTCGGATGGAAGCTCACCGAACATGTCGCGATAGTCTCTTGCGAAGTGTCCGAGATTTCCGAAGCCGCAATTGAAGGCGACTGCAGAGACGGAGGTACGCTGATTTGGCCCCGAGAGCATCTGTTTTGCCCGACGCAATCGCACCGTCTTCGCAAACGCCATCGGCGAATATCCGCGGCTCTTCTTGAACGCAGCATAGAGCGCGCGGACGCTGACGCCCGTCTGCGAAGCCAGCCCCTCGATCGTGATGGCGCGGTCCCAAGAGGCCTCGATATATTCCTCGGCCAGTCGAACGATCCGCGGGGTGACATCTCTTTCGCCTCTCTTCAACAGCTCGCTGAAATTGTGGCGGTGAGCCGACAGGAAGGAAACGATGAGAGCCTGCTCCAGTTCGACGAGCACCGTGCGTGGCAGCTCTGTCGCCGCCGCATCCAACTGATGAGCGAGGAACATCGCCAGATCGCGCAAGACCAGAGCGTTCGGCTGAACCGCTGCGGCAATGGGATCAAACTTGAGAACACCGGCTGGCTTTGCACCGAGCAGCATCGTCAATGTCTGCTCCAACGCCCTCGCGCTTATTCGAAGAATGAGCTGCTCATAACCTGGCTCGAACATAATCTTGTTGGCTTCGCCCGGCGCAACTATGCAGGACTGCCGCTCGTTTATTGCGATCGCCGTGCGATTTAGAACGGTCAAAGCGCTGCCTTTGAGGCCGATTTGCAGGCGCGCGAAGTCGCTCTCCGGGAACTCGACGAGCGACCTTGCCCCGCTATATGCACAAAAGCCGAGACCGATGCTCCCGAGCTGAAGATAGTTGCCAACCCCCTGGAATTCATCAGCGTTGGTGACTGCGAATCCGGTTGCCCCGTAGACCGTCCGCAACGCGTGCTCCATCGCCTCCGGATCGTCTGTACGAATGACGGGAGCGCGGCTCAGCGGGCTCACGGATCGCTCCAAGTCCATCGAAGGATCAGTCCTCGCTTATAAGGCTCGTGTCAAAATACTGGAGCGCAAGTCTTCCGGACTGATCCAAGTCAACATCGGAAAAGCTCCCGTCGGGCGGCCGGCGGCAGGGCGCAACAGTTCGATCACGTCCCCGATTTATCGCATGTTATTTTGAAGGCGGTAATTGGCTAATGATGCAGCAAATCCTGAGCGATGTTTGCAGAGTTTGGACTTGAGAATGACTTCAGAATCGCCGCGCGACGCGCTTCAATCTCGTTGAGAGGGGCAAGGCGGCCGTCTCTCCAGAATGCGGCGGCAAGCGAGGAGGCGAACGTGGCGGCAAAGGCCGAGCAGAACTCCACCATGAAGTCAAAGCTCGCTGCGCGCATCCTGGCAGCGGCAGCCAAGGGTGAACGTGACCCGAACAAGCTGAGAACCGCGGCACTTTCGGGAGACGATGATGTTCGGAACACTGACACACTTCCCATGGGACACAGTCCTCATGATTGGCTCTCAAGCTCAAGCCGGTCTCGCTCGCCACCTGCTCGACGGCTTTGAGGCGCAATGGGATCAGCAGAGCAAGACAAGCGCCGCCCAACCGTCGACGCTGGACGCTTGAGATACCCGATCTTGCGAAGCAGGTCACCGAGACGATGGACTTATGACTTCGTCACAACGCGAACCTGGCAACGTCCACACGCCTGTCGATATGAGTCCGTATGGAGTGAGTCCTGTCATGCTTATCAAGACGGTCACGTTGCATTCTATCACTTATCTTGTAGGCATTACCAGTTCAGTGGCAGTACACCATGCCATCCCCTTGCCGGGCACAGCGACCATCTTCCAATCTGGCACCACTGCAATACGTTATCAGCAGATCGCCAATCGCTCGACCAAAAGCGATAAGTTGCCGATCTGGCAAGCAACGCGTCAACTCAACAACAAAGCACCCGTACAGAGGCCAGCATACACCGTGCCAATTTCCAAATTCGAAAACGACTGTAAACCGCCAATTGATGTCCCTGGCCGCTGCTTTGCAGACGCCGGAGGATACCGCAAGGTTGCGTCGTCCGCTCCCGCCCCAATTTGCGGCATACCGATTGCATCGAACCAAATCGGTCCTGCCGCGGCGGATCTGGTGTAGTCGTGGTGCAAAGATGACCAATATTCGAGGCGGCGACCTGTCCAATCCTGCAGTATTGAAATCGCTAAGTAGAATCCGCACAGCAAAGCTGCGCCTCGATCGGCCGACGTCGTGCCAGTCCCTAGAGGCCGACCTGTTGTCGCAGATCGCGCTTTGCGACGTTCTGTTGGACGAGATTCAATCGGTCGCTTGCAGCCTAAAGCTGGCGAGAGCCGTACCCGGTGAGCCGATGCCTGGTCGCAACCGGGCGCGGCTGCGATACCGTTCCTCAAAACATGATGGGCAGCGACGGCGCGCGGCGCAGCGATGTTGCGTGCCATCGAAGTTTCGTTCAGTCGCCACGTAGCGCGGATGGGCGCAGCGACATCCCGGTTCACCGACACGACACGTGAGGCCCCGCACGTCGGCTGGCGCCGACGTGTCCCACGGGCCGGCTGTCGCTCATGCGGGCTACGCGCCGCACCGAGATCCGCATGAGAAACGCACCGTCTCTCCTCCGTGATTGGCGCGGCGGTCGTGCATCAAGCTGTCATTGCACCTGCTTAGTGAGCACGCCGCCGCCTTCGGCGGCCGCTTTGCCAATCCTGCGCAAGGACGTAACTACACATTCTCCAAATGGCACGCCACCCACTGGTCCTCGCCTTTCAGCCGCAGCTCGGGAGCCTCTACGCGGCAGCGGTCGAAGGCCAGGGGGCAGCGGGTGTTGAAGCGGCAGCCTTTGGGCGGGTTGACCGGGCTCGGAACGTCGCCCTTGAGGATGATCGGTGTGCGCTCGGCGCCGGGTTCGGGAATGGGCACGGCTGACAGCAGCGCCTTGGTGTAGGGATGACCCGGTGTGGCAAAGATCTGCCGCCTTGGCGCCATCTCGACGATCTTGCCGAGATACATCACCGCCACGCGGTGCGTCATGTGCTCGACGATCGCGAGGTCGTGGCTGATGAACAGCAGCGCCAGGCCGAACTCGCGCTGCAGATCCTGCAGCAGGTTGACGATCTGCGCCTTGACGGAGACGTCGAGCGCGGACACCGCCTCGTCGCAGACGATGAGATCGGGCTTGGCGGCGAGCGCCCGTGCAATGCCGATGCGCTGGCGCTGGCCGCCGGAGAATTCGTGCGGCCGGCGGTTCACGGCGTCGCGCGGCAGCCGGACGATCTCCATCAGCTCGGCGATGCGCGCGTCGCGCTCCGCGGCGGTCTTCGCGAGGCCGAAATTGTTGATCGGCTCGGCCAGGATGTCGCGGATCCGCATCCGCGGATTGAGGCTGGAGAACGGATCCTGGAACACGACCTGGACGCGGCGGCGCATCTCGCGCAGGCTGCCCGGGGGAAGATCGTCGATGCGCTGGCCGTCAAGCACGATCTGGCCGGCGGTGACGTCGAACAGCCGCAGGATGGCGCGGCCGACCGTCGACTTGCCGCAGCCGGATTCGCCGACCAGGGAGAGCGTCTCGCCGCGCGCGATCTCGAATGACACGCCGTCGACCGCATGCACCTTGCTCTTGCTGCGGCCGAACAGCCCGCTGGAGATCGGGAAGTGCTTCTTGAGGTCGTTGACCTGGAGCAGCGGCATGGTCATGCGGCGGCCTGCTCCTTGGCGGCGAAATGACAGGCGGCGATGTGGCGCGCGGCCTTCTGCTCCAGCCCCGGCGCATATTGACGGCACAGGTCGGTCGCGAGCGCGCAGCGGCCGGCGAACACGCAGCCTTCGATGCGCTGCTTCAAATCCGGCACTTGGCCAGGAATCTCGGCGAGGCGTTTCGTCTCGCCCGACAGCGACGAGCCGAGCTTGGGCAGCGCGCCGAGCAGGCCCTGCGTGTAGGGGTGGCGGGGGGTGCGGAACAGCTCCTTCACCGGCGCCTCCTCGACCTTGCGCCCGGCATACATCACCATCACGCGCTCGGCGACCTCGGCGACGACGCCGAGATCATGGGTGATCAGGATGATCGCGGCGCCGACGCGCTGCTTCAGCTCCAGCATCAGCTTGAGGATCTGCGCCTGGATGGTGACGTCGAGCGCGGTGGTCGGCTCATCCGCGATCAGGAGCTTTGGATTGCAGGCCAACGCCATCGCGATCATCACGCGCTGGCGCATGCCGCCCGAGAGCTGATGTGGATATTCGCGCACGCGCCGTGCCGGCTCAGGGATTCCGACCAGCGTCAGCATCTCCACCGCGCGCGCCTCGGCCTGCGCCTGGTCGAGCCCCTGGTGCAGCCGCAGAGTCTCGCCGATCTGGCGGCCGACGGTCAGCACCGGGTTGAGGCTGGTCATCGGCTCCTGGAAGATCATCGAGATGTCGTTGCCGCGGAGCTGACGCATCTCGCGGTCGGACAGCGTCAGGATGTCCCGGCCCTCGAGCAGAATCGAGCCCGCGATCTTGCCCGGCGGCTCCGGAATCAGCCGCATCATCGACATCGAGGTGACGGACTTGCCGCAGCCGGATTCGCCGACGATGGCGAGCGTCTCGCCCGGGTTGACGTGGAAGGAGACGCCGTCGACGGCACGGTTGATGCCGGTCGGCGTACGGAAATGGACCTGGAGGTTCTCGACCTCGAGCAGCGGCATCAGATCGGCTCCCGGCCGCGGTTTGGGGCCTCATGCGGAGACATAGGGGCCTCATGGTTCGAGACGCGTCGCGCATTGCGACTGCCGAATATCACGACCAACTCGGCGCGGCGCTCCTCACCATGAGGCGTTAGCGCCGAGGCCGGTGCTGCACATCGGCGATGAGCAGCGTTGCCATGTGAAATGCTCCCACCCCTCACCCTGAGGAGCCCGCCGAAGGCGGGTGTCTCGAAGGGCCAGGCCCCTGCTCGGACCTCGTGGCTCGCCCGCCTCACTCCGCTGCTCATGGTGATTTGGCCATGCGCGGATCGAGCGCGTCGCGCAGGCCGTCGCCAACGAGGTTGACGGCGAGCACGGTCACCGACAGGAACGCGGCCGGGAAGAACACGATGTAGGGCTTGACCTGCCACAGCGCGCGGCCCTCGGCCATGATGTTGCCCCAGGACGGGATGGTGGGCGGCGTGCCGGCGCCGATGAAGGACAGGATCGCCTCGGTGATCATCGCGCTGGCGCAGATGTAGGTCGCCTGCACCAGCATCGGCGCCATGGTGTTCGGCAGGATGTGGCGCAGGATGACCATCGGCGTGCGCGTGCCCGAGGCAACCGCGCCATCGACATAAGGCTGCTCGCGCAAGCTCAACACGACGCCGCGGACGAGCCGGGCCACGCGCGGGATCTCGGCGATGGTGATGGCGAGGATGACATTGCCGACGCTGCCGCGCGTGAGCGCCATCAGCGCCACCGCGAGCAGGATCGGCGGGATCGACATCAGCCCGTCCATGCAGCGCATCAGCACGCCGTCGGCCCAGCGCAGGAAGCCGGCGACGAGACCGATCGTGAGCCCGATCAGCGACGCCGCCAGCGCCACCGACAGCCCGACCGTGAGTGAGACCCGGGTGCCATAGAGCACGCGCGAATAGACGTCGCGTCCCAGCGCATCGGTGCCGAACCAGAAATCCGCCGACGGCAACCGCGTGCGCTTGGCCGGCGCGATCGCGGTCGGATCGACGGTGAACAGGAACGGCGCGAACACGCCGATGATGACGAGCAGCAACAGCAGCGCGCCGCCGATCGCGACCGTCGGATGGTTGCGCAGGAAGCCGATGGCGCCGCGCCGGATCTTTGGCGCGACCATCAGGTCCGGCAGAACAGGCGCGAGGACGAGGCCCGGCGGCGGCGATGTTGATGTCGTGACGGTCAATAGCGGATCCTCGGGTCGACCAGGGTGTAGGTGATGTCGATCAGGAGATTGACGAGCACGTAGACGAAGCTGAACAACAGCACGATGCCCTGGATCACCGGATAGTCACGGCGCAGGATGGCATCGATGGTGAGCCGGCCGAGGCCGGGAATGGCGAACACGCTCTCCGTGACGACGGCGCCGCCGATCAGGAGCGCGATGCCGATGCCGACCACGGTGACGATCGGCACAGCGGCGTTCTTCAGCGCGTGAATGAACAGGATGCCGCCCTGCCCCAAGCCCTTGGCGCGGGCGGTGCGGATGTAGTCCTGCTGCAGCACTTCGAGCATCGCGGCGCGGGTGATGCGCGCGATCAGCGCGATGTAGACGCAGCCGAGCGCGACCGCCGGCAGGATCAGGTTCTGCAGCCACGGCCAGAATCCCTGGGCGAGCGGCGTGTAGCCCTGCACCGGCAGCCAATCGAACTTCAGCGCAAAGACATAGGCGAGGATGTAGCCGACCACGAACACCGGCACCGAGAAGCCGAACACGGCGAACGCCATGATGATCCGGTCGATCCAGGTGCCGGCCTTCCACGCCGCGATAACGCCGAGCGGCACGGCGATGACGATGGTGAGACACAGCGTCACCATCATCAGCGACAAGGTCGGCTCGATGCGCTGGGCGATCATCGAAGCCACCGGGAGATTGGTGAAGATCGAGGTGCCCAGATCAAAGTGCAGCAGGCGCCACACCCAGCTTCCGAACTGGACCAGGAAGGGCTGGTCCAGTCCGAGATTGGCGCGGATGCGCTCGACATCGGCCGGGCTCGCCTGGTCGCCCGCGATCACCACGGCCGGATCGCCCGGCGCGATGTAGAGCAGGCTGAAGACGAACAGCGCGACGATCGCCATCACCGGCAAGGTCGACAGCACGCGTCGGAGCGCATAAGCGAGCATGGATGTCAGTGCCTATGCGGTCTTCGACACGCCCCAGAACAGCGGGATCGGCCCCTTGGTCACGCCGGAGACGGTCTTGCGCCACGCGGTGTAGCCGAGGAAGAAGCCGGTCGGCGCGAACACGACGTCGTCGAGCGCGGCCTTGTTGATGCGCGCGGCGACGGTCTTCTCCTCGTCCAGCGACTTGGCGTTGAACCAGTTGGTGATCTCCTTCTCCACCGGCTCGCTGTTCGGCCAGCCGAACCACGCCTTGTCGCCATTGGCGCGTAACGCGTTGTAGGCGGCCGGGTTGATGCAGTCGGCGCCGGCGTGCCAGGTGTGGAACATGTGCCAGCCGCCCTGCGCGGGCGGCGTCTTCAGCGCCCGGCGCGCGCCGACCGTCCCCCAATCGGTCGCGACGAAATCCACGTTCATGCCGAGCTTCTTGAGAAGATCCGCGGTGACGTCGCCGAACGCCTTCGTGATCGGCTGATCCTGCGCGACGAGGCAGGTGATCGGTTCGCCCTTGTAGCCGGCCTCCTCCAGCAGCTTCTTGGCTTTCGCCAAGTCGCGCTTGCCCTTCAGGATGTCACCGCCCTCCTCGGTGTAGAGCGGCGTGCCGGGTGTGAACACGCCCGGCAGCGGCTTCCACAGCGCATTGTCGTCGCCGACCAGCGCGCGCATGTAGTCCTCCTGGCTCATCGCCATCAGGATGGCCTGGCGCGCCTTCACGTTGTTGAACGGCGGATACAGATGGTTGATGCGGAACGCACCGACATTGCCGAGGGGATCGCCGATGTCGACGCCGATGTTCTTGTTGCCCTTCAGCACCGGCACGAGATCGGTGATCGGGTTCTCCCACCAGTCGACCTCGCCGTTCTGCAGCGCCGCAGCGGCGGTCGCGGGGTCCGGCATGATCACCCATTCGACGCGATCGACCAGCACCTGCTTGCCGCCGGCGAGCCACACCGGCTTCTCCTGGCGCGGCACGTAGTCGGTGAACTTCTCGAACACCGCCTTGGCGCCTGGCACCCATTCGCCCTTGACGAACTTGAACGGGCCGGAGCCGATATATTCGGACATCTGCTTGAACGGATCGGTCTGCGCGATGCGCTCGGGCATGATGAAGGCGCACGGCGCGTTGCCCTTGCCGAGCGCGAACAGCATCTTCGGATAAGGCTGCTTCAGCACCCATTTGAAGGTCTTGTCGTCGACCGCGGTGAGCTCGCTCTGGATCGCCTTGAGCATCAGGCCCATCGGGTCGCGCGCCGACCAGCGCGTGAGGCTCGCGACGACGTCCTTGGCAAGCACCGGCTCGCCGTCGTGGAATTTCAGGCCGGGACGCAGCTTGAAGGTCCAGGTCAGGCCGTCGGAGGACACCTCCTCCGATTCCACCATCTGGCGCTGCGGCACGAACTGATCGTCGATGCCGTACAGCGTATCCCACACCATCGCGGCTGCGTTGCGCACGACATATTGGGTGCCCCAGATCGGATCGAAATTGGCGAGATTGGCCTGTGGCACAAAACGCAAGGTGCGTGCGGCAGCGCCTTGGGCGATCGCCGGCGCCGCAAATCCCGTCAGCGCCAGACCACCCGCGCCCGCCAATCCCTTCAATACCGTTCTGCGATCCATGTTCTCTCCTGATGCAACATGCCCAAGTTCAATTGCCGAAATTGTAAGCAAGGCCCATGCCACGCGTGTGGAGCGCGTTCATTTGAACGCAAATGAGGCATGGGGCGCAAGCCTATCGAAGCCCGGGCGAGCGCAGCGACCCCGGGTTCTCCGAGACTCCTCGTGTGAACCCGCATGTCGCTGCGCTCATGCGGGCTACGGACTTGCGCGCGATTGCCGAACGCATCATGCCTTCCGCACCGGCGAGCCGTCGGCCATCAGCGTCTCGCCCTTGCGCTCGACGATCATGCCGTAAGCGTGCGGCTGGCGATGGACGTCGAAGTTGAAGATCGTCTGCTTGTAGGATCTGCACAAATCGAGGTCACAGCGTGCCAGCGCGATCTCGTCGCCCTTGGTGGCGCAGGCCGCGACGATCTCGCCTGAAGGGGCGATGATGCAGCTGCCGGCGATGTGGTCGATGCCCTCCTCGACGCCGCCCTTGGCGACGCCAATCACCCAGGTGCCGTTCTGATAGGCACCCGACTGCATCACGAGGCGGTTGTGAAACAGCGAAAGGTCGTCATGCTCCGGCGCCGGCGGATTATGCACCGGCGTGTTGTAGCCGATCAGCACCATCTCGACGCCCTGCAGGCCCATCACGCGATAGGTCTCGGGCCAGCGGCGGTCGTTGCAGATCGCCATGCCGATGACGCCGCCAAAGGCGCCGGCGACGCCAAAGCTCTTGCCTGGTTCGAAATAGCGCTTTTCCAGATGCTGGAACTTGCGCCACGGCTCGTGCTCGGCATGCCCCGGCAGATGCACCTTGCGATATTTCGAGACGATGGTGCCTGTCTTGTCGACGAGAATGGCGGTGTTGTAGCGGTGCACGATGCCGTCCTCGACTGCGAGCTCGGCATAGCCCAGGCAGAAGCCGATCCGCAGATCCCTCGCGAGCGAGAACAAGACCTGCGTCTCCGGCCCCGGCATCTCGCGCTCGAAATATTGATCGATCTCGGCCTGATCGGCCATGTACCAGCGCGGGAAGAACGTCGTCAGCGCGAGCTCGGGATAGACGATCAGGTCGCAGCCATTGGCGTGCGCCTGCCGCATCAACGCCATCAGTCGCGCAACCACCGCGGTCCGTGTTTCGCTCTTGGCAATCGGGCCGAGCTGACCAATGGCGACGTTGACGAAGCGCGGCATGTTTCCGTTCCTTATTTCGGAACTAAGTGGTCGTTCCGTGGCGCGCAGCTCTTGCACCGATCATGCCATGCTTGCTCAGTCGCGCAAGCCCGGCGCGTAGCCGAACGCCACCGCCGGCTCGGCCGCGGTCTCGACCCACACGCTCTTCACCTGCGTGTATTCGTACAGCGCCTCGATGCCGGAGGAGCGGCCATGGCCGCTGTTGTTGTAGCCGCCGAACGGCGAAGCGACGTTGATGGTCTTGTACGCATTGATCCAGAACGTGCCGGCCTTGACCTGTGCTGCGACGCGATGCGCGCGCGCGACGTCCCTGGTCCACACCGCGCCCGCGAGGCCGAACTCGCTGTCATTGGCGATCGCGATCGCCTCCGCCTCGGTATCGAAACGGATCGCGGCGACGACGGGTCCGAACACCTCCTTGCGCGCGATGCCCATGGCGTTGGTGACGTTCTTGAGCACGGTCGGCCTGACGAAATATCCGCCCTCGCCCACGCCGCCGCTCGCGCCGGTGACGATCTCCGCGCCCTCGGCGGCGCCCTCGCGGATCAGCGACAGCACGTGGTCATATTGCCTGGCGTTGTTGATCGGCCCGATCTCGGTCTCCGCCGACAGCGGATCGCCGCATCTGATCTTCGTAGCACCTTGCGCGACCAGATCGACGAAGCAGTCATAGACCGCGCTCTGCACCAGCAGCCTGGAGCCGGCGACGCAGCTCTGGCCGGCACCGCCGAAGATCGCGGCCTGCGCGCCGATGGCGGCGCGTTCGAGGTCCGCATCGGCGAACACGATGTTGGCCGACTTGCCGCCGAGCTCGAGCACCGACGGCAGCAGCCTGCGCGCCGCGGCCTCGCCGATCAGCCGCCCCGTCGGCACCGAGCCGACGAACACGACCTTCTTCACGGCGGGCTGCGCCAGCGCCGCCTGCCCCGTGGTGTGGCCGAGACCCGCGAGCACGTTGACGACGCCCTTCGGCAATCCGGCGCGTTCGGCGATCCCCGCCAGCGCCAGCGAGGTCAGCGGCGTCAGCTCCGACGGCTTCAGCAGCACGGCGTTGCCCATGCTGATCGCCGGTGCGATCTGCCAACCCGCGGTGAAGACCGGCGCGTTCCACGGCGTGATCTGCAGCACCACGCCCATCGGCTCACGGCGCGTGTAGTTGAGATGGCTCGACGGCACCGGGATGACGTCGCCGTGGAATTTGTCGGCCCAGCCGGCATAGTACTCGAACATCTCCGCGACCTTGGCGACCTCGCCCCTGGTGTCGCGAATCGGCTTGCCGGCGGACAGCGCTTCCAGATGCGCCAGCGGCTCGGCTGCGGCGAGGATCGCCCGCGCCACCGCCTGCATCACGCGGCCGCGGCCCGCGGCGGTGAGCTTCGCCCATTCCGCCTGCCCCGCTGCCGCGACAGCAGCCGCCTTGGCCGCCACGTTGGCGCCGGCATCGGCATAGGTGAACAGCAATCGGCCGGTGGCGGGATCGTTGACCGAGACCGTCGCGCCTTCGCCGACGATGACGTCGCCGCCGACATGGGAGCCGACGGCTTTCAGATCCGGCCAGAACGGCAGCGCTGCGGCGCGCAGGCGGGGATCGATGAAATGAGTCATGGCGGTACGCTCACGGCTTCGGCATCGGGCCGAGCTGCAGCTCGACGATGCGGTTGAAATCATCGGCGTCGGCGATGCTCGCGGCGCTGTCGGCCCAGATGCGCGCGGTATCGCTTGCGATCGGCAGCGACAGTCCGAGCTCACCGATGAACTGCGCCGCGAGCCTGACGTCCTTGCGCATCAACTGCATGGTGAAGCCGGAATCGAAGGCGCCGTTGAGAATCCAATTGGGCACGTTGACGAGCGTGACGCCGGAGCGGCCGGAGCCGGCATTCAGGCCTTCGAGCAGCCGCCCGGCATCGACACCCGCCGCATCAGCGATGCGCAGCGCCTCCGCGGCGGTCAGCAGATGGGCGGCGCAGAGCAGATTGTTGACGATCTTGGCAACGTTGCCGGCGCCGACGCCGCCGACATGGACGCGCTTGGCGCTCATCCGCTCCAGCACCGGCAGCACGCGCGCAAGATCATCGCCGTCGGCGCCGATCACCATGGTCATGGTGCCTGCAGCTGCGCCCTTCGGCCCGCCGCTGACCGGCGCATCGACGAAGCCCATGCCGCGCGCCTTGAGCAGCTCCGCCAGCCGGCGCGAGGTCTCGGGATGCGAGGTCGAGGTGTCGACGATGACGACGCCGGGCCTGGCATGCGCGAGGATACCGCCGGCGCCTTCCACGACATCGGCGACGATGCCGGCGGTCGGCAGCGACAGGATCACGATGTCGGCGGCGGCGATCACGCTGGCGATGCCGTCGACAACCACAATGCCCTCGGCCGCCAGCGCCGCGCGCGTCGCGGCCAGCGTGTCGTAGCCGGTGACGGCAAAGCCCGCGCCCTTCAGCGTCAGCGCCATACCGCGCCCCATGTTGCCAAGTCCGATGATGCCAACAGCGGTCACGATGCCTCCTGCCAGATTTGCCTCGGCAGCGTAGCCGCACGATTCCGGAGCAGACATCAGCGCCGCCCGCCGCTAGTGTTGACTTCAAGTCAACGCTGTCGGAAGCCATGTCCGCCCTGCTCGATCACCACCGCCTGCATTATCTGCACGAGACGATCCGCCTCGGCTCGGTGCGCGCCGCCGCCGAAGCGCTCGACGTCAACGCGTCGGTGATCAGCCGGCAGATCGCGCTGCTGGAGAACGAGCTCGGCCTCACTTTGCTCGAGCGCCTCAGCCGCGGCATCCGCGCCACCGCGGCCGGCGCGCTGCTGGTCGAGCGCTTCCGGCAATGGCAGGCCGACCAGGCCGACACCGTCGCCAAGCTGCGCGAATTGCAGGGCCTCAAGCGCGGCCATGTCGACATCGTGCTCGGCGAGGGTTTCGTCAGCGATCTCATGTCCGGCCCGCTCAGCCGGTTCTGGCAGCGCCATCCCGACCTCACGATGTCGTTCGACCTCGCCGGCACCAACGAGGTCGTCAATGCCGTTGCCGAGGATCGCCATCACATCGGCCTGGTGTTCAATCCATCAGCCGATCCGCGCATCCGGATCGCCACCGCGAGCCGCCAACCGCTCTGCGCGATCATGCCGCCGGATCACGCGCTGGCGCGGCTCGGCCGTCCCTTGCGCCTGCGCGAGCTCGCCGACCACCCGCTCGGCCTGATGCATGCAAGCTACGGCACGCGTCAGGTCGTGGCGATGGCGGAGGCCGCCGAGCGCATCGCTCTGTCGCCGAAGCTCACCACCAGCTCGATCAACGTGCTCCGCCACTTCGTCAAGGGCGGCCTCGGCCTGACGCTCCTGCCCGCCTTCGCGATCGCCGCCGATCTTGCCGACGGCTCGCTCGCCGCGGTGCCGGTCGACAACCGCCTGCTGTCGTCGAGCGAAGCCTGCGTCATCACCCGGCGCGGCCGCGAGCTGCCGCATGCCGCCAGCCATCTGCTGCGCTTTCTCAGCGGCCAGATGCGGGCGTTCCGGGTCGGCGGAGCCGCCGGCAAGACCAGGACACGCGGCGCCGGACGTTGATCCGCGCCGATCATCACGGATCGTTTCCGGTTGCGCTGGCACAGGGGTTGAGATTGGATGTTGCAATTTCGGGAGTCGATCTCATGCGCCACGTTCTCGCGATCGCTTTCGGCCTGTCGGCGGCGACAGCAGCTCAGGCCGAGACCTGCCAGCTCATCGGCAACCAGATCCTGTGCGACGACGGGACGTCGGGGCAGCGGATCGGCAACAGTACCTATTGGAACGACGGCTCCTCGTCGCAGCAGATCGGGCGCTTCACCTACAACAACGACGGCAGCAGCTCGCAGCAGATCGGCAATCACACCTACTACAGCGATGGCACGTCGGCGCATACGATCGGAAACACGACCTATTTCAGCGACGGCAGGACGTGCCGGCGGATGGGCAATCGCGTCGCTTGCGACTGATCGGCCGGACCGGCTGGGGAGTCTGCACCGACGACCAGGGAAACCGACGTCCCCAGAAGATTGGGACTGCGACATCGCGTGAGCGCCCCATGACGAGGATCGCTTCTGGTCGGATGACGGAGTGGCCGCGGAAGCCTTGGAGCGGGTGAAGGGAATCGAACCCTCGTATTCAGCTTGGAAGGCTGCTGCTCTACCATTGAGCTACACCCGCATCGGGGCGTTCCCTAACATGGTCCGCGGCGGCTCTCAACCTCTTCGCCATGGCGTTTGGATGCGGATGCATCGGGATCCGCGGTTGGAACGGCTGGAATCGAGCGGGATCCGCGCCCCGAGCCGCGGCGCAGCGCGACGGCGCTGGTGGGTTCCGTAGTCGGCCCCCCTACCCTCGCGGCCCGGACCGTCCTATATTCCGGTCACCATCAACAACGAAAGGAGGTGATCCAGTGTCTTTCACCAAGCGCTGTCACCTCGCTGGGATCGCCCGCTGAGCGGCTCTTCATGAGCGACGTGTGAGCGCGTGATTCGTCAGCGTTTCAGCGCCATCGCGGCTCGGCAACGGGGCGGTCTCGGCCCTGGACCAGCGAGTTCAAGAACGGAAGCGCGGCGGGTCTCACGGCCCGCCGCGTTTTTTACGGCAGTTCCGCCTGCTCGCCGGCCAGCGCCGCCGGCGGGCTGCGGACGAACCGCCGCGCCAGGAAGCCGCCGAAGCCGAGCATCCAGAAATACTGCACGTACTCCGGGGCAATCGCCGCGATGACGATGCCCGGCACGAACACGATCACGGGAAAGATCGCGCCGGCGATTTCGGCATGGCGGCCACCGGGAAGCGCGAGCCACCACAGCGCGGCGTTCAGCGACGCAATGATCGTCAGATGCAGGCCATAGAGGACGGCCACCGCGCTGCTCAGCCTGTAGCCGCCGTAGAGCCCGTTGGTCACCGGCAGCAGCACGATCGACAACAGGAAGAACAGATTCAGGATGACCACGGGCCGGCCCGCGAACGGCTGCCGGGCCAGCCGCCGGTGGTGGCTGATCCAGAACACGCCGGCGATGATGAAGCTGAGGACCAGCCCGGCGAGCCGCCCGGAATAGGTGTGCACCAGGTCGATCCAACCGGGCATATGCGCGAAATTGGGCTTCGGCAGGTCGTAGGCGAGAAGCGTCATCGCAACACCGAAGATGGTGTTGGAGAGCGATTCCAGCCGGCGCATCTCGAACAGGTCGGACTGAGGCTCTGCCATGTCGAATCGGAAGCAACCGCGGCGAGGGACGGAGATGAGGACTCCGGTTCTATAGCAGCTCCGGCGCCGCGCTGCTCGACTTCGCTGCCGCCCTTGGGCGGCAGGCCGTCACGTCACTCGCCGCCGGCCTCCAGACCACCGGCCCTCGAGCGTCAGCGCTCACCGGCAGGCATAGGTGTGGCCATCGAAGCCGCGATAGCTGTGCGTCGCCGGATTGTAGCTGCGGAATTGGACGCAGGCCGGCAGTCCCGCGGTGCGCAGTCGCGGCCTGCCCTCCGCCTGCAGCCGGCCCGAGGTCGGGGTTGCGGTGGCAGGCCTTGCCATCACGATCATCGGCCGGCTGGCGACCATCCGCGATGTCCTGCCGGCATCCTTGACCGCTGCATCCCTGGCGGCAACCACAACGGCCTGCGCCTGGGCCGCCTTGCCGGATGACGGCTTGGCCGATGATGCCCCGGCTGGGGATGGCGTCGTCGCGGGCGGATTGGCCGCGGCCGTTCTGGGAGAGGACGGCTTGGCAGAGGACGACTTGGCAGAGGGCGGCTTGGTCGCTGGCGCCGCCATCGATGGCGATTTCACGGACGGCTTGGTCAGGGAAGGCTTGCCGGCGACTGGCTCTGCTGCCGCAGCCTTCTGAACCGCATCCTGCTTGTCCGTAACTGCGGCCTGCTTCGGCTCAGCCGACGCGGTGGGTATCGTCGCAACCGCTTCCGCAGCCGCGGCAGGCTTGACCTCGGGACCGGCCGGAATGTCGGCGCTGGCCGCCTGGCTCGGAACGGATGGCGCGGGATCGACCGACGCGGTCTTGTCGTCGGCTGGGGTCTTGTCCTCGGCGACGGGCGCCTCGACCGGCTTCTTGATCAGCTTCTTGCAGTCCAGCGGGAACACCAGCTCGCCCGATGCCGTCAACCCGATCGGCTCGCATCCGCCGAACGGCCCGCTCTCCTTGCCCTGATCCTTGGCCACCTCGCCTGCGGGTGGTGAGGAGCCGCCGGGCTCGGCGCTTCGCGCAAGCGAAACGCCAACCACAACCTGAAATAGAACAACGCCGCACAACAATCCGGCCCGGCCGGCCTTCTGCCCCAATGTACGCATGACACGCTCGCTCGACGCATGAACTCCGGCAAGGCCATCACGCCATTGAGGCAAGTCTGTGAAGGCAAGCCGCGGATTCCCGCTGCGATCTCAATTCGATGGCATTGTGTCCTGTTTGCACGACCAACGGTGCCGCAGGAATCCCTCAATGCGGTTGCAATCGGAGCCTACCAGGGTCGCCTGCGTGCAGTGACCGTCGGGAATTGACGGCCGCCGCCAGATGCGAGCGTCCGGACAGAACCCTTGAGCGCAACCGGCTATCGTCCCGACATCGACTGCCTGCGCGGCTTCGCAGTGATCTCGGTGATCGCGTTCCACTACGACATCTCGCCGTTTCGCAGCGGCTATGTCGGCGTCGACATCTTCTTCGTCATCTCGGGCTTCCTGATCACGCGGATCATTCATGCGGAGGTGCAGACCGGAACGTTCTCGTTCGCGGCGTTCTACCGGCGCCGTGCCCGGCGCATCCTGCCGGCGGCCCTGGCGATGCTGTGCGTGACCCTGCTCGCCGCCAGCGTGATCCTGTTGCCTGGGGACGCGGTGTCGGTGGCGCAACAGGCGCTGGCCGTGCTCGTCTTCTGCTCCAACATCCTGCTGTGGTCGCAGCAGGGCTATTTCGACGCCGCCGCCATCACCAAGCCGCTGCTGCACACCTGGTCGCTCGGGGTCGAGGAGCAGTACTATCTGCTGTTTCCCATGCTGGCGCTCGCCGCCTTCGCGCTGCGGCGGCCGCTGATGCTTGCGAGCTTCGCCGGGCTTTGCGCGACCTCGTTCCTGCTCTGCTTGATCCAGACCCGGCTGCAGCCCGCCGCCGCGTTCTTTCTGTTGCCGGCCCGGGTCTGGGAGCTCGCGCTGGGCGCGCTGCTGGCCGTGGAAGCCCTGCCGGCGCCGCACAGCCAGTGGCTCAGGATCACTGTGGCCGCACTGGGCTGGATCGCGCTCGGCGCCGCCGTCAACCTGTTCTCGCCGCACACGCCCTATCCCGGCACGGCCGCGCTGCTGCCGTGCCTCGGCGCCGCCGCCGTGATCTGGGCCAATCCGTCCCCGAGCAAGGCCGTGCTGACCGCGGTCAAACCGATGATCGCGGTCGGGCTGTGGTCCTACTCGCTCTATCTCTGGCACTGGCCCGTCGTCTCGCTGGCGACGGCGGTCTGGGGTCCGCCGAGCTCTATTCAGCACAAGCTGGCGCTGCTCGGCGCCTGCACCGCGATGGCGCTGACGAGCTTCTATCTGATCGAGCAGCCGGCGAGGCGCGCGCAGTCGCCGGTCACGGCGCACGCGCTGGTCGCGAGCGCATCGGTCGTGCTGCTGGCCTCACTCGCGATCATCGGGCTTGCCGGATTTCCCGCCCGCTTCTCGCCGCAGGAGCGGACGCTGGCGGAATTCATCAGCTACGATCATAAGTCCGCCTATGAGAGCGGCACCTGCTTCCTCGATCCGGGCCAGACCTTCGAGGCGTTGCAGCCGTCGTGCCTTGCCAAAGGCCCGCGCCCGCGCATCCTGGTGTGGGGCGACAGCCACGCTGCTCACCTCATCCCTGGCCTGAAGCGAGCCCTGCCCCAGGCCTCGCTGCTGCGCGCCAGCCTCGCGCAATGCGTTCCTCACGCCGAAGCAGGCCAGTCCGCCGCCTGTGCGGATTTCAACCGCCGGCTGCCACTTCTGGTGCGCGAGCTCACACCCGACATCGTCGTTCTCTCGGGCAATTGGACGCGCACCGCGATGACGCCGGCCGCACAGGCGAGCCTGCTCGCCACGATCAAGGCGATCACGGACAACGGCAGCAAGGTGGTGGTGGTCGGGCCGAGCCCGCAGTTCGACCGCCCACTGCCGCATCTGCTGATTGCCGCGAAGCGCTTCGGCGTCTCGACCGACGGGCACATGCTGGATGGTCTCGGCGAGGTCGACGGCTTCATGCGTGTTCTGCTGAAGGATTCAGCGCGGACCGACTACGTCTCGCTGCTCGCGCTGCTGTGCCCGGCCGGAGATTGCGTGCTCCAGACCTCCGACGGCGCGCCGCTCGCCTGGGACGGTGGCCATCTCACGGCGCAGGGTTCGGAGCTCGCAGGGCCACGGATCGTCGCGGCGTCGCCGGCATTGGCCGCGGCCGCAAGCGCGCCGCAACTGACGGCGAACAGCGCCAACTAGTCGTCCGACAGGAACCTCGCGAACACCGGCGCGGCGCGCTCGCCCATGCGCTGGGCCCCGGCCACGGTGAAATGGCCGGCATCCTGGAACAGCCACACGCCATGCTCGACGACCGGGCAATCCTGGTCGCAATAGACCTCCGAGGGCCTGAGCAGTGTCACCTTGGCGAGCGGCCTGATCGCCTCCGACAGAACGGCGTCGATCACGCGGTTGGTCGCGATCGCCTCGCTCTTCGGCACGGCATCGCACGGCTTGGCGGGTGCGTGCCAGCGCGGCCCCGGCAGCATGCGCAACTGATCGAAGGCGCAATTCACCGGACGGACCTGGCCGCCGACGACGAGGAAATGCCGGCCGGGCCGGTCGAGCAGACGGATAGTCTCGGCGAGATGACCGGCGACCGCGGCGTTGCGGGTCCGCGCCGCCGGCCCATCACCGAGATCGAGATAGTGCTGCCATGCCTGCCCGATCACGACGAAATCGGCCGGCGACTGCCGGATCCGCGGCAGCTCGCTGTCGCGCAGCTCGACGCAGACCTGGGCGCGAGGTCCCTCGGCGGTGAGCCCCGCGAGGGTGGGACATCCGCTCATGGTGGAGACGTGCCCGATCATGCCGCGCGCCTTCAGCGTCGCATCGAGCGCGGCGACATATTGCTGAACGTAGGAATCGCCGAGCAGCTCGACGCCGCGCGTGCCCTCGAGATCGCCGAACGCGCACAGCCGGCCGACGGCGCGGCCGCATTTGTTGAGGCCGAAGCCCTGCAGCTGGAACAGCGCGAGCTGATCGTCGGGCAGCCGCGACACGACGCCGTTGGCGCGGAAAGTGACGTGGGTGAGCGCGGCACCGACGATAAGCACCGTTGCAAAGCTCGCCACCTGCGCGACGCGCGGCCACGGCAACCGCCGCAGCGGCCGCTCGACGATGGCGAACATCAGCGTGGTCAGCACTGCCATCAGCGCGAGCTGCGCTGCCAGTCCCGCCGCGGTCTGCGCCGCATCGCCGAAGATGAAGCGGACGAAGAAGATCACCGGCCAGTGCACGAGATAGAGCGAATAGGACGCGGCGCCGACAACGCGAACCGGGTGAGCCATCACCAGCGACGTCGGGGCATTGGCCGCAATGATGACGGCCGTGGCGATGCAGGGCAGCAGCGCGGCGACGCCTGCCTGGGACTGATAGTAGCCGATGAGGAGAAGGCTGCCGAACAACAGAACATCACCGCAGGCGGCGGCGAGAGAGCGGGCGCGCGGCGACGCTGCCAGGCGAGCCTCGAGCGGAATGGCGAGCGCGCCGATGGCGAATTCGAACACCCGGAATGGCGTCAGGAAGAACACGGCGTCCGGATCGCGCGATGACCAGAGTGCGGCCGCGGCAAGGGACAACAACCCGATCGCGGCAATGGCGCGGAACACATGTCGGCGCGTGCCGAGCCACATCAGCAGCAGCGGCGCCAGCGCGTAGAATTGGACCTCCGCCGACAGCGACCACAGGTGCAGCAGCGGCAACTCATCCGCGCTCGGCGCGAAATAGGCGCTGGCCTCGCGCCAATACTGGATGTTGGCGATGGAGAGCAGCCCATGCGTCGCCTCCTTGGCGAGCTGGCGCAGGGCTTCCGGCGACAGGAACAGCCAGCCGACCGCGAACGTGGCCGCAATGGTTACAACCAGCGCCGGCAGGATGCGCCTTGCCCGCCGCAGATAGAACTCCGACAGCGAGAAGCGCCGGGCGCCGACATCGCGCAGGATCTGCCCGGTGATGAGATAGCCGGAGATGACGAAGAAGATGTCGACGCCGGCATAGCCGGCCGAGAAGCCGGTGATCCTCAGGTGGAAGAGGATGACGATGACGACGGCGATCGCCCGGAGGGCATCGATGTCAGCCCGATGACTGCGTTCCAATGTCGTCCACTCCGCGCATTCCTCGAGGCGGACGAGTTGCGCAGACACGGATGGCAACAGCAGGAAACAGTCATGACGTCATCGGACCCATCCGATGACACCGCGCCGGCGGCGGCGTGGCGGACGTGAAGGGGGTCTGCCGAAGTCGGCCGCAAGTTCGGCAATCCGTTGAACGATCGGCTTGAATACGGCAATCTGGCGGCGCTGAGGGACAATGCGGGGCTGAGGGCGGTGATGAACCTGTTGCGAAGAGAATGGCGGGCAGCGTTCGCGGGAATAGCCGTCGCGGCGCTGCTGGCGGCGACCACCGCAGCCTCGGCGCAAGCCGAGACGCCGGCTCCCGGCGCCGCAGCGCCTGCTCCCGCTCAGACCACGGTCGAGCGCAACGCCAAGGGCGTTGCCGGCAAGCCGATCCAGGTCGGCATCTATCTCAACGTCCAGTCCGACTGCTCATCCGGGCCCCTTCCCGCCATCCGCCTGGTGACGCCGCCGGGCAACGGCACCGTCACGATCAAGCGCGGCAAGGTCAGTGCCACCAACTACAAGCAATGCCTCGCCCTGGAAGTGCCGGGCTTCATCGCCTTCTACCAATCGAAGGCCGATTTCGCCGGCACCGACACGGTGACGCTCGAGGTCAAGTTCCCGCAGGGCCGCACCGAAGTGCAGCGGATCATCATCAACGTCGGCGTCGGGCCGGCGGGGCAGAAGATCTGAGCCGCAACGCATCGACGGCGCGACGACGCCTCCAGCGATGAAGCCGCCTCCAGCCATGAAAAAGGGCCGCCTCATCGGCGGCCCTTTTGCTCGTCCGACGCCGGCCGGGATCAGACGTGGACCTGCGTCTGGGCGTGGCTGTTGTCGAGGATCATCTTGATGACGTCGTCGCCGCCCGTGAGGTTGGTGCCGGTGTCCTTGATGGTCGCCACATTGGTCCAGCCGGAGCCGGTATTGACCTGCAGCGTCAGGTCGCCGTTGTTCAGCACGCCGCTGCCATTGGCCGAGGCGAGGCTGGAGTGCCCGCCACCGTCGACGAAGCGCACCGCGTCGGCGTGGTTGCCGGACACGCTCGCCAGCAGGCCGGAGAGGTCGATGACGTCGCCGGAGGTGCCCGTCTGGAAGTCCAGGATGGTGTCGAGGCCGCCGCCGGCCAGGTCACCGGCGTTCCACTTGAACGTATCCGAACCGCCGTTGCCGGTGAGCTGGTCGGAGCCGACGCCGCCGATGAGAACGTCAGCGCTGCCCGACCCGATGATCGTATCATTGTAGTTCGATCCGATCACGCCTTCCATATTCTTGTAGCTGTCCGTGCCGAGACCGGGAATGGACACGTTCGTGGCGGTCGAGCTCTGAGTCAGCGTCAACGTAAAGCCGGCCGTCGCGTCGGAGAAATCGAGCAGGTCGATCCCTGCCCCGCCGTCGATGGTGTCGTTGCCGCCACCGCCGCGGATGATGTCGTCGCCGTCGCCGCCATTGATCGTGTTGGCAGCACTGCTGCCGATCAGGATGTCGTCGCCCGAGCCACCGGTCACGCGCTCGATGTTGGCGATCGAGCTGAAGCCGGTGGCGGTGCCGGCTCCGAGATTGACCGTCACGTCCTCGCTGGTGATATAGGTCAGCGTGTCACTGCTGCTGCCGCCGAGATCGGCGGTCACCGCCTCGATATTGCTGAGCTTGGTTCCGTTGACGTCGGTGATGACGCCGCCGGCCAACGTGACGTAGATCAGATCCTGCGACGACGTCCCCTCGATGACGAACGTATCAGTGCCAGTGCCGCCGTCGACGATGTCGACGCCGTCATTGACGCCCCAGTAGAAGGTGTCGTTGCCCGAGCCGCCGATCGTGACGTCGTTGCCGCTGCCGCCCCGGATCGAGTCGTTGCCGGCGCCGCCATTGATGTAGTCGTTCCCGGCGCCGCCGAGCAGCGTGTCGTTGCCACCGAGGCCGTAGATGCCGTCATCGTCGGCGCCGCCATTGAAGTTGTTGCCGCCGCTCGACCCGATCATCACGTCGTAGCCACTGTTGGCGTTGGCCTCGAGCGGGTTGTCGACCGTGGCGGTGATAGCGTCGCCGTCATTGGCGCTGTAGCCGGACAGCCAAGGTGCCGAGCCGGTCACATAAGACTTGTCCGACAGCGAGTTGATGGTGAGATTGAAGGCGCCATTGTCGAGCGCGTTGAAGGCCAGATAGGTCGACACGGACGACACCGAATCGGTGGCCGTGACCTTGTAGACGTACAGGCCCGCGTCGTTGTTGTTCGGATCTCCGGTGAACTGATTGCCGGTCCGGTGGATCCAGCTGTCGTCGCCGGTCGAGCTGTAGACGAGGCTGTAGGTGTAGGTGACCGTCCCCGTTCCGCCTGAGAACAGCGTCGCCGCATCCAGGCTGATGACGTTCGGCGAGTCGGTGTTCTTCGACAGCGCATAGCGTCCATCGGCACTCGTGGTGTCCACAACCGACAGCGGCGCGGGCTCATTCGTGCCGTTGATGGTCACGTCGATGACCTGGCTGGCCGTGCCGTCGACCGACTTCACCGTCAGCGTGTCGTGCTTGACGTCGCCATTGTTGAGCGCCTGCACGTTGGCCGCCGAGTTGTTCAGCGTATAGCCCCAGGCCCCGGTCGCCGCATTGAAGGTGAAGGTGCCATACGTCCCTGCCAGCGACGCCGGCGTCTGGAACTGGGCTTCGCCGCTGTCGACGTCGGCAACCGTCAGGGTGCCGCCGGCCGTGAGCGTGCCGTCCTCCTTGACCGTCCCGCTTGCCGTGCCGGTGATCGACGCCGCATCGTTGACGCCGTTCACCGTGACGGTGACGGTCTGCGTGGTCGTCCCGCCATGGCCGTCGTCGATCTTCACCGTGTAGGTCTGATCGATATGGTCGCTGGCGCGCAGCGACTGGATGTCGGAATCGTTGACGGTGAACGTCCAGTTCACCTTGTGGCCGGCGTTGTCCACCGTGGCGTTGAACGAGCCGTAATAGTTGCTGCCCGCGGGGGTCGTGGTGGTCACCGTCTGGGCGTCGCCATCCACATCGGTGAAGGCGATCGCACCGGACGCCTTCTCCACGCCGGGCGTCAGGGCCGTGCTCGGTTGCACCGAGATGTCGTCGATGACGGCACCGCCCGCGCTCGCGAACTTGATGGTCGTCGTCGTCGACGTCGCCGTGAACTGGTAGGTCTGCTCCGTCCAGCCGAGGTTCCAGGCGCTCGTCGTCAGAACGGTCGTTCCGTCGACGCCCGACGTCAGGGCCGTACCGTAGGTCATCACGTAGAAGTCGACGGTATAGGTCATGCCGACGACGGTGCTGATGGTCTGGCTCATCGAGCTCGATGCGCCGTAGAAATCGGCCGAGCCGCCATCCGTGCGGCCGCCCACGACGGTGACGGCATGGGCGCCCCCGACCGTCCACGCATCCAGCGTGTAGAAGTTGCCGTTGTAGTAGCCGAACGAGCCGTTCTGGATCAGGTTGCCGGTCGGCGCCGCATACGAGGCGTCCTCGGTGACGCTTGCCGTGGTCGTTCCCGCCCCGAAGGTCGGCGCGTGGTTCGGCGCGGTGACCGAGCCGGTCTGGCCGCTGGTCACGTTCTCGGCAAAGCCCTGGCCGTCGGTGTAGGTGACGTTGGCCGAGATCTTGTGGCCGACGTCATCGGATCCCAGCGTGTAGGTCGAGCCCGTTGCGCCGTTGATGACGGCGCCGTCCCGCAGCCAGTGATAGACGACGTTCGACGCGGCGCCATCCGGATCGCTGCCGAGATTGGCGGTCAGCGTCTGGCCCTGCGTCGCCGTGCCCGACACGGTCACCGCCGCAGCGCCGTCGTTGACCGGCGTGATCGTCAGCGTGAAAGCGTCCGAGGCAGCATACTCGCCGTCGCTGGCATAGACAGTGGCGTTGACCGCGCCGGCGAAATTCGCCGGCGGGGTGCCGCTGAACGTGCCCGTCGTCGCGTCGAAGTGCAGCCACGCCGGCAGAGCGCTGCCGTCGCTCAGGTTCGCCGACAAGGTCAGCGGACCATTGCTGCCGTCGAAGCGTCCATCGACGTCGGCGAAGGTGTTGGACGGGATGGCGAAGCTGAACGGCTGGTCTTCCGCCGAGCTGCGGTCGGCCAGCGCGTTCTGCAGGGTCGGCGCGTCATTGTTGCCGATGATCTGGATCGTCACCGTCTTGGCGGTGCCGTCCTCGGTGTAGACCGTGAAGCTGTCGGTCAGCGTGGTCTGGTTTTCCTTCAGCGCCTGGACGGTCGGATTGTTGTTGTAGAGCCCGTAGGTCCACTTGCCGTCGCTGCCGATGTCGAACCAGCCGTAGCCATTGGCCGTGTTCGAAGAGGCCGCCTGCCACACGTCGTTGTGACCGTCGACGTCGGTCGAGTTGAGGTCGCCGCGGGCGATGCCGTAGAGCGGGCTGCTCTGGCTGTTGGCGATGCCGCCCTCCTCGGCGATCGTGCCGGTGGCGTCGCCGCTGATCACGGCCGCGTCGTTGACGCCGGTGACCGTGATCTTCAGCGTCGCGGTGTTCGACACCGCGCCCGACGGATCCTTGTCGGTATAGGTGAAGGTGTCGACGGCGTTGACGCCTGCGGCCAGCGCGTCGGCCTTGTCGGCCACGTAGGTGTAGGAGCCGTCCGAATTCAGCGTCAGATGGCCGTAGGCGCCCTCGATCGAGGTACCGATGCCCGTGCCCTGCGTCACGCTGCCGGTGCCGGCAACGACACCGGAGACGACCAGCGAGGACGTCCCGCTATCGACGTCGCTGTCGGCGACCGAGCCGCCGGTCGTACCGCGGACGACGCCATTCGCAGCCGCGATGTTGAGCGTGCCATCCTCAAGCACCGCGTTGGTGTCGGAGTTCGCCACCGGCGGGTGATTGGCGGGGATGACATCGACGCTGACCGTCTGCGTGGCACTCAGATCGCCGCCGCCGACATTGCCGTTGTCGTTGATGGTGATCGTGACCGATCCCGGATGGTCGCTGTTCGGCGTGAAGACGGCGGACGCCAGATAGGTGTTCAGATCGCTGATCTTGAACCCGCTCATCGTGAGCGTCTGGCTGGCATCGAAGACGCCGAGTGACGGAATGGATAGCGTGCCGCCGGAAATGTCGAACTTCACGAACTCGACGACATCGCCGTCCGCGTCGGAGAAGGTGATCGCGTTGGCGCCGGTGAAAGCGAACGCGACGCCCTCATTGGCGGTCACGTGCGCCGGGGCGTGGACCTCGGGCGCATCGTTCACCGGCGTCACGTTGATGGTCAGCTTGCCGATGTCCGTCTGTCCGGCCGCATCACGCACCGTGTAGTCCACGGTATCCGCGCCGTAGAAATCGGCCTTGGGCTTGTAGACATAGGTGCCGTCGGCATTGAAGTGGATGGTGCCGCCCTTGGCCGTCGTGAAGTCGCCCGCCACCACGCTCAGCGTGTCGCCCGTGTCCGGGTCGCGATCGTTGTGCAGAACGCCCTGCACCGGATTGGACACCGTCAGCGTCGTGTCCTCGTTCACGCTGGCTGTGTCATCCACGGCCGTGGGGGCATCTTCGATCGGATTGATGTTGATCGTGATCGTCTGCGTCGCGCTGAGATTGCCGCCGCTGCCGGTATTGCCGTTGTCGTTGATGGTGATCGTGACCGATCCCGTCGTGTCGTTGTCGGCGGTCGGCGTGAACACGGCGGAGGCCAGATAGGTGTTCAGATCGCTGATCTTGAACCCGCTCATCGTGAGCGTCTGGCTGGCGTCGATGACGCCGAGTGACGGAACGGACAGTGTACCGCCGGAGATGTCGAACCGCACGAACTCGACGACGTCGCCGTCCGCATCGGAGAAGGTGAACGCGTTCGCGCCGGTGAAGGCGAATGGCGTATCCTCGTTCGTCGTCACCTGCGCCGGCGCATGGATCTGCGGCGCGTCGTTGACCGGGGTGACCGTGACGTCGATCGTCTGCAGCGCGGTGTTGGCGACATCGGTATGGACGTTGCCGTCCGACAACGTGGCGTGGTCGGTGACCTCGGCGACGACCGACAATGAGAACGTGCCGTTGTAGTTTGCGGGCGGCGTGACCTGCAGCGGATGGCTGTCGAACGCGGCAATCGCTGCGGCGTCGTCGATCACCCATTTGCCGGCGTCGGCGCCGGTTCCGGCATGGCCGACCGAGAAGGTCGCCCCGGCCGGATAGCCCGAAATCAGCAGCCGCACGCTTTCCGAGCCGTCGGTATCGGTGACGGCGGCGCTGATGAGCTTCAGGTCGATCGTCTGATCCTCGGCGCCCGAGGCCGGGCCGAGGTCCATGAAGCTCAGCGTCAGCGAGTCGGCCTTCGGCGCGACGTCGACCGTGACATGCGCGGTCGCGGTGCCGCCATCGCCGTCGCTGACCGTGTAGTCGAAGCCGGCAACGCCGGAGAAGTTCTTGTCCGCCGTGAACACCGGGTTGCCGTTGCTCAGCGACACCGAGCCATGCGTCGCGTTCGACACGCCGGTGACGGTCAAGGTGTTGTTGTCGACGTCGGTGTCGTTGTTGAGAAGGCTGAGCAGCGCGTTGACCGTGAGCGGGCTGTCTTCGCTCGCTTGCACCACATCGTCGTGCGCCACCGGCGGCGTGTTGAAGACGCCGGTCAGCGTGCGCGTACCGTCGGTGAAGGCAAAGCTCTCGTAGTTGGTAAACGTGTCGGTCAGGCCGTTGTAGGTGACCTGCACGCCGATCAGCGTCACGCCGTCCGCCGCGAACACCTTGGTGTAGGTCGCGTCGGCAAACTTGAAACCGAACTTGACGGTGTCGCTGTCGGCGCCGCCGTCGGACACGACGCTGGTGTTGCCGGCAAACCGGGCGAGATCCAGCGTGTCGTTGCCGGAGCCGCCGTTGAACACGATGGTCGACGGCGCGATCGCGGTGCCGCTGATATCGGTGATCGTCACCGTGTCGCTGGCGGTGCCGCCGGTGATGGTGATGCGCTCGATCTCGTCGGCGCGGATGGTCGCGCCGTTCGGACCGTCGTAGCGCACCAGAATGTCGGTGGCGTTGCTTGCCGAGGGGTCGTTCAGCGTCGGATTGATCTCGGTGCCGGTCGAGGTCTTGCCGATGGTGAAATTGCGGGCATTGGCATCGCCGGTGATCGCGAGCACGTCGTAGTTCGGATAGGCCGCGCCGGACTCCGAGCCGCCGTCGACGACGTCGCTGCCGTCGCCAACGGTGTACAGGAAGGTGTCGTTGCCGGCGCCGCCGAACAGCCGGTCGTCGCCTGCCCCGCCCTTGATGACATCGTTGCCAGCACCGCCATACAGCGCATCGGCGGCGCTGCCGCCGACCAGGATGTCGTCGCCGCCGGAACCGTGGGCCTCGGTCACGCCGCCCAGCTTGTCGGTGCCGACGACCTTGTCGGTCACCGAGGCACGGTCGGTCACGCTGTGGGCGCCGACCGTCTCGCCGAGGACCGTCGCCGAGCTGTCGCCGAGATTGACGAACACCGGCGAATTCGGCGCGTCATAGCGCGTCGTCGTCACGGTGCCTGCGGCATCGACCCGGATGGTGAAATTGTTGGTGAAGACGTCGTGGTCGCGATCCTCGACCGCGAACGCGAAGTTGAGGTCGAGATACTGATCGGCCGCGCTCGGGGTCCCGATCGGCGCGGGGTGATCGAGCGGCTGCAGCAGAATGAAGTTGTAGGAGCCGGTGCCGGCCTCCGACAGCGTCACCGTGAACACCGCCGCATCGGCGGCATTGCCCGTCACCTGGCCGTTCTGCCCGATATAGCTGCCACCGCTCATGCGATAGGCGGTCAGCGTCGTATGATCCGCCGACATCACATAGGTCAGGCCGAAGCCGAGCGAGGTCAGCCCGGAGAGCTGGTGATTGGCCGCATCGTAGACGCGGACCGGCGACGAGCCGAAGAAGGTCACCGACGGACCGGAGCTGTCGCCGTCGGCTCCGTAGGTGATGCGCAGATCGACCGCGCCGGTCGAGACATTGCCGGCCGCCTCCGAGACCGCGACAATGTCGACATCCTGCGACTGCGGGGCATCGTCGTTGACGGTGATGATGATCTGGTCGTGCAGCGCGACGGAATCGCCGTCCGAATCGGTGGCGGTCACCGCGGTCGACAGATCGAGCGTGAGCGCGTTGTCATGGCCGGTGCCGGCGTGGTCCAGCGCGCCCTTCAGACGGAACGAATACTGCCCGGTGTTGGGGTCGACCTGGAACTCGAAGATCGTAACCCCGCCGGCCTTGGCGATCAGCGTGTTGTCGACGCCGATGCTGTAGGTCAGCGCCACGCCGCCCGACGTCAGCGACAGCAGCTCGGGCGCGAGGTTGGTCTTCTCGACCGTATAGGTGCCGGGCTTGTCGGCGCCGAACGACACCAGCGAGCTCAGATTGCCTGTGAAGTAGGAGTCGTTGCCGTTGCCGTCCCCGTTGAGGTCGCCGCCATGGTTGCCGGTGGCGGTCACCACCGTGCCGTTCGGCAGCTCGCTCTCGTAGACACTGGCTCTCAGCACCGCCGCGGTCGCGACAGGCGTGTCGTCGTCGATCGTCACCGCGAACGAGGAGCTGGCGCTGTCGCCATCCGCATCGGTGGCGGTGAAGCCGAAGCTCAGCTTGACGTCGTTCTCGTTCTGGCCGGCCGGATGATCGACATGCTTCAGCAGCGTGAAGCTGTAGCTGCCCGCGCCGGAATCATCGAGCGAGACCTTGAACACCTGGTTGGCCGCCGATGGCGGATTGCCGTTGGTCGGATTGCTGCCGGTGTAGCCATAGACCGTATTGCCGACGACCCAGAGCTTGACCTGGACGCCCTCGACGGTCAGCAGACCGGCGTCCGAGGTGGCGTTCTGGCCGTTGGTGATGCCGCTGAACGCGACCGCGCGGTTCACGCTGCCGCTGTTGTTGTCGTCGGCGCCCCAGGAGATCGCCAGCGAGCCGTTGGCCGTGACATTGGCGCCGGCGACGTCGCCAGTCGCCGCTCCGGTGTTGCCGCCGGAAAGACCATCCTCGTCGACGGTCCCGGCGTCAGCCGTGCCGATCGCAGGCCGGCCGTTGTCGTCATTGATAGTGACGGTGAAGTTGCCGCCGGAGGCGGTGTCGCCGTCGGCGTCGGTCGCGGTGAAGCCGAGCTTCAGCGACAGCGCGTTGGTCTGGCCCGAGCCGACGTGATCGACATTGTCCAGAAGCTCGAAAGTGTAGCTGCCGGAGCCATCGTCCGACAGCGTGATGTGGAACACCTTGCGGTCGTTCGTCGTGAGCTGGCCGCCATTGTCGTTGGCGACGCCCCAGATCTCTGTGTCCGACACGCGGATGAACTGCACCGCCGTGCCGTTCGAGGTCAGGGTCGGGCTGCCCGCGCCGGTGGTCTTGACCACATCGCCGGTATGGATCGCGCTGTCGAACGCCACGCTGCGATTGGCCGCGCCCGAATTGTTGTCGTCGGCGCCCCAATTGATGTTGAGCGCGACATTGGCCGCAGTCTGGGTCTGGAACACCTCGGCGCCGGCGGATCCCGTGGTGTTCTCGGTCAGCGTCGCGGCGGCCGCCGAACCGAGCACCGGCACGTCGTCCTTGACCGAAACGGTGAAGCTGTTGCTGGACGTGTCGCCGTCGCCGTCGGTCGCCGTGAAGCTGAAGGACAGCTTGACGATGTTCTCGCCGCTGCCGGCGGGGTGATCCAGGGTGCCGAGCAGCTTGAAGCTGTAGGAGCCGTCGTTCTGGTCGCTCAGCGACACTTCGAACACGCGGGTGCCGTGAGCAAGATCGCTGCCGGTGTAGCCGACGAGCACGCCGTTCTCGAAGCTGTACTTCACCGTCTGGCCGTCCGACGTCAGCGTCAGATTGTGGCCCGCGCTGTCCTCGGCGTCGACATTCGCGCCGGCGCTGGTGTAGCGGAAGGTGACCGAGCGGTCGCCGAGCCCGCCGCCCGCGGTCTTGTTGCTGTCGTCGGAGCCCCAGCTGATGTTGAGGTCGCCGCTGACCGAGGTCGACTCCTTGGAAGAATCGGTGCCGCTCGGCAGATCGTCCTCGTCGACGGTCCTGGCATCACCGGCCGCCGCCACCGGCGCGGTGTCGAGCACGTTGACCTTGAAGCTGCTGCTGACGCTGTCGCCGTCGGAATCCGTGGCCTTGAAGCCGAAGGTCAGCGGCAGGCTGGTGCCGGTCTGGCCGGACGCCGGGTGGTCGATGTTGTCGTACAGCGTGAACTTGTAGCTGCCGTCGCCAGTGTCGGACAGCTGGATGGTGAAGACGGTGCGGTGATCCGCGGTGACTGCCGTCAGCAAGGTGCCGTCGCCGGAGATCGTGTAGCTGATCGCCGAGCCGTCGGAGGTCAGGCCCGTGGCGCCGGCGACGGTGGTGAAGGCCACCGCGCGGTTGTGCCCGACACCCGTATTGTTGTAGTCGGCGCCCCAGGAAATGGCGAGGCTGCCGGTCTGGACCGTCGAGTTCGACGCATCCGGGTGGCTCGTGTCGTAACCGTCGGTCGGCAGATTGGCCTCGCTGACGGTCTCGTCCTCGGCGCAGCCGACGGTCGGCACGTCGTCGGTCACCGCAACCGTGAAGCTGCTGGTGGCGCTGTCGCCGTCGGAATCGGTGGCCTTGAAGCCGAAGCTCAGCGCCAGGCTGTCGGCACCCGACTTGCCATGGTCGAGGTTGTCGAGCAGCGTGAACTTGTAGCTGCCGTCGCCGTCATCGCTCAGCGTGACGGTGAACACCGTGCGGTGATCGGTAGTGACCGCGCTCAGCGTGGTGCCGTCGGATGAGACCACATAGCTGATTGCATAGCCGTTCGACGTCAGCCCTGCCGGTGCGGTCGTGTCGAAGAACGCCACCGAGCGGTTGTTGGTCGCGCCGGAATCATTGTCGTCGGCGCCCCAGGAAATCGCGAGATGCCCGGTCTGCACGGTCGAGTACGGCGAATCCGGGAAAACGACGTCGTAGAGATCGGTCGGCAGGTTGGATTCGCTGACCGTCTCGCTCTCGGCGTGCCCGATCGTCGGGACGTCGTCGACGACGGTGACCGTAAAGGTGCTGCTGCTCGCATCGCCGTCGGAATCGGTCGCAGTGTAGTCGAAGGTCAGCTTGACGACGTTGCTGCCCTGCCCCGCCGGATGATCGAGATTGCCGAGCAGCTTGAATGTGTAGGTGCCGGTGCCGTCGTCATCGAGCGAGACCTCGAACACGCGCTGACCGGAATTGAGGCTGTTGCCGGTGTAACCGACCAGCACGCCATGATCGAAGGCGTATTTCACCTGCTGACCGTCCGACGTCAGGCCGCTGAGACCGACATCGCTGCCGTTGGTCACATGGACGTCGGCGGCGGCGTTGGACGTGTTGGTGAAGCGGACCGAGCGATCGGCTGCGCCGTTGTCGTTGTTGTCGGCACCCCATTTGATGTTGAGCGCGCCGGTCACCTGGGGATCATGGCTGCCGCCATCATGACCGCCGAAATCGGGGCCGCAATCGCCGCCGCCGGCGTTGAGATCGGCTTCGTTGATGCTCTTGGCCGTCCCGGTATGCGCCTCCGGGCTGTCGTCGTTGACGCTGACCTTGAACGTGCCGCCGATCTGATCGCCGTCGGAATCGGTGGCGACGTATTTCAGAGTCAGCGCAATGCTGTCCTCGGTGTTGGGCACCGGGTGGTCGAGATTGTCGAGCAGCGTGAAGGTGTAGGAGCCCGAATCGAGATCGGACAGCTTCACCGTGAACACGGCGGCATTGGCCTTGTTGCTGGTCCAGTTGCCGTTGCCGTCGATGTAATGCTGTCCGTCGAAGCGGTAGGCCGTGATCAGCGTGCCGCCTTCGCTGACGGCGTAGGACAACGCGACGCCGTTCGACGTCAGGTGCTGCGCGGCGAGCGAGGAGGTGGCGTCGGAGGCGAAGGTGACGGCGCGGTCGCCGTTCACCGGTGACGCACCGGTGATCCCGACATTGCCGAGATTGTTGGCGCTGTCGGCGCCCCAGGAGATGCCGAGAGCACCCGTTGCGACGGTGTTCTGGCCGGGAACGTCGCCAGGCCCGCCCGCGAGCCCGGTGGCAAGCCCGTCCTCATCGACCACGCCAGTCGCAATCTCCCGGTTCAGCACCGGCGCGTCGTCGTTGATCTTGATCTTGAAGGTGTCGGAGACCGCATCGCCATCCGAATCCGTGGCGACGAAGCCGAGGGTGAGCGTGACGTCGTCCTCGGTATTGTGGCCCGGATGATCGATGTTGTCGATCAGCGTGAAGCTGTAGGACCCCTGCCCCTGGTCGGACAGCGACACCGTGAACACAGCGGCCTTGGTCAAGTCGCCGGTGGCATGGCCCTGGCCGTCGACATAGGTGTGATGGGCTTCATCGTAGCGGTAGGCCGTCAGCAGCGTGCCATCGGCTGACACGGTGTAGCTCAGCGCGACGCCGTTCGACGTCAGATGCTGTGCGGAGAGCGTCGAGATCACGTCGGAGGCGAAGGTGACGGCGCGGTCGCCATTGACCGGGGCGCCATCGATGCCGCCGTCGACATAGCTGTTGGCGCTGTCGGCGCCCCAACGGATGCCGAGGAAATCGGTCACCGTCAGATTGGCGCCCGCAGCGTCCTTGCCGTCCGCATAGGAGTTGCCGGGATTGCCGAGACCGTCCTCGTCGACCACCGAGTAGCTGACGCGCTCGCCGAACACCGGGGCGTCGTCGTTGACCTCGACATTGAAGCTGCCGTGGATCGCATCGCCGTCGGAATCGGTGGCGACGAAGCTGAAATTCAGCCCCTGATTATCCTCGCTGCCGTGGACCGCGTGATCGAGATTGCCGGTGAGATTGAAGGTGTAGGAGCCGTTGTCCTGGTCCGACAGCAACACGGTGAACACCGTGGCGCTGGCGAGGTCCTCCGTCGGCTTGCCGTTCGCGTCGACATAGGTCTCGTGGGCGGCGTCGTAGCGATAGGCGGTCAGCAGCGTGCCGTTCTCGGAAACCTGATAGCTCAGCGCCGTTCCGTTCGACGTCAGCCCTAGCTCCTCGAGCGAGGACACGGCGTCGGCAGCGAAAGTCACGGCGCGATCACCCTTGACCGGGGCGCCATCGATGCCGCCGTCGACATGGCTGTTGGCGCTATCGGCGCCCCACAGGATCGCGAGCGACCTGGTCACCGTCAGATCGGCGCCCACGACGTCGCTGCCGTGCGGATAGCTGTCGCCGGCATTGCCGAGGCCGTCCTCGTCGACGACGCCGGCACTCGGCGCATCGCCGAACACCGGCGCGTCGTCGTTGACCTTCAGGGTGAAGCTGTCGGTGACCGCGTCACCGTCCGAGTCGGTGGCGACGAAGCCGATATTGAGCGTGATGTCGTCCTCGGTGCCGTGCACCGGGTGATCGAGATTGCCTTTCAGCTCGAAGGTGTAGGAGCCGTGGTCCTGATCGGACAGCGACACGGTGAACACCGTCGCATGGGCCGAATCCGTCGGCTTGCCATCCGCGCCGACATAGGTCTCGTGCTCGGCGTCGTAGCGATAGGCCGTCAGCAGCGTGCCGCTCTCGGACACGACATAGGTGAGACCGAAGCCGTTCGATGTGAGATTCTGGGCGTCGAGCGTCGCGACCACGTCGGCCGCGAAGGTCACGGCGCGGTCGCCGTTGACCGGCGTGCCATCGATGCCGCCATCGACATGGCTGTTGGCGCTGTCGGCGCCCCAACGGATGCCGAGCGTATCGGTGACCTTCAGGTCTTCGCCATAGGCGTCGCCGTCGTCCTTGTAGCTGTTGCCGGCGTTGCCGAGGCCGTCCTCGTCGACCACCGAATAGCTCGGCTTCTCGCCGAAGGTCGGTGCGTCGTCATTGACCTTCACCGTGAAGGTGTCGGTGATCGCATCGCCATCGGAATCGGTGGCGACGAATCGGATGTTGAGGGTGATGTCGTCCTCGGTGCCGTGCACCGGGTGATCCAGGTTGCCCGACAGCGCGAAGGTGTAGGAGCCGTGGCCCTGGTCTGACAGCGACACCGTGAACACCACGGCGCCCGACAGACCCTCGCCTTCCAGCGGCTTGCCGTTGGCATCGACATAGGTCTCGTGCGCGGCATCGTAGCGATAGGCGGTCAGCACGGTGCCGTTCGCCGACACGTCATAGCGCAGGGCAAAGCCGTCGGAGGTGAGATCCTGCGCCTCGAGCGAGGCCACCACGTTCGCGGCGAAGGTGACGGCGCGGTCGCCGTTGACCGGCGCGCCGTTGACCGGCGCGCCGTTGATGCCGCCGTCGACATTGTTGTTGGCGTCGTCGGAGCCCCAGCGGATTCCGAGCGTATCGGTGACCGTCAGGTCCTCGCCATAGGCATCGTGGCTGTCGGCGTAGCTGTTGCCGGCATTGCCGAGGCCGTCTTCGTCGACCACCGAATAGCTCGGCTTCTCGCCGAAGCTCGGGCCGTCATCGGCGACGTTGACGGTGAAGGCGCTGTTGACGGGGTCGCCGTCGGCGTCGGTTGCAACCACCTTGAAGGTCAGCGGCAGCGACGCGTCGTTGGCGCCGTTGTGGTCGATGTTGTCGGACAGCGTGAAGGTGGCGCTGCCGGAGCCGGTGTCGGACAGCGACACGCTGAAGATGGTGCGCGCGCCCTCGCCCTCACCTGCCGTCGCGATGATCTCGGTGCCGTTGGCCGACAGCGTGTAGGAGATGGCCTCGCCGTTCGAGGTCAGGCCCAGCGCCTGCAGGGTCGCGATCTCGGACGCGTCGAACACCAGCGAGCGGTCGCCGTCGACCACGGTGCCGTTGGAGCCGCCATCGACCTTGCTGTTGCCGTTGTCGGCACCCCAGCCGATGTGGAGGTCCACGCTCGCGGTGGTCGGCTCGAAGCCGTCGCCGCCCGAGGGCTTGGCGTCGCCCACGATTTTGGCGCCGAGCTCGCTCTCCCCGCCGCCCTCACTGCCGCCGCCGGTGTGCTCGGCGACATTGATCGCCTCGACGGTGCCGGCGACCGGCGAATCGTCGTTGATGCCGATCACGATCGTCACCGGCGCGGTGTCGCCGCTGCCGTCGATGGCGATGACGTTGAAGGTGAGGTTCAGCGTGTCTTCGGTGCCGAAGACCGGATGATCGAGCGGCTGCAGCAGCGTGACCGTGTAGGTCCCCGCGATCGTCGAGTTGGCGTCGAGCGTGACGGTGAACACGTGATTGGCGACGATCGAGGGATCGCTGCCGATATAGCCGATCAGCTCCGGCTGGCCATTGACGGTGGTGATCGCAAAATGCACCTCCTGGCCGCCGGAGGTCAGTCCGGCGAGACCGGGCTGCGACGCCGCGAACGCAAAGGCGCGGCCGATCACGTCGGTGCCGAAGTCGACGTTGAGCGAACCGGTGAAGCTCGTCGCCACGCCGCCGATGTCGCCGCTGCCGCCGGGCCGGCCCTCGGACAGTCCGTCCTCATTGAGCACGACGCTGTCGGCAACGCCGGCGATCGGCGTCGGATTCGGCGTGACTGGCCTGTCGCCGAATTGAGTGCCGATGTCTTCGGCTCCCAGCAGCCCCAGCGGCATGCCGACAGTCAGCGGGTCGACCTTGAACGTTCCGAAGTTCGCGCCGGCAGGCACGCCCGGCGCTCCGGGCGTCCCCGCGGCCGGCAGCACCGACTGGTCGGTGGTGATCGGAAACAGTTCGGCAAACTGATCGCCATTGATGATTCGATCGGGGCCGACTTCGAAGCTGACATCCTTCAGCGGGGCGCCGTTGGTGTCGAAAACCGGGTCGATCGAGACCGTCGACTGATTATCGAACAGGATGATCAGGCGGTTGCCGATTTTGACGAAGGTCAGCCGCTCGCTGGCAATGTCGCTGAAATCGATCTGGTTCGGGCCGTCGAGATGGACCGTAACGGCTTGGTTGCCCTGCGGCTTCCCGATCTTGAGGTGCTTGGCCGAGGCGCTGGATGGCTGCGTGGACGTGCCGGTCAACTGGGCCAGCAGGACAGGAGCATTCATGCGCCAAAACCTCCAAATATGGGGCGCTTTGGTGGCGCCCCATTTCTATCGTTAAACTATTATTAAACGAGAATACGGGTCAATATTACCGGTTCTTGTTAATCAGACTTTAGGGACTTTGGGTAAATGCAGTCAAGTGCAGCGGCATTTGCGAAGGTAAACAAGGCTGTGCCTATGCTTCCGCCTAAGGGGCGGAGCTGCCTGAACGACAAGAATAAATGGAGGCGAGGCCTGCAGAATTACTGCCAATTCGCAGTTATTCAATCGCGCAATACTCGGGGAACAACACGCACGCTGTTGGGAATAAGAGCTTGCTGCCATCAAACGGCCGAAATGGAACCGGCCTCTCGCGAATTATTTGCGAAAGGCAGGAATTATTCTTGAAGAGGATTGAAGTCGCGGCAGATTGCCTCAGATGCGACTGACGACGCAGGCCACCGGTTCGTATTTGCGGAAATACAACAAAGCTTGGTCACCGATGCCATCGAGCCACACCCCGCGGCCCGCATAGCGATAGCCGTCGCCCATCGGGACGAGACGAACTGGAATCGCGCGATGGGGATGGAGGTAGAGCTGTGCGGTGACGATCTCGCCCGGCGCAAGCACGGGGCGTGAGCGCAGCATGTAGCTGCCGCCATTCTCGCAGGCGATCGAAAACGCCGCGCCCGGCAGCATCACCGCGTGAGCCTGCGCGCGGCCGATGAATCCACCGATCGCCGCCAGAGCCAATGCCCCGCAAATCATCACTTGTTTGATATTCACCCCGGCCCCCTGCTCGCCAGCTTCCCTGCGCGCATTAAGACCGTAAATGATCTCGGCTACAAGTCGTCCGCCTGCGACATTCAGAGCAGCAGCGGCCGACCCGGATCCCGGCCGCCGCCGATATCGGCTTCCGCCGCCGGCGCGACGTCGCTCTCGCTCTCGTGGTGCGGCCGCTCGGCATAGGGCGCCGCGAACAGGCTGACGCCGCGATGATCGATGGCAAACAGCGGCATGAAGGACTGCAGATCGCGGCCTTCCATCAGAGCGGCCCGCCGGTTGTCGAGCATGGACCATTTGCCGTCGAGCCGCACGGCGACGACGGCGTGATCCTGCCGCACGGCGAGGTCGCGGACCAGCAGCAGCTTGATATCCGATTCGGGCGTTCCCGCCGCCAGCAGCAGCGCGTATTTGGCGATCGCGTAATCCTCGCAGTCGCCGAGGCCGCTGCGCAAGGTCTGCAATGGCGAACTCCAGACGTCCGGCACGCCGTGTTGCTGGTCGTCGCTGACGTAGCGCACCGCCTGGTTGACGCCGCGATTGATCATTTCCGCGCGCGCGCGGCCGTCGCCAGCCGCAGCCGCCGACCGCGTCAGCGCGACGAAGATCCGCTCCGACGCCGAGCAGCGTGCGTCGTCGCCGTTGCAACGTTCGACCGAGATCCGCTCGCTTGCCATCGCGCCCTGGATGCCGCGCCATTTCACCCACAGCACGCCCTCGGGGGCACGGAACGTCATCAGGCCGAACGGCTCGTCGCTTGGCATCGCGACCGCTGGTGCCTGCGGGGCGTCGCTGACGGCTCCGGCGCGCCCGGATGCATCGGTCGATGCGACTTCCACGGGTCCAGAGGCGGAGCGACGCAGGCCGTCATGCTTGGCGAGCACGGCATTGATGGTGAAGAAACGGACGGGCGGCGGCACCGGCAGCGCGCCATCCGCAGTGCCCTGCGCAGACCTGCGGTTTGAAGTCTCGGCAAATGCGGCGCCGGCGCAACCGGCCCCCACCGACAAGGCAAGCACAAGCCCCAGCGCACGCGGGAGAACCCGCGGCCGATCGATCCGCAACATCAGTGACGCCCCGTATGCTCCGGGGCATCGGCCGACGTCATCGCGTCGATCCCTGTCCCGGTCGTTATCGGATCAGGGATAGGGCCGGCGCTGCTTCGGGCCGGTTAAACCGCAATGATGTTCGCCGCCAAGCTGCGAACGCGACTAATCACGGCCAACCGAACCGTGTCGCATTTGAACGATTCAGATTCTGGTAACGCTGCCGGCCGCGCAGGGCGGGCCCTGATGAGCGCAGCGGCGCCGGTGGCACGCACGCCTGCGCGGAGCCCGTACCCCGCGCGGGCACACTGCTCCTTGCTCAGCGCTCGCGCAGTGCCTCGTCACGCAGCATGCGCGCGGGCTTGACCAGATAGTCCAGCACCGATTTTTTGCCCGTCAGAATCTCGACGGTCGCGACCATGCCCGGGAGGATCGGAAGCGGCTGCTGGGCGGTGCCGAGATGGTTCTTCTCGGTGCGCACCATCACGCGATAGAAGGTCTCGCCGCGCTCGTTCTTGTCGCCCTTCTCGTCGGTGATCGTGTCGGCGCTGATGCGCTCGACGCGCCCGTGCAACGAGCCGTACACAGACGAATCATAGGCGCTGAGCTTGACCACCGCCTCGTGGTTGGGGCGGATGAAGGCGATGTCCTGCGGACGGATGCGGCCCTCGACCAGCAGCGTGTCGTCGAGCGGCGTGATCTCCATCAGGCTGGCGCCCGGCGCGACCACGGCGCCGATGGTGGTGACGTTGAGCTTGTTGACGATGCCGCGCACCGGCGAGCGCAATTCGGTGCGCCGTACCCGGTCCTGCGCCGACTTGATGTTCTCGTCGAGCACGGCGAGATCGCCGCGGGATTTCGCGAGATCGTCTTCGGCCTGGGCGCGAAAGGCGGTGACGATGTTGAGCCGGCGCGAGCGCGCCTCCTGCACCGCGGCCTCGGTCTTCACGATGCTCGCCTGCACCACCGCGAGCTGCCCGCGCATGTCGGTGGCCTGGCGGTCGGCACGCAGCATCTCGATCTCGGGCACCACCTTCTGGTCATAGAGCTTGCGGGTCAGACCCAGCTCGCGATTGAGCAGCGCCAGCGTCTCCGAGAAGCGCTTCTCGGTCGCCCTGAGCTCGTCGATCTCCTTGCTCTTCTGCTGCTCCTGCTGCTGCACCACGTCGACGTCCTGCGCGAGCTTGCGCGCATGCGCATCGAACACGGCACGCTCGCTCTGGACCGCGCGCGGGGCGTCGGCGACGAGGTCATCGGGAAACGCGACCGGGCTGCGGCCCTCGGTCTCCGCCGCGAGCCGGATCACCCGGGCGGCCATCGCGCCGCGGCGCTCGCGGATCTCGCCGAACTGCGAAGCAAAATTGGTGTCCTCGATCCGCGCCAGCGGCTGATCCTTGTCGACGATCGCGCCTTCCTGCACCAGGAGATCGGCGATGATGCCGCCTTCCAGCGACTGCACCACCTGGGTCTGGCGCGACGGCACGACCTTGCCATTGCCGCGCTTGACCTCGTCGAGCACGGCGAAATGCGCCCAGATCAGGAAGGTGAAGAACAGGCCGAGCGAGGCGAGCAGCAGCATCCGCGCCGTCTTCGGCGTGCGCAGCTCGACGGCAGCGCGGATGTCGTTGGAGAACGCGAAATCGCTGTGCGCCATGTCACCTCGTCCCCTGGACCGGCTTCGCGGTGTGGCTCGCGGCCGGCGCCGCCGCGGGCGGCTGCGGACGCAGCATGGTGAGGATCTGCGCGGTCGGCCCGTCGGCGACGATCTTTCCGGAGTCGAACACCAGGATGCGGTCGACGAGGGACAACAACGACGGCCGGTGGGTCGAGACGATGATGGACATCTCGCCCTTGGCCAGCAACTTCAGGCGCTCGAGGAATTCGCCCTCGCTGCGGACGTCGAAATGCGCGGTCGGCTCGTCGAGGAACAGCACGCGCGGCTTACGGATCAGCACGCGCGCCAGCCCGATCGCCTGCTTCTGCCCGCCCGACAGGCTGCGGCCGCCTTCGGCGATCATCATCTCATAGCCCTGCGGATGGCCCGCGATGAAGGTCTCGACGCCGGCGAGCCGCGCCGCCTCCAGCACCTCCTCATCGGTCGCTGCGGGGCGGCCGAGCGTGATGTTGTCGCGCAGCTTGCCGTAGAACAGGTCGGTGTCCTGCAGCACGAAGCCGATGCCGGCGCGCAGATCGGCCGGATCGTATTGCTGGATGTCGATGCCGTCGATCAGGATGCTGCCTTCGGTCGGCGGATAGAACGCGGTCGCGAGACGGCCGACCGTGGTCTTGCCGGAGCCGACGCGGCCGATGATGCCGATCTTCTCGCCCGGCTTGATGTCGAAGGAGACGTTGTCGAGCGCCTTGGTCTGGCTTCCCGGATAGGAGAAGCTGACATTCTTGAACTGGATGCGGCCCTGGTTGATCTCGCGCGCGACGTAGATCTTTTCCGGCGGACGCTCACGGTCCAGCGACATCAGCCGGTCGATCGAACGCAGCGCCGACGTCGTCTGGGTGAAGCGCGTCATCAGGCCGGCGATGCCTGCGATCGGACCGAGCACGCGCCCCGACAGCATGTTGGCCGCCACCAGCGCGCCGACCGAGAGCTTGCCGTCGAGGATCAGGAACACGCCGACGACGACCAGCAGCAGGCTGCAGAACTGGCTCGCGACGCTCGCCGCGGTCATCGCCATCGACGCCCAGAACTGGACGTCCTCGCTGGAGCGCGCCTGCGCCGCCACCGAGCGCTCCCACACCGTCTGCACGCGGCTCTCGCCGGCGACCGCGCGGACTGTCTCCATCCCGTTCAGCGATTCCACCAGGATGCCGTGACGCGCGGCGGATTGCGCCTGCATCTGCCGCATCGCGCGTTCGAGCGGCCGTTGGATCAGCAGCCCGACGGCAATCATCACCGGCAGCATCAGCAGCGGAATCCAGGCGATGGGACCCGCGATGATGAACAACACGATGATGAAAACGACCGCGAACAGCATGTCGGTCGCCGAGACCACGGTACCGGACGTGAAGAACTCGCGCACCGAATCGAAGTCGCGGAGCTGGTTGGCGAGGATGCCGACCGATGGCGGCCGCTTGTCCATCTTCAGCGACATCACGTGCTCGAAGATGTTGGCGGCGAGCACCACGTCGATCTTCTTTCCGGTCATGTCGATGATGCGGCTGCGCACCACCTTGAGCAGGAAGTCGAATCCGATGGCCAGCATGAGGCCGACGCCGAGCGCGACCAGCGAGGGGATCGCGCCATTCGGAATCACCCGGTCGTACACGCTCATCGTAAACAGCGGCGCCGCCAGCGCCAGGATGTTGACGATGAACGCGGCGATCGCGACATGGCCGTAGTTGGCGCCGAAGCGGCTGACCACCGACCAGAACCAGTGCGTCTTCGACACCTCGCCGGCCGCCGCCACGCGCGGATCGACGACTGCGGCGGGCCGCACCAGATAGGCGAAGCCGACATATCGCGCCGCGACCGCCTCGAAGCGCTCGATCGCCGGCTGTTCGCGGCGCGAGGGATCGACGATGGTGAGACGGCCGGCGGCCTCGTCGATCGTCAGCAGGATGCGCGTGGTGCCGTCGTGAAACATCAGCACGCAGGGCAGCACCAGCGCGGGTATCTCGCTCAGCGGCCGTTCGACCAGTTGCGCCTCGAGCCCGGCCCGCTGCGCGGCGCGCTCGTACAGCGCGATGCTGAGCACGCCGCTTTCGAGCGGCAGTCCGGACAGCAGCGCGCTGCGGCTCAAGGCGCGGCCGTGATGAGCTGCGAGGTAAAGCAGACTGTCGCTGAGAGGATCAGCTGCCGGTACGGCTGTGCTCATCTGCGGCATCACATGCGCCGTCTCTTCGAGCTCGAACCTTGTCGGACGAATATTCAACAACGCCTCGGAAATCCATCTGGCCCAACGACCCACGCGGGCCTGCACCCATCGCTTCTTGCTAATAATTTGCTCTAGCCTAGTTCTTTGGCCTGCACCCGACTTTTTCGAGACTTTTACGGGTGTTTCTCGACAATCTCAGCGCAAAGTAAATGCATATGGTGAAAAGCCGGCGCGAGATGCACCGGCTTTTGTTAGTTGCAGCTATTTCGACGCGGGCCCGTTGGGGCTCTGAGCAAATCCGCCGTACTTTCCGGAGGTAACAAACAACGTCGTATCCTCGGGATCGCTCGAGGCCCACCGATCGCCAAAGGTAATCGGTGCAGGATGCTTCGGCGTACCATCATGCAGGCCGAACAGCGGCACCGGGCCAGCAGAGCTCAGCGGCTGCGGTCCGGGCGCCGGCGCACTCAGCCGAATGGGAGCCAGACTGTAGCCGATGAAGCCGCTCGGCGTATCCACCGGCTCGGTCTCCGGAGGATGCCCGGTCTTCAGGTAGTTCAGCATCTGGCCCATCGCGGCGAGCAGCTGATAGTCCGCGAACACCACCACACCGCGCGCAGACACCAGCGACACGTTGGCGTTGAAGTATTGGTTCTGCGAGTTGAGGAGATCGATCAGCGTGCGCTGGCCGAGCTCATACTCCTTGTTGTAGGCGACGAAGGTGCGGCGGGCCGCTTCGACATCGCGGACGAGAGCCGAGACGCGATCAGCCGTGATGATCCGGGCCGCCCAGGCCTTGTCGATCGACTCCAGCGCATCGCGCTGCAGGCGAGCATGCTTCTGCTGCTCCTGGATCATCCGCTGCGCGGCTTCCTCGCGGCGCCAGCTGTTCTGGCCGCCGTTGAAGATATCCCAGGACGCAACGACCTTGCCGCTGACCTCGTCGTAACGATTGTTGTAGGTGATCGATTCCTTGCCGGTCGTCGCGCGGCCTTCCAGCGAAAGCGTCGGCAGGAAGGTGCCGGTGGTGGCATCGAAGCCGCGCTTGGCGGCCGTCACGTCCGCCGCGGCAGCGCGCAGGGTCGGATTGAACTTGTAGGCGATGTCGAGCGATTCCGCCTTGTCGCGCGGCATGTCGGACAGCCGGCCGGGGAAACGCAGATTATAGGGCTCGACGCCGACGACCTTGCGGTACTTCGCCCGCGCCACTTCGAGGCTGAGACGGAATTCTTCGAGCACGGCCTGTGCTGCCGCGACCCGCTCCTCGGCCTGCTGCGTGTCGCCCTCGCCGGCCCGGCCGCCCTGGAAACGGGCCAGCACGTTCTTGCGCAGTTCGAGATGAACCTTGAGGTTCTTGTCGGCCAGCGCGACCAGCCTGGAGTAGCGCACCACGTCGACATAGGCTTCGGCGGCATCGAGACCGATCAGCTCGGTTCGCTCCAGCACGCGGTACGCGGCGGCATCGACCCGCGCGGCCTGTCGCCACACTTCATTGATCGAGGAAAAACCATCGAACAGCAACTGGCGGACCACCACGCCGGCCTCGCGGCCGCGCAGGTAGCGGCCATTATTGCTCGGCGCCGGCGAGACATACTGCTTGAGCATCTCCGGCCCGGCGCTCGCATCGAGCCGGACCTGCGGCAGCAGCGTGCCCTGGGACTGGCGAAGCTCGGCTTCGGTGGCCCGCCGATTGGCTGCGGCCTCCCCGACGCCGGGATTGGTCTTCACCGCCTGGTTGATGGCATCCTGGATGGTGAACGGCTCAGCGCCCAATGCCGGGCTGAAGCTCATTCCCACAACACATATGAAAATGGGTGTATATACGATCTTCAACATAGGGAACCGATAACAAACCCGAGATCGGCTCGCAATGTGACTCGCCACAGTTGCGGCGAAAAATCGACCGGTTGTGGCAGAATAGCTACGCTCCGCCATATTCTCCGGAGCGGAGATTTCAGAATCTGAAGCAAAATCAAAGCAGTGGGAATGAAGTAAAGCCGAGGCGGTGATTTAAAGTCAGCTATTTATTTCACAAAGAAAAATCTCGCCTCGGAGAATGTCGAGTTTTTCGTGTTTGTCTTCAATATGGACCGCTTCCGCGGCATTAAGTGAGATGGGCCCTCAGGCGACACAGCGGAACGGCAACAGGCGATCAGTCGCACGCCATTGCCACGCCGGCCCGCCACGACGGCCGTGAGCAATCGCCGCCCCGGCATCAAGGAACAACGAAGGATCCAATGAATATCGCGACCGACCGCCGGGCCCGAGATGCGAGGCATATATTTCGACGCACGGTCTGCAGCGAAACAATGGCTAAGGGGGTCCATTGCCCTCGAAAAATCTCGTCGAGCTGAAAGGCAGTAGATGGTGGGGGAGGCAGGACTCGAACCTGCGAAGCCATGAGGCGGCTGATTTACAGTCAGCTCCCTTTGCCACTCGGGACACTCCCCCGTATCGATGGCAATTCGGGCCGGCCGCGGAACAGCAGCGTCGGGGACCATCAGCGCCATGGAGACGGTAAGACCGCGGGGCCCGGATGAGCGGGCGCGCGCGGCCGGGGCCCTTATGATCGAACCCGCCCCTCGAAGTCAACCAAGGGACGACGAATTTTCCCGCCTGAGCGGTGCCAAATTGCCAGAATCCGCAGGCCGTGACAGAAGCTCGTGCCATGAGCGAACGCGACCGAAAGCCCCCTTTTCGCCGTCCGGGCGGCAAATTCTCCGGCAAACCGCGCGGATTCGAGCGGCCGCAGCCGTGGCGTGAACGCGACCACGGCTCGGATGGCCCCGTCATTCTCTATGGCTGGCACACCGTGACCCTGGCGCTGGCCAATCCGAAGCGGAGGATTCGCAAACTTTACCTGACCGAGAACGCTGCGCGGCGGCTCGCCGACGAGCGGATCGAAACAAGGGTGACGCCGGAGATCGTGCGCCCCAGCCAGATCGACCAGCGGCTCGGTCCGGACGCCGTGCACCAGGGCCTGCTGGCGGAGGCAGATCCCCTGCCCTCGCCGGACATCGACACGCTCGCGGCCGAGGGGCTGATCCTGGTGCTCGACCAGATCACCGACCCGCACAATGTCGGCGCCATCCTGCGCTCGGCGGCAGCATTCGACGTGAAGGCGATCGTGACCACCGCCCGCCACAGCCCGGAGGCCACCGGCGTGCTGGCCAAATCAGCCTCCGGTGCGCTCGAACTGGTGCCGATCATCACGGTGCAGAACCTCGCTCGCGCCCTGACGCGCCTGAACGAGCGCGGCTTCCAAACGGTGGGGCTGGACAGCGCGGGCGAGCAGGACATCGCGGCGGTCGCCTTGCGCGAGCCGCTCGCGCTGGTGCTGGGCGCGGAGGGCAAGGGCCTGCGGCAATTGACGCGCGAGACCTGCAGCGTCGTGGCACGGCTCGACATGCCCGGCGCCATCAAGAGCCTCAACGTCTCCAATGCCGCCGTGCTCGCGCTCTATATCGGCGCGACCCGGATCGGATTGATGCCGAAATGATCAAACGCCCGCGCGCCGAGGCGCACGGGCGTTGGCCTGAACGAATGTCCGGCTGATCAGTAGTAGCGGCGCAGCACGCGCTGGCCGTGATAGTAAGGGGAGGCGCCCCAGCGATAGGCGTGGCGGCGATGGTGATAGCTGTAGACCGGCAGCGCCTGCTCCTCATAGGCCGGATACGGCGCGAAGGCGCCTGGACCACTGTAGGTCGGCCCCTGGTTGACGTAATAATACTGCCGGGTCGGCTCGGACAGCCGCTCATAGCTCGCGCCGCAGGCGCCGCAGCCGTGGCCATAGGTGTAGCCGGGCTGATAGAAATATTGCGGCCGATACGTCACCGTCGGCTGGTACGTCACGGTCGGCTGATAGGTGACCGTCGGCTGATAGGTGACCTGCGGCGCGCAGGGGGTGGCATAGCCGCACGGGCCGCAGGCGGTGGCGCCGCAGGCCGCGGCCGGTGCGCCGCCGGCGACGGCGAGACCGGCAATCGCGACAAGTCCTGAAATTACTCCACGCATAACTCTCTCCTGTTGATCTGTTCTTGCTTGTCTTGCTTGTGTTTGGCTGTCGATGGTGAATTGCTCGCTAGCGGCGGTAGGCCGGCGGCCGATTGGGATAGCCGCGTGGATCACCATCGGGCGGAGCCAGGATGACGGCAGGCGGATACATCGGCACCGCCGGCTCCGGCGGCTGCATCTGGGATTGAGCGCCCCACGAGCGGGAATAGCTCTCGGCGGGCTTCGGCAGCTTGCGATCGGCCGGCGGCTCGATCTCCATCCGGCCATAGCCGGGCCTCGCTCCGAGGGTCGGATAGTAATGGCCGACATATGGCTCGGGCGGGACCGTGCGGCCGCCATAGATCGTGGGCTGCATGTATTGACCCTTGCCGAGACTGGACTGGCCTTCGACGACAGCATAGGAGGCATCAATGCCGTCGATGACGACGGGCACGCCGGGTCGCTGGGGAATGACGATCTCGAAGCCTTCGCTCGCGAGCGCGGCGGAAGAGGTCCCGATCACAATCACAAAAGCCGTTGCAATACGCATGAATTCACGCCCCGGTTGCCGTCCTACAAATACCGCAACGCGCGCCCTGATGGGTTAAACGCGCACATCAATCTGCCGGTAAGACTAACGCGCGAGCCATCATTCCGGGTTAAAGCTCCGGTCGGGTTCACGCGTGAGGGTTAATGCCTGATCATCAGCCCGCGCGGTCGCGACCATCGTGCGCAGCCCGATCGTGGAGTCACCAGCCCGACGGCTCCCTCAACCGCCCGGTTGGCCCGCTAGCCCCGCACGCGACGATCGCGATCAGTGTCGACAACGCGCGCCGCCGGCCGTCGTGAAAAACGGCGTGACCGCGGAACGGCGGCGGCCGGAGGAACTTAGGAGTTGGGGCGCAACGACGGAGTCATCCATGATCAGATCTGCAATTCTCGGGGCTGCTGTTCTCGCGACCGCGCTGGCCGGCCCGGCCATGGCGCGCGACATGCACCACCGCCACCACATGGCCCGCCACGACGGCGCGATGATGCAGCAGCAGCGCGCCGACGCCGGCTGGACCAACAATGGCTGGAACAACGACTGGAATCGCCGCGGCACCGGCTTCTGGCCGGCTGACGTCGCCGCCGGTGCCGTCGGCGCCGCCGCGGGTGTTGCTGGCGCAGCCATCGGAACCGCCGGCGCCATCGCCACCGCACCGTTCCGCACCGCCGACGCCTATGCCTACGGTCCCGGCCCCTCTTACGGCCAACCGAGCTATGATCGCGGCCCGAACGGCTACTATGGCGACTGGAACAGTTACGCGACCCGCAACGGCCTGGTCTGCCGCCCCGGCACCATGTTCAAGGGCAGCGACGGGCTGATGCACATCTGCCAGTAAAGATCGAGCCGGAGCGGCTTCGACGATCGGCTCCGACAGGGGCGGCCCAACGGCCGCCCTTTTTGCTGGGCTGATGGGGAGAAGCGGCGCTCACGCGGGGAGTAGCCGGACTGCATCAACTCTGGTAGGAACACCGCGCTTCGCGAGACCTCGTCGCAAACTGACGACGAGATCTGCGCCACCAATGTGCCTTCGCCGGCTTAGCTCAGCGGTAGAGCAGCGGTTTTGTAAACCGAAGGTCGGGGGTTCAATCCCCTCAGCCGGCACCAGCTTCCGTGCAGTTGGGATTTGCTGCGGCAATGGCTGTCACCGGCTTTAGGCGTCAATTCGCCCTCGTCCTGGCGGCTGGCTTGGCGATGCCGCTCGCCGACGGCGGCCTGGGCGCAGTCCACTCTGGATCCGGCAACGGCCCGCCGCCCTCGCCGGTCGCTCCGATGAGTTGGCCGGGCACCTGATCAGTGACCAACGCCCAACCTTGCGTCGCGCAGAACAGCCCGAGCAGACAGCCCTTGACCGCCAGAATCTTCGGGCCATCGCGCCAGATCGAGACAGCATAGGTCTTGCCGTCCTCGGCGTTGTAGACCTCGCCGCTGTGGCGGCCGTCGGCGTTCAGCTTCAGGCCGAGCAGCATCTGGTGGCCGAGCAGCAGACGGCCGCGCCTGGCCGGATCGGGATTCAGCCGGTCGCGGAACGGCTGCCCCTTGGCATCCGCCACCTCCTTCATCCAGACGATGTAGCCGCAGACGCGGTCGGCCATCGCGCCACAGCGCTCGATGCGGACGCGGGCGCGGCCGTCCTCGGTCAACCATGTGCCGACCGGATCGCCGACGGGAGCGGCGTGACCACGGCCCTCCGCCATCGACAGCAGCAGACTGACGACGATGCGCAACCCGACGCGCAGAACGAATCTCAATGTCATGTCCAGGGACCTCATTGTCTCCATGGCCTCGAGCCACGCGCTCGTCCGATGCGGTGCCATCTGCCCGCGCGGCGCGATCGTTCGCACGGCCCGCTCACTGGAGCTGTGCGACCAGGGCCTCGGCGCCCTTGTCGATCCCGGCCTCGGCGGCCGCGAGCGCACCAACGCTGGCTTTGATGTCGTAGGGCGAGGGATATTGCTTGCTGACGAAGACGCTGAGCAGTCGTCCGCTCGCGGCATCGAAAATCTCCGCCGCATAGAACACCGAGCCGGTCAGTAGTCCTTCTCCGTCGCGTGCACTCTGCACGCCGTTGTAGACGGCTCCGGCGAGATCGAAGCGGGAGGCGATGCCGAGCACCGGCGTGTTGGCGACGGCGCCGGTCAGGGTCAGCCGCACGCGCAGGGTATTCGGCCCACGCTGATGGACGATCTGGAAGCGTGTCGAGAGACTTTCCAGGAAGCGCTGCTGCATGTAGGCGGCAAGCGCAGCCTTGTCCCGATCGGACATGTCGCCGAACTGGTGATCCGCGCCGCGATAGATCACGACCGGATCGAGTGTCACCTTGTCGTAGCTGCGCCAGTCGGCGGCGGCCGCGTAGCGGTAAGGCACCCGGCCCGATGGATCGGATGTGTTGGGCGCCAGATAGCGCGCCGACGCCACTCCGGAATAGGCCACCGGCGTCACCGTGTTGCACCCCCCGCAGAGGCCCGCTGCGGCGATCGCAGCGAAGCCGGACATCCGAAATCGACTCCTCATCCCCTTCTCCACGACTGCGGCGCCGTTGCCAGCGCCTCACATGATCATCTCTATAAACCGACTAGACGGTTTGTAAATAGCAAATCGAATGAGAAGGAATGCGCGGTCGACACGGACTTCCGGCGGCATCGAGCGCCATCGGACGCAAGCCAGCCCGACTTCGCTCAGATCGAACCGTCCAAGGCTGGAGATGGCGCCGAGCTCGAGGGTGTCACCGCTCCCCGGTCGTCCCGGCCTGCCGGAATGCAGTCCATTGCTGGTCGTCGAGCAGGCGGGCAAACAGACGGTCCAGGTCCGGCTGCTCCAGCGGCGAGACGCGCAGCATCGTCATCAAGGCAAGCCCACGTGCCGCCGCCCATCGCAGGACCGCGAGATCGGCGTCATCGGCCTCGCCGCGGATCTCGGCAACTCTCTCGGCATCCTTGGCACGGGCATCGGCCAGCAATCCCGGCTCCTGGGCGAGCGCCCCGAGCATGGCCTGCGCCACCGAATATTGCTGTGCGATCAGCTCCCGCGAGATCGCGATCTGCGTCGCGAGCTCGGGCTGATCAGCCGCTTTGCCGGCTTCAGCCCTGTACCTGCTGGCGAATTCGTCGAAATGCAGGAATTGCTGTTCCAGCAGAGCCTTGAGCACCGCTTCCTTGTTGGGAAACTGGTGCATCAGGCCGCCCTTGCTCAGCCCGCTCTCGCGGGCGATGGCGTCGAGCGTCAGCCGCCCCGGACCATCGCGGGCGATGATGGTGAGGGCGGCGGTGAGCGCGGCCTTGCGCGACCGCTCGGAGCGTGAAGGGTTGTCCATCGAAGACTGCGAAGTGCCCGGACGGTGCACGAAGGTTGCGAGCAGATGATCCCCGAAGTCCGGGGCGGCTCGGTCATAGGGGCGAGCCGCCCTCCTCTGTCAAGAAGAGCTCCGGAAAAACCCGCCGCTTAGGAACCATTTGTACGCGACTGGATTTCCGGTATCGCCTTTCGCGGGTGGGGACGAAACGGGTTCAGACTGTGGCAATATTGTTGTCACATCTCACCTAGAACTCCTGCTTATCCCCAGAAGTCACTGGTCTTCAACTTGATTTCGTCAGCCGCTTTTGTTGCAATTGAGGCATCGGGGGACAAGCGTCATGACGTGGAAGGAAGAGCGTGATGCGCTGATCGCGCAGACCATGGCCTTCGTGCAGTCGGTCACCGGCAAGCCCGCCGACTTCGCCCAGTTCGAGCTGCCGACCGTTCCGGTCGGCACCCCCATCACACCGCAGCAGGCCGTGGCCGGTCGCCCGACGCATGCCGCTGTCGAGCACGTGATGGCCAACACCGTCGAAACCGAGACACGTCGCGGCGGCAACGTGCAAGTTGAGATCCCCGATGCTGTGGGGGAGCCTGCAAGGCCGAGAGCGCCCGACGCCGTCGCGTCCGAGGCTTCGTTCGCCACCGCGAGCCCGGTCCCTGCGGAGCGTTTCACAAGCATCGCCTCGCAGCTCGATCTCCAGCGCGACATGCAGGCGGAGATTCGCGCCCGCGTCGCGCGCTTCCGGGCCCATCAGGAGCGCTTCAATCGGGAGCGTCAGGAATATTTCAGCGCGACACTCGCGCGCCTGAAAGCATCGGCCGGACGGAGCGCCCTCCCTGAGGACTAAAGGCGACCGCGCCAAGGATCTAAAATGGCCGAGGGTGCACAAACGTATCCGCAATCGACACGCCGGCTCACAGCCAGGCGCACAGCAGCGCCACATTGGCGACGAAGGCGAGCAGCAGCCCAAAGGCGAGCGTCAGCTGGATCCGCCCGCAGAAGATGTGGAGATCGGTTCCCATGGGCTTAACCATCTGGCGATTCTAGCCCCGGAGTCCCACGGATTCTTTTTTCAAAAATTTAGGACTCGTTTACGACTCGGCCGCCCGAAAAGGCCCCTTTCCTGCCTCAGGCGCGCCAGTGTCTCGCTGCACGTGCCGTTCATTCTCGGTTCATCCTTCGCTTCTCCGGAGCTGTTTGGAATGCCCTACGCGCTGTTTTGCAACGACGCCAAGTTGAGCAAGGCCTATCCGACCGAGGGAGACGTCTGGAGGCTGGCGCGGCAGAGTGGGCTGGTGGTGGACGTGATGATCAATGCGCGATCGACCGCGCATCTGCAGCTCGACAATGATTACGAGATCCGGCCCTGCGCCGCCGAGCCCGAGGAAGATCCCTGGCAGAACCGTGCCGAAGCCGAGCAGGAGTTCAACATCCCGTTCGCATCCTGAGCGGCTGCGGCGGGAAGCGCGCCTTGGATGATACCATTGGCTCTGTGTACGGCTGATCCCCGAGCCTCGGCGTGCCCAGACCGAAGCCGCCGGCAGAAGACATTCACGCATTCATGCCCGTCCGCTCCCGCGGACGACTTGCCTTGATCAAGGATTTTTCGACAGACAGACCCGCGATCAGCGGGCAGCCGGAGCTGCCCGCTGGAAGGTCGCCATGAAGCCCGTTCTCAGGGCGTCGCCGTCGCCAGCGATACCGTTTCGGCCGGAAGGGCGACACAGGCGCGCTTGCGGCTGACGCCGCGGATCGCGCCGGTCACCTTCAGCACCTTGCCCGACGGGCAGGACGCGGTTTGCACCAGCGCCACCTCGTAGGGGGCCAGCATCAACGGTTCGGACTTCAGAACGGTCTGGGCGGAGCACGGCAAAACAGCCGCCGACAACAACAGCACGGACACCAAGATACGCATGTGGGATGATCCATCAAACCGGCGGACTGATAATATCAACTGATGGCGAAAGTTTCACGAAGGTTTGAAAATTTTTTCGCACCGCGTGAGCGTCCTCGAAACCATCGCCGGCCACCCGCCGGACAGCAACACGCCCGCACCAGACGGCGCGGGCGTGTTGGAATTGAGGCGCGATACGCTCGACCCGGAAGCCGTCGGCCAGGGGCTCGCGACCTCGCTTAGTACTTGCTGGCGGCCGGCCCGCCCCAGCCGAAGCGGTAGTTCACGCCGACCTTGACCGTATGCTCGTCGCTGTTGAAGCGGCTGCCCACGACCGGAGCCGGTCCGCCCGTGAAGGTCGTATTGCCGAAATTGTAGTACTGGTATTCGGCCTTGGCCGACCAGTTCGGCGCGAACATGTATTCGAGGCCGGCGCCGACGGTGTAGCCGTCCTTGGTATTGCCGGACGTGGTGAAGCCCGTCGGCACGCCGGCGACGCTCACCCCGAGATTGTTGCCGTCCCGCCAGGCGTAACCGCCCTTGGCGTAGAGCAACGCCGGTCCCCAGGTGTAGCCGAGACGGCCGGTGACCGAGCCGAGCTGGTTGGCGCCGGTCGAGGTCACAACCGTCGCCCCCGGGAAGCCGAAATTGGTCGTGTTGCGGTCCATCCAGCTGTACTGGGCCTCGATGCCGAGCACCCAGTTCGGGGCAAACTGGTAGTCGAAGCCACCCTGCACGCCGCCGAGAAAGCGCCCGTTGTTGCCTTCCAGGCTATTGTTGCCCGCGAAGGCGCCGCCGAGGTGACCACCGAGATAGAAGCCGGTCCAGTTGTAGATCGCCTGAGGGGGCGTGTAGACCGGCGCCTTGGTGTAGGTGCGCGGAGGCATGTCGGCGGCGAAAGCCGGGGCAGCCAAGGTGGTCAAGGCCACTGCACTGATCAAAAACCGCTTCATGGGACGTCCCCGTTATTCGTTTGCGACATCTATCGAACATCATGGCCGCATTTGGGTTGCCCGGCGGCGGTGACGCAGCTGTGATTGCTGCTGCGGTGTCACCAGAGGGCAACAAAGGCCTTTTGTTCCATAGGCTTCCCGAATATTTCGTGAAGCTGACGCCTCGCCCGACATTTGGTCGCCGCAAGGCGACAAAGCGTTCGGCCCGTCCCTGATTTGTGATCGGACGAACCGCTTGGCAAGGCGCTGCGACGACGTGGCAGGCCGTCGAAAACGCCGCGGCCTAACGCGTGAGGCCGGCCAGCTCCGGGAATGGCGTGTAGGTCGACCCGGCACAGAGCTCACCGGCATCCTCGACCAGGCGGTCGAACCGGCCGTCGACGAACACCGCCGCCCGCTCCTGCGCCGGACGGTAGCTGCCGTCGGACTCGCGCGCCGCATAGCGGAGACAGCTCACATAACGCAGCCGGCCACCGACCGTCCGTTGCACCGGCTCCGCCATGACGCCGTCGCGCACCCCAACCGGATTGTTCAGGTAGGTCCTCAGATAGGACAGGATCTCGCTGCGGTGGTTGGTCGGAAACGGCTGGCTGCCGACGCCACGATCACCTGTATAGGCGATGCCGCGATTGTCCTCGCTCATGAACGCGGCCGGACCGCCGCTCGCGCAGCCGGCCAACAGCAGCGCCAGCACGGTCGCCGGCCACCAGCTCGATCTCCCCATCCCCACGGCGCCCAACTCTTGCAAGCCAATCCCGCGGTCGTTCTAGCTCAAAGCCGACACCCGGGAAATCCGTACCGGCTCACGCCTTCGTCAAGCCGCGACCGCCGGAGCGCTCTGGCGCTCCGGCGGTCGACGATCAGATCTGGCTTGGCCAGGCCGTGGCCGGATCAGCCGCGGCGGGTCGCCGGCGTCACGCGCTTGAGGCTCACCTTGTTGTGATGGCTGAGATGCGCGACGTGGCGATGCTTGTGGCGGACAAGCGAGGCATGCGGCTTGGTCTTCGTCTTGCCGACGGTGGGCTTCATCTCGTTGACCTTGTCGCCGGCCTGCATCGCGCCCGGCTTGGTGGCGTCGGTCTTGGCCGCATCGGTCTTGCTCACATCGGTCTTCGCGGTGCCAGTGGTCTGGCTGGACTTCGCGGACGTATCGGTTTTTGCAGGACCAGCGGCGAACGCGGGCGCAGCCAGGATCGACGCGGCGAGCAGCGCAACAGACATTGACTTCAGCATGGTCATCTCCGTGATGTGAAGATCTGGAGGCACCATCCAGTCCGGATAGGCTCGTGATCATGGAGACGACGATAGGGAACCGGCACTGAACCCACCCTGAAGTAAAGCGGTGTTTTCAGTTCATGGACATGAAGGGATAGTCATCGAGGTGACTGGTCTGTCATCATGTCGTCCGTATAATGCACCGATCGCGGCGCAAAATCCGCGCAAATGGCCGGGAATATTTCGCAGCTGCGGGAGTTCTTCTCCGTACGCAGTCACCTGTTGGATCGACAACTCGGGAGATACGAATGAAAAAGTCTGCGATCAGGATTGCCACGCTGGCTCTGTTCTCGATGGCCGTGGCCTCCGGGCCGCTGCTTCTGTCGAAGGCCTATGCCGCGGGCAGCGATACCCCGTCTGCGCCGCCGGCGTCGGATTCGGGCAAGAAGAAGAAGGACAAGAGCTCGAGCATCGAAGATCCGAAGTTCCTGGCGGCCTATCGCACGGCCTACACCTCGATCTATGATCGCGGCGACTACACCACCGCGATCCAGCAGCTCAAGGCGCTGAACCGCGAGGACGTCGCCGACGTCGCCAACCTGATCGGCTACTCCTACCGCAAGCTCGGCAACTACCAGGCCTCCAAGCAGTACTACGAGCAGGCCCTGGCGGATGATCCGAACCACGTGCGCACCTGGCAGTATTACGGCCTGTGGCAGCTCGAACAGGGCAACCGCGAGCAGGCCAAGTACCACCTCGACAAGGTCGCACAGCTCGCCGGCACCAACAGCCCCGAATATCGTTCGCTGGCCGACGCGCTGGAGAAACAGCCGGGCACCGGCCTCGTCTACTGACGGCGCGATCGGAGCAGCTCCGATCTCGACAGTGGCGCAACCCGAAAGGGTTGCGCCATTTTCGTTTGTCCCATGTCCCTCGTCCGCTATGGATAGGATGTCTCGCAGTTCATTTTCATCACGTCTTTTGGACAGGAGATTGCCTCGTGGAGCCCTGGCTTGGCACAGCACTCGATTACATCAAGGATTGGCTGGCCTTTCAGGTCGCGGTCTCCGAGCAGCCCGGCTGCATCCTTGCGATCGCCCATCGCGGTGAGATCGTCCTGGAGGCGGCCTACGGCCACGCCAATCTCGACAGCGGCGAGAAGCTGACGCCGCGGCACCGCTTCCGCATCGCCTCGCACACCAAGGCGTTCACCGCCGCAGCCCTCATGCGCCTGCGCGAGCAGAAGCGGTTGAAGCTCGACGACACCGTCGGACAATACGTCAAGGATCTGCATCCGGACGTCGCCGCGGCCACGCTGAACCAGCTGCTGTCGCACACGGCGGGCCTGATCCGCGACGGCAAGGATTCCGGCCAGTTCACCGACGGCCGCTCCTATCTCGACAAGGATGAGCTGCTGGCCGAGCTGAAGCTGCCGCCGGCGATCGATCCCAACAGCCGCTTCAAATATTCCAACCACGGCTACGGCCTGCTCGGCCTAGTCATCGAGGCGATCACCGGCGAGCCCTACCCGACCTGGCTCCAGCGCGAGATCATGACGCCACTTGCCTTGCGTGAAAGCGCGCCGGACATGACGCTGCTCGGCAAGGGTGTCCCGTTCGCGCGCGGTCATTCGCGCACCGTCCCCGTGGGCCGCCGCGTCGTGATTCCCGGCGACAATCCGACCAACGCGATCATGGCCGCGGCCGGCGTGGTCGCGACGGCAGCCGACACCGCCCGCTTCTTCGCCCAGCTCGCCCCGAACGCGAAGAAGAGCCTGCTGTCGGTCGCGAGCCGGCGCGAGATGATCCGGCGGCAATGGCGCGTGCCCCAAGACGTCGAAGAGGCCTATTACGGCCTGGCGCTCATGAGCGGGACGACCGCCGGCTTCGACTGGTTCGGCCATGGCGGCGGCTTTCAGGGCTACATCTCACGCACCTCGGTCATTCCCGCGCGCGACATCACGATCACCGTGCTGACCAATGCCGTCGACGGCTGGGCGCCCGGCTGGGCCAATGGCGTCAAGTTCATCCTGCAGGCCTTCGCCACCCATGGCGCACCGTCGCGCAGGACGCGCGATTGGACCGGCCGCTGGTGGACGCTGTGGGGCGCCGTCGATCTCGTCCCGTTCGGCGAGAGGGTCATGGTCGCCAATCCGGTGTTCATCAACCCGTTCCTCGATGCCGCCCGCATCGAGGTGACCGGACGCGATACCGGGCGCATCGTGCACGCGGCCGGCTATGCCAGCCATGGCGAGGCGGTCAGGCGAGTCCGCACCAAGTCCGGCGTCAGCGAGATCTGGCTCGCGGGCGCACGGGTGCGGCCCGAACGCGTGGTGAAGGCCGAGATGGAGCGGAAATATCCGAAAGGGCGCCGGAAGAAGGACGCGTAGGCGCAAACATGGTGCGTAGCCCGGGTATACGCGGGTTCTCGCACCCAGCTCGTGTGAACCCGGATATTGCTGCGCTCATCCGGGCTACTTGCTTGGCCTACTTCATCAGCGCCTCGGCCTCGCCGCGGAAGGCTTTGCGCGCGTCGTCGCGGGAATAGAACATGTGCCCGCCGGGATAGACCACGAGCTTGACTCGCGGCGGCCGCGCGAAGGCGGGCAGCTGGTCGAGCAGGATCTTCGAGCCGTAATACGGCGTGGCGAGATCGAACAGGCCGTGGCCGACCAGCAGTTTGAGCTTGGGATCGAGCGCGAGGATCTGCCGGAGCTCGGCGGTGGACTCCGGCGGGCTGGTGCCGCGGCCGAAATCCCATGACCGGTTCACGGCTCCGCTCAGCAGCTCATAGGAGCCCTCGGGGCGCCAGTTCAGCTTGCGCGTCGTCAGCTCGACCGCCGCACTGGTCAGCGGCGCAGTGAGTACGTCACCCGATGGATCGGAGCTGCGCGACCGACTCGAATCCGGATAGGGATCGATGCCGAGCACCGAGCCGTCATAGCGGCCGGTGATGCGGCCGTTCTTGCGGTCGAACTCGCGGCGAAACTCCGAGACGTCGAAGCGCCCGGCCAGCCTGCGGCTGACCGCCTGGTCGATGCCGGTCAGGCTCGCGACCTTGTCGGCGAGCCGATTGGTTGCTTCCACATCGGCCTCGCCCTTGACGAGGTCGAGCAGGAACTCGCCGCTGGCGTAACGCTCGACGTCGGCAAGATCGGCGCGGGTCACCGGCCCCTTCAACTGCTTGGCGACGGCGGCATAGCTCGGCAGGCTCGCGACATATTGCATCAGGCTCGAGCCGGAATAGTCGCGAAAATCCATCAGCGGCGACAGCAGGATCAGGCCGCTGATGCCGATGCCCTGGTCATGCTGCAGGTTGTTGACGATCTTCGGACCGCGAATGCCGCCATAGCTCTCAGCCGTGATGAACTTGGGCGATGCGAGACGGTCGTGCTTCTCCAGCCAGCGACGCACCACGAGCGACAGCGAACGCACGTCGCCATCGACCGAGAAGAACCGTTTGCGCACCTCGTCGCCGGTCGCGACGAAACGGCTGTAGCCGGTCCCGACGGGATCGATGAACACGAGATCGGTAAAGTCGAGCCAGGTGTCTGCATTCGGCATCAGCTCCGGCTTCGACGAGGGCGTCACGCTGGCCGCATCGATACCGATCCGCCACGGACCGGCATTGCCGAGCTGCAGATAGGCGGATGAGGCACCAGGGCCGCCGTTGAAGAAGAAGGTCACCGGGCGGCTGGCGCGATCGGCGCCATCGAGCTGATAGGAGGTGTAGGCGATGTCGGCCTGCGGCTCGCTCTTGTCGTCGAACAGGCGGATCGAACCGGCAGTCGCCGTGAACGACAGCGTGCGGCCGGGCAGTTCGAGCTTCTGCGTCGTGGTGGAGTCCGGCGGCAGCTTGTGCTGCTCGGCGGTCGATGCTGAGCCGGGCGGGCTCGCGGCGCGATTTCCAGCCGAGCCGGTGCGATGTGACCCCGGCGCCGCGGCGTCCTGCGCCGCCGGTGGCGCGTCCTCGGCGTGCAAGGCCGGCCCGGCGAGCACTGCCGTCAAGGCCAACGCCATCAGTCCCGGCCACGCGACGGACGATCTCAAACCTGCCATCAGCTCACTCCCTCGACCAGGCGATTGGCGTAACTCGCCATTTCTGCAAGCGCATGAACCGCGGCTTGGGAGCAAGCTCAAGCAACTCTTCCGTGATCCAGGTCACATCAGCACCCGTGCCTGGTCCCCTCAGGTGTGTTATGGGCTCGAACCTCTCCAGCGCTTCCGACGTCCCATCACCGGGACACCCAGGTTTGGGACAAGAGGCGCGCCGCCGATCGCGATCACGGAGTTCATCATGAAGTTGCCGACGCTCATCATCGCAGCCCTCACCGGGCTCGCCGGACCGGTCGTGATTGGACCGCCGGCGGCCTGGGCCGGCCCGCCGGCGGCGCTGGTCGAGGACGTCCAGGGGGATGTGGCCGGCGCCGAGCTGATGGACTATGTGGCGCCCGGCCAGGTGATCAAGCTTGGCCCGGATGGCGCCGTGGTGATGAGCTACCTCAAATCGTGCCGGCGCGAGACGGTCAACGGCGCCGGCAGCGTCACCGTGGGACCCGGCGAAAGCACGGTCGACGGCGCGACGCTCAAGAGCGACATCGTCAATTGCGACGCCAGCCACGCACAGGCCACCTCGCGCGAGACCAGCGAGGTCGCGGCCACGATCGTGCGCAGCGTCGGACCGGACAGCGCACCGGTGGCGCAGGCGATCATCTACAGCGCCTCGCCCATCTTCGAGGCCAAGGGCCGCGGCACGCTGGTCGTCGAGCGCCTCGACCAGCCCGGCGAGCGCCAGCAGGTCGAGCTCTCGGGCCGGCAATACAAGGGACGATTCTACGATTTCGCCGGCACCAGCCACCCGCTCACGCCCGGCGGCACCTATGTTGCGAGCTTCAGCAACGCGCGGATCGTGTTCAAGGTCGACGCACAGGCCAAGGCGGGGCCTGGACCCGCGGTCGGGCGATTGATCCGGTTCAACTGAGACCGAAGGCTTTTATCGGTGGCGATCGGACGCCGGACGCGCGACGCCATTGCCGTCATCGCCATCGCGCTGGCGTGCGCGGGCCTGTTCGTGTCGCCAGTCTTCGAGCGCGGCCGTGGCCTGTCGCTGGATGCGCTGACATGGCTGCGCTTCGAGACCTTCGGCAACCGTCACGATGCGGCGGCGAGTCCGGCGGTGGTGATCGCGGTCGACGAGGAGAGCTACCAGGCGCCCCCCTTCAAGGGTGCGCCGCTGTTGACATGGACCGGCGAGATCGGCCGCGTGATGACGGCGGTGCTCGATGGCGGCGCCAAGGTGGTCGGCTTCGACATCGTGTTCCAGACATCGATCGAGCAGTCGGAGATTCCGCTCGGCGACAGCACCCTCGGCGAGAAGACGCGCGGCTTCGATCGCGACTTCCTGCGCGCGCTCGCTGCCGCGGCCGCCGGCGGCAAGGTGGTGCTGGGCGAGATCTTTGCCGAGCCGCCGATCCTGCCCGCGCCCGGCCAGCGCATCGCGGTGCGCCAGCAGCAGAATCTTCGTCCGCTCAACACCTATACTGACAGCGACGATGTCGTCCGCCGCCATCCGCTGACGCTGTCGGTCGACGGCAAGGCAGTCCCGAGCATGGCGCTGGAACTGGCGGGGCGCGCAACCGGCACCGCGCCGCTCATTGCCGCTGACGGCGTCACACTCGGTGCGTACAAGGTGCCCGGCAGCGTGCCGAGCACCATGACCCTGAATTTTGCCGGCGGCGCCCAGGACATTCCGACCTACTCGTTCGCCGACTTGCGCGCCTGCGCGCTGAAAGGCGACAAGGACTATTTCCGCCGCGAGTTCGCCGGCAAGGTCGTCCTGCTCGGCACCGTCGGGATCGAGGATCGGCGGCTCACCTCGAAGCGCTTCGCAACCCGTGCCGAGGGCGCGCGGCGGCCGCGCTGCGTGCTGGACGAGCGCAGGATCGCCGAGACGTTCGCCCGCAGCACCATTGCCGGCGTCTACATCCACGCCACGGCGGTGAACAATCTGGTGCGGCAGGACGCGGCAACCGAACTCGGACGCCCTGCGATCTACGCCATCGCCGCAACCATCGCGCTGCTTGCCGCGCTGCTCGCCCGACTGCTGCGGCCCGCCTCCGCAGCGGCCATCCTGGCCGTGGCCGCCCTGCTCTACACCGTGCTCGCAACCGCTCTCTTCGACCATGCCTACGCGCTGCCCCTGGCGGAGCCGCTCGCAGCGGGCGTGCTCGCGCTGGCAGCGACCACCGGCTATCGCTTCATGGTCACCGACAAGGACCGCAGGCTGCTGCAGAAGAGCTTTGCCTATTACCTCGCACCGCACGAGATCGACCGCATGCTCGCTTCGCGCCGGCTGCCGCAACTCGGCGGCGAGACCCGCGAGGTCACCGTGTTCTTCTCCGACATCGAGGGCTTCTCGCGCCTCGCCGAGCAGATGACGCCGGAGCAGCTCATGGCCCTCACCAACGAATATCTCTCGGCCATGACCGACGTCATCGAAAGCCACGACGGCTATGTCGACAAATACATCGGCGACTCCGTGGTCGCCGTGTTCGGCGCTCCGCTCGACGATCCCGATCATGCGCGCAGCGCGGCGCGCGCGGCGCTCGACTGCAAGGCGAAGCTCGCCGAGCTCAACAATACGTCGACGGCGTTCCAGGGCATCAAGGTGGCACAGCGCATCGGCATCAACAGCGGCGCCGCGCTGGTCGGCAATTTCGGCTCGCAGCGCCGCTTCAACTATTCCGTGATGAGCGACGCCGTGAACGTCGCCTCGCGGCTCGAGGGCGCCAACAAGTTCTATGGCACCACGATCATCGCCTCCGAGAGCACGGTCGCGCTCGCCGGCACCGAGTTCGCCTGGCGCGAGCTCGACACCATCCGGGTCAAGGGTCGCGAGCAGTCGCTGAAGATCTACGAGCTGCATGGCCGCGCAGCCGAGCTCACGCCGGAGGAACAGGCCCTCCTCATCGGCTATGCCGCAGGCCTCGCGCATTGGCGCGCCCGCGAGCTGCCGCAAGCGGCGGACTGCTTCGCGCGGGGTGCACCGAGCGATCCTCCGAGCCGCTTCTTCGCCGAGCGGGCGAAAGCAACCCTGCGGACCGGCTCCTCGTCCTGGGATCCCGTGCGCAGCCTGCAGGAAAAATGACGCCCCGATGACTTCCGCGCGTGCGCGTATGTCCTGGCCACATCAGCCTCATCCCGGCCCCATTGCCCCAGGATACCGGCCGCGATGGACAAGCACGGGCAAGGTCGGCTAGACGACACGGCGCCTGTTACCGGCCAACCGACCAGCGAGCCCTGCGACGCATGACCACGTCCAAGCGATATGAGCGGATCGCCTTCGTTGCGAGTCCGAGCGCCGAGGCCCAGGCCGCGCTGACGCAGCTCTCCGCGCTCTATGGCAACTCCGATCCGGACCTGGCGGACGTCGTGGTCGCGCTCGGCGGCGACGGCCTGATGCTGCAGACGCTGCACGACCACATGCGCTCGGGAAAGCCGATCTACGGCATGCATCGCGGCACGGTCGGCTTCCTGATGAACGAATTCAGCACGATCGATCTGCACGGGCGGCTCGAAGCGGCGCAGGAATCGGTGATTCATCCGCTGCTGATGCGGGCGACGGATGCCGCGGGCGTCGTTCACATCCACCACGCCATCAACGAGGTCTACCTGTTCCGCCAGACGGCACAGACCGCGCGGCTGCGCATCCTGATCGATGAGCGCGAGCGCATGCCGGAGCTGATCGCCGACGGCGTGCTCGTCGCGACGCCCGCGGGCTCCACCGCCTATAATCTCTCCGTGCAGGGCCCGATCCTGCCGATCAACGCCGCGCTGCTGGCGCTGACGCCGATCAGCGCGTTCCGGCCGCGGCGCTGGCGCGGCGCCCTGCTGCCGAACACCGCCTATGTGATCATCGAGGTGCTCGAAGGCGACAAGCGGCCGGTCGCGGCGGTGGCCGACCATGACGAGGTCCGCAACGTCCAGCGGGTCGAGGTGCTTTCCGACAAGACGATCTCGATGCGGATGCTGTTCGACGCCGGCCACAGCCTGGAAGAGCGGATCCTGAGCGAGCAGTTCGGCTACTGACATCTCGGTTGTCCGCGCCTTTTTGCGCCTCAGCCGCCCCGCGCAACGCTTTGTTAACCCGCGGCTCCGTATGGTTAATGCGCGTTGACCACCTTCACCGGTGATCCCTCCGGGCCGGCCCAAATGTATCGCATCGACTTCAACAAGCTGCGCTTTCTCGTCTGCGACGACAACCCGCACATGCGCCGCATCCTGCGCACATTGCTGCATTCGTTCGGCGCCCGCGAGGTCAACGAGGCCGAGGACGGCGCGACCGCTCTCGAGATGTACACTCATTTCTCGCCTGATATCGTCATCACCGACTGGGCAATGCCGATCTTCGACGGCCTCGAGCTCGCGCAGATGATCCGGCAGCCGGAAGCCAAGGGCAATCCCTACGCGCCGATCATCATGCTGACAGGGCATTCGGAGAAGCGCCGGGTCACCGTCGCGCGCGACGCCGGCGTGACGGAATTCCTCGCCAAGCCGATCTCGGCCAAAGGCCTGTATCAGCGCATCCTCAACGTGGTCGCCAATCCGCGCCCCTTCATCAAGACAAAGACCTATTTCGGCCCGGACCGGCGCCGCAACACCAACACGGCCTATATCGGGCCCGAGCGCCGGATCGGCGGCGAGGCGGAGATTTTCCAGCAGCCGTCACTTCTGGATAAAGCGCGCTCCGCAGTTTAGGGGCGCGGCAGTGAGCCGGCGTTAACGCAATCCGGGGATCGGCGCCCAGCGCTCCAAGCTCCTCGGATATGAATCGGGGCGATGCGTCGAAGTGCGCTGGTCGGCATCATCAGGGGATATCGAGATGGCAAAAGACAAGACCCCGGCGATCCAAGTCAAGACCTACGCCTCGCATCACGTCATCACCCAGCCCAATCCGCTGAAGAAGGTGCTGCGTCGCGCCGAAGAGAAGGATCTCGACGATCCGATCGCGCGTGCCGAAGCCGCGCTCGAAGGGCTGTCCGGCGAGTTCAAGTCGTGGATGGACACCGAGGCCGATCGCCTGACGAAAGCCTATGCAGCAGTCCTCAAGACCGGCTTCGACGACGATGCCTGCGAGGAGATGTTCCGCGCGGCACACGACATCAAGGGCGACGCCGCGACCTTCGGCTATCCCGCCGCCGCCGAGGTTGCCGACAGCCTTTGCCGGATCATCGAGCACGCGCCGGATCTCGAAAAGGTCCCGGCCGAGCTGTTCGAGCATCACGTCAACGCGATCCAGGCGATCGTGCATGATCATACGAAGTATGACAGCGCGACGGTCGCAGGCGAACTGAGCCGCCGGCTGCGCCGCGTGGCGGACGACTATCTGATCCAGGTCAACCGCAACCGGCCGGAGCATCTCGAAGCGATCCTGGCGCCGAGCCTCGTGCCGAGCGATCAGCCGTAATCGGATGGCGATCACGTAGGATGGGCAAAGCGCCGCCGCAAAGGGGCGGTCGCGTGCCCATCATGGATCGGCAGTCTTTGCAGCAAGTCGGTGGGCACGACGCCCCCGCGCGCTCGAACGTGGCAATATCTGCGACGCGCCTTTGCCTACCCTACGGCAGCGCACACGGTTCACGCCGCGATCAGTCCGAACTCCAGCCCGGCGACGAAATCCTCGGCCATCACCTCGTCGCAGAACTCACGGGCCTCGTCGCGCGCGGATTCGGTGGCGAAGCGGCGCAGCAGGATCAAGAGCGGCGCCGCCGCGTCGCGGTCGGTGGCGCAATGGGTGAGCACGCGCTCCACCATCTTGCGGCGCAGGATCGCTGCCCCGCTCAAGGTGTCGGCAAAGCCGTTCTCGCGGCAGACCTCGAGCGCGATGCTGAAGGCGTCGAAGGTGGTGTCGGGAATGCCCGCCTTGCGCAGCAGCCCCTGCAGGCTGGCGCGGCCGCGATCGTTGAGCAGCGCCGCCACCCGCGCCCGTGGCATGTCGGCGAGCTCCGACAGCGCGATCTCGAATAATTCGACATTGCCGGAGAGCAGCGCGCGCAGGATCAGACCCGCGGTGAGTTGCGAGGTTGCGCGCAGATGCTGGACCAGCCCGCGCAGCTCCTCGCCGCGCGAGCGCGCCGCGATGGTGATGGTCGAGCGGTCGCGCGCCTCATTGGTGATGCGCCCTGCCCTGTCGGCGCTGAGCCAGTTCCTGGCGACCACGAACTGCGCCAGTGTCTCTGAGAGCTTGTCGACCAGCGCCGCGCGCGTCGCGGCCGGCAGATCGTCCAGCACCAGCATCGCTTCGCGGATGGCGGCGAGATGGCCGTGACGCTCGACGATGCGGTCCCAGGAAAACGGCGCCAGCTCGGCATAAGCATTCTCGATCAGCTCGAGCGCTGCAGCGGCGCTGCCGACCTCGGCGATCGCTGCGCACACCGGCGCCGGCAGGCCGACGCGGCGCGCGATCGCGCATTGGGTTTCGGAGTTACCAGTCGCGACGATGTCGACGAGGTCGGCATCGATCAGCAGCGGCGAATATTCGAGGATGATGGCGGCGACAGAAGCCTGGTCGGTGGCGAGCGCCTGGACGATGGCGGCCGGCGCCTCCTCCGAGCGGGCGAACACCTCCGCCATCGCCTGCCGCACCAGCGGCGACGGATCGTCCAACAGCATAAGGAGCGCGCCCTCCGCGGCGCCGCGATCCTCGTCGCAGAGATCCGACAACAACCACGCCCGCGCGAGCGCCCTGGTGGCCTCTGCCCGCTCACCGGCGGGTGCGGTTCTGACCCAACTGAGAAACTGCCGAACGATCATGGTCTTTCCGGCTTACGCAACTTGCAGACAAAGGCCACGAGGGCCTCAACAGCACCGAAAATAAACCACGACGCTTAACAAAGCGTTCACCATAAGTGGCTGGTTTTGTTGATGTTTTGTTAAGGCGACAGGTTGTTTCTATACTATGATACCACTCAACGCCTCATTTGGCCGTAATCCGACGGGGGAAATGCGGCCGCCGCCGACGGTGCGAGCCGCGGCGGGACGTCAAAAATAGTTCTTTTTGATCAATGGTTCAGCGACGCGTGCGACCGCCTGCGCCGGCGCATCAGCCCGAGAAGGTGCCGTGCGGATCGCTGAACAGGTCGAGCCTGCGCTGACCATTGCCGCTGGCATCGTTGCTGCCGCCCTCCGGCGGGGTCGCACTGGCAACCGATGAATGGCCCCACAACTCGCGCACGGTTGGCGAGACCGCCTGGCTCGACTGGCCGTCGACCTGGAATAGCGAACGAAACATCGGATCCGCCGGACGGTTGACGGCCGATGCGTCGGCCGTCGTCGAGGCGCCGGCCCGGGATGAGCCGCGCGCATCCGGAAACATCGACAGGAAGGTTGCGGTGTCGGTCGTCGGTAGCGCGCCGCCGCCGGCCGCATTGGCCGCGACATTCGTCCCACCGTAGAGCGCAAGCGCGCCCCGGGTGGCCGAGGAATTGGCGGCGCCGGCATAGCGCGTGTTCAGGACTGCATAGACCTGGGACACGCTGCGGGCTTGTCCGTCGCGATCGTAGAAGATCGGCCGGTTGGCCGCGGCGGCACCGGGAAACATCTGCGTAGCCGATGCGTTCGGCGTCTCCCGGGCGCTGGTGATCAGCTTCGCGGCGCCGCCGACGCCCATGAAATGCGCCATGTAGAGCTCGGCATCGGTCGGCCGGCGGCCGATCTTGCCGGTGAGCTGGAAGCTGTTCGATTGCGTGAGCGCAGCGGCCATGGCGGACGACGCCTGCGGGTCGTCGCGCAGCTTCATGATCGCCTGCCGCATGGCGGGATCGCTGACCGTATAGTCGCCCGACGATGTCCGGGTGATCGCGTCGGCATATTGGCCGTAGCCGAGATCGGCGCCGGCTTCCTTCACCGTGCCCAGCCAGGTCTGGTCGATGAACTGGTAGAGCCCGCGCGCTGACGACGTCGAGGCGCCGGCGGTCGGATTGAAGTCGGACTCCATCTTGGCGGTCGACAGCAGATATTCGAAGCTGGTGCCGACGCTGTCGGCGGCCTGCTTGATCGCGCCGGCGACCTTCGCCCGGACGCCATCGAGGAAACCGGTGGACGAGGAGTTGGATGCGTCGACCGACATGGGAAGACCCGCTGTTTGCAGATTCGCTGGCAGACGAACGCGCCGGAAACGTCCGGCAAAATGCGGCGGGTATGGTTAATGGCGGGTTAATTCGCTGGGCCCGGCCGGGCCAATGAACGACAGGACAGACCCGGAGGAAGGTCGCTGGCCTACTTGCGATAGACCTCGGCCGGATCGAACAGCCGGTCGGCCTCGACAAACACCAGCCGCGCGCCCTCGCCCTCAGCCCGCTCCACCTTGCGATAGAAGCAGGAGTGGCGGCCGGTGTGACAGGCCGCGCCGGTCTGCTCGACGCGCAGCCAGACCGCGTCCTGGTCGCAATCGGTGCGCATCTCGACCACGCGCTGGGTCTGGCCCGAGCTCTCACCCTTGCGCCACAACGCATTGCGCGAGCGGCTGAAATACCAGGCTTCGCCGGTTGCCACCGTCTTGCGCAGCGCCTCCTCGTTCATGTGGGCGACCATCAGCACGTCGCCGCTCACGGCGTCCGTCGTCACGCACGTGACGAGGCCGGCCGCGTCGAACTTGGGCAGGAAGGCCAAGCCCTCCTCGCGCTCGACTGAGGATGAGGACACGAAACTCTCGCTAAGATGTTGCTGGTCTTACCGTTGCGGCGAGCGCACCATCGACAGGAAGCGCCCCTGCTCGGCCGGATTGTCCCTGAACATGCCGGTGAAGCGGCTGGTGAAGGTGATGGCGCCGTGCTTGGCGACGCCGCGCACCGACATGCAGGTGTGCTCGGCCTCGATCATGACAGCGACGCCGCGCGGCTTCAGCACCTCGTCGATCGCAGCCGCGATCTGGGCGGTCAGATGCTCCTGGGTCTGCAGGCGGCGGGCGAAGATGTCGGTCAGGCGCGCCAGCTTGGACAGGCCGACGACACGCTCGACCGGCGTATAGGCGATATGCGCGCGGCCGTAGAAGGGCATCATGTGATGCTCGCATTGCGACGTGAACTCGATGTCGCGAATCAGGACGAAGTCGTCGTAGCCGGCGGTCTCGCCAAAGGTACGGTCGAGCACCTCGGCCGGGCACTGGTGATAGCCCTGGTACAGCTCGTCATAGGCCTCGACGACCCGGCGCGGCGTATCGACCAGCCCTTCGCGGGTCGGATCCTCGCCGATATAGTTCAGGAGCGTGTAAACCGCGGCCTCGGCTTCGGCGCGCGACGGCCGTGGCCGGTCCGGCCGCACGGCAGCAGCAAGAAAATCGGCAGGATCGAGCTCTGCAGCGCGGGGGTCGGTCAGCTTGGCGTCTAACGGCTTGCCCTCGGGCTTGGTGGTGCGCAGCGTCTTGATCAAAGTGTCCATCTCAACTCCGTTCGACCGGTCGGCGGTCCGACCGGAGTGTCACCGGCACAGCATCACCTTGAGGGCGTCACCTGCAGAGGCGCCACACGCAGGCTTGGCGCCTCTGGCGCCGGACGCCTGTGGATGTGGCTGGAATTCCTGCCAATCGTTTCCATATACTCGCAATATAGGGCGATGAAACCCGGCCGCCAAGGCCGCCACGCCGGTAATTCCGGGACGTCAGGCACATGCTGAACGACATCTACAACAAGCGCATCATCGAGCTGGCCGGCAACATTCCGCGGCTCGGACGGCTGGACCACCCGGACGCCACCGCCACCGCCCATTCCAAGCTCTGCGGCTCGACCGTCAAGGTCGACCTCAAGATGGATGGGCCCGTGGTGACCGACTTCGCCCACGACGTGAAAGCATGCGCCCTCGGCCAGGCCTCCTCCTCGATCATGGCCCGCCACGTTATCGGTTCCAGCGCCGCGGAGCTGCGCGAGCTGCGGGAGACGGTCCGGAGGATGCTGAAGGAAAACGGCGCGCCGCCGGAGGGCAAATGGGCCGACATCGCCCTGCTCGAGCCCGTCCGGGATTACAAGGCCCGCCACGCCTCGACGATGCTGACCTTCGATGCCGTGGTCGATGCCATCGGCCAGATCGAGGCGAAGGCCAACGGCGCGGAACCGGCCGCCGCCCAGGGCTGAGGCAACGCCGCTTCCCGCCCGCGCGAGCAGAATGACCGATCCGTAGCCCGCATGAGCGCGGCGACATGCGGGAGCAGTATTTCGACACGCCGATTCTTGGCGCGAGGCCCGGCTCACCCAGGCGACGTCGATGCCTATTGCTGTGGCGTCGCGGCGACGGTCGCGGGCGGCAACGCCTCGGCGGTACGCGACAGTTGCGCCTTGTCCAGCGCAACGGGGAAGCGGTCCTGCTGCTTGTCCTTGGCCTGCGGCTTCGGCGCGAGCTCGGCGACCGGTGTCGTGCCCTTCGGCGGCAGCACCTCGGCGATCAGATCCGTGGTCACGACATTGGTGAGCCGCAGTTCGGCGCGCGACAGCTCATGCAGGTCTTCCCACGGCGGCACGTTCAGCGCCAGCGACAGCAGATCGCCCGCTCCACCCATGTCGAAGGTGTATTTGGCGAGACGCCCGATGTCGCGCTCGACGATCATCAGGTCCTGCGCCGTGTAGCTCGCCGCCTTGGCGTCGTCGGCGCGGTCTCCCATCCAGATCTGGTGGACGCGGACATGGGCCGCATCCGGAACATAACGCGTGGTTCCGGCCAGCAGCAGGAACACGCACATCGACTCGCAATAGGCCTCGGGCATGACCCGCGGCCGATCACCCCCGCGGCTCGGGCGTTGGGTCATGCCGACGGTGGTGCGCATCTTCAAGCCGCGGAACCGGCGGCCCAAGGTGATCGCGTCATTGACGGAGCCGCCGCTGGAATCGAGCACCAGCGTGGTGCCAGTCAGGTCGCGATCCCTCGCGAAATCCTCGAAATCCTTTGGCGTATCGCCGGTGACGATCCCGACCGCGCTGACCCAGCCGCAATTCGGCTCGCAGGCGACCCAACCAAACCGCATCGGGAGTTTGCGCTCTTCGAGCGCGCCGCCGGCGCGCGCCGTGTTTGACATGATGGTGATCGCGCCACCGACCACCATCCCAAGCGCTGCAACACCGAGTAGCATCCAGCGCAATTCACGCGACCGCAGCAATCTCACGCGCAATCCGTCCCCCTCGTCAAGCTCGGTACGCAGTTCCTCGGTTTTCTTGCGGAAAGACCTGACAACTTGGCCTCAAATCCGTTATTAGTCTGTCACATCCTTGCCGAGAAACGTATCCGGGCAATCACCTACCGTCCAGCTGCGGCGTGCTGCGACGCCGCTGAAAACCGGCCATTGTTGCATCACATCACCACAAATGACCGAGAGCCGGGTTCCCTGCCGAGGAACCGGTCAGAAGCTCGCCCATCCATCTTGCATCGCGCTCATGAAGCACTCATGCTCTGACATCGGCTGCCATTCTGCGCACATCGGGTCGCTGCTGGCCCGACTCCCGCGGCGCGCTGCTCATGCGCTGATCTGGCTGTATCGCCACACATTGTCGCCACTGGTCGGCTACAATTGCCGGCATCTGCCGACTTGCTCGGTCTATGCCGATGAAGCCATCGAACGCTTCGGGCTCTGGGCGGGTGGGTGGATGACACTCGCTCGGCTGCTGCGCTGCCAGCCCTTTGGCACCTCGGGCATCGACAACGTCCCAACGACGGCTCCTGTGCGCGCCCGCTGGTACCTGCCGTGGCGCTACGCGCGATGGCGCGGCGTCAACGGCCCGGACTGATGTGCAGCGCAACAGACGCCTCGCCCGTCGATTGATCTGCAGCAAAAGGGCCTGGCGAAATCTGTAGTCAGGCTTATTCTTACGCCAAGAGCCGGCGCTCCCAGCAGGAACCGCGCTGCCTCGGCCTGCATTGATGTGACGCTTCCTTCGGGAGGAGACAACGATGCGCTGGACAATCAGTCCCAGAAGCAACCGATCGCGCAAGAGCATCGGTCCCGACCATGCCGACCACCACGATGCCCGTCAGGTGGACCTGCTCTGCATCATCGCTTTGTTGATCGTCGTTGTCGGTGCCTGGCGCTATCTCGCCGACAGCACCGCCCTGCCCCCGCCGACGACGTCCTACATCGTGCCCAGCCAGAGCGTGCACTGGTGAGATTCACCCCTACCATCTCGGCCAAAAGATGAAATCGTCGCGCCGCGGCGGCGGATAGAGAGGAACGGGCTCCGGCGTCCGCGGCACGCGCCGGGCGCGCGGCGGCGGCTGATAATCCGTCTCTGGAGGGGCGCTCGCTTCGGCCGACACCGTCGCGTCGGCAGGAGGCGATCTCACCGCGAGCAGGACATTCGATTCCCGCGTTCGCCAGCGATAGCCGATCCCGAACTCCAGCGGCTGCGCACGCTCGAACAGCTTCGCATAGCTCCTCTGGTACATGTCCGGAAACTTGTCGATCGGCCCGGCGTAGCGTCCGAACGGCAGGAAACGCCAGGCCCGCGCCTCATAGCTCGCGAGCGGGATGCCGGAATCATCCTGGACGACGGTCGCACTGTTCTTGAGCAGCCAGCTGCGGACCCGTCCGAAGCCGTTCTCATGCAACAGATAGGACGCGCTCTTCAGCAGGCTGTCGCCTGGCCCCAGCGGCTCGCAGAACTTGAGCAGCCCACTCGCCTTCACGCCGGAATCGGAGAGATCGGTGGAGAAGTAATAGAGCGTCTTCACGACCCCGTCGGCGCCGGCGAACAGAATACGCGCGCCCTTTGTCGCATTGCGCGCCGGCGGCTCGGAGTTGCCGTGCAATCCGCCGTTCTCGTCCAACCAGATCAGGCTCGCCTCGCGGATCGTCTTGCCGGTGCGTGCCAGGAACACGTAGAGGATCGGCAAGGTCCCTTCGAGCTCGCCTTCGCGCAGGTCGACCTTCATGTCCTTGGTGATGAAGAAGGAGAAGCTCAGGATCGACTGCAACGAGCGTTCGACATAGGACAGTGCCGGGCCAATGCCGCCGCGCGGCAATCTGGACAGGTCCGGGATCGGGCCGGTTGGCTCGAGCGCCGCCAGGACATAGGTCGTTGCCTTCGGGTGAAAGGCGTCGGCATAGAGAAAATCCGGCCCCGAGAAGAAATAGAACATCGCCGGCTGCGGGGCCGTCAGATTGGCATCCGTCCAGGCCCTGATCTTCGACAACTGCCGCTGCTCGAGCTGATTGAAGGCGTTGTCGAAGAAAGCCGCGTGCCGCCGCCACGCCGGATCCTGTACGAAGGGCGCGAGTGGCGAGCCCGCCGCCGGCGCGATCCCCGCCAGCACCCGCGCCGTATCATCCGGCGTGATGGTCTGAGCCCGAGCCTCGAAGCTCAGGGCAAGCATAAGACATGCGACGGCGAACCAGACTCTCGAGACCCACAGCATTTCAATCCGAACCCGATGCGAGCGTTGCGGCGACACGGCGCGACCGCGCGTGAGCGAACCAATAGATCACCAGTCCCGACGCCATTGCGCCTGCGCCGAGCCCTGCCTGCAACGGCCGCGTCATGACGAGATAGTACATCATGAAGAAGGTCACGCTGAGGAAGATCAACGGCGTGACCGGATAGCCCCAGGCGCGATAGGGTCGCGGGAGGTCCGGCTGCGCGATGCGCAGCTTGAACAGTCCGACCACAGCGAGAAACGAGCAGGACAACAGCGAGAACTGGACCAGGTCCAGCACCGCCTCAAAGCTCTCCGTGAACAGCATCAGGGTGGCCACCGTGAGCTGGAACAGCACGGCATAGGCCGGCGCCCCGTTGCGCGAGCGCCGCGCGAACACCGACAGCGCCGGAATGTCCTCGCCCATCGTCATCAGCACGCGCGGGCCGATCCACATCATCGCGGCGATGGAAGGAACCAGTCCGATGCAGATCATCGCGGCCACGAAGCGCCCGCCGGTCTCGCCGAAGATATGACTGCCCGCGATGCTTGCGACCTGGAGCTGGCCCGCGAGCGCGTCCATCGGTGCAGCCCGCAGGAAAACCGCGTTGAGCGCAATGTAGAGCACCAGAACGATCACGGTGCCCAGCAGCAGCGCGCGCGGCAAGGTTCGCTCAGGCGCATGCAACTCGCCGATGATGTAGGTCGCCGCGTTCCAGCCGGAGAACGCGTACATGACGAAAACCAGTCCAGTCGCGAACGCAGCGCTCGTCACGTGGCCGAGATCGGTCGTGGCCGGCAGGAACGTCACCGGTTGCGGGGCGGCAATGGTATAGCCGGCGATCAGGAAGGCGGTGATGAGCCCGAGCTTCAGCACGGTCGACAACAGCTGGAAGCGGCTCGACTGCCTGATGCCGCCGAGTTGCACTGCCGTCACGAGCCAGACTGCGCCCGTGGCGAGCAGCATCGGCGGAGCGCCCGGGATGACGGCACGGCCATATTCTCCGAACGCCATGGCCGCGAGTGCCACGGGCGCTGCGAAGCCCACGGTCGCCGAGACCCACCCGGCCATGAAGCCGATCGCCGGGTGGAACGCCCGCGTAAGCAAATTGTACTCGCCGCTGGAGCGAGGAAACATCGTGCCGAGTTCGGCGTAGGCCAGCGCCCCGCAGATCGACACCAGTCCGCCCACCGCCCACAGCGCCAGGATGGAGAAGCCGGATGGGATGTCGCGGACCTGGAAGCCGAGGCTGGTGAAGACGCCGACCCCGATCATGTCGGCGATGACGATGGCGGTCGCGACCGGCAGGGACACGGATGGAACCCGGTCGCCGTCCGCCCGGCCCAGGCTGGGATCGTCCGCCTCGGATGCAGCCATTTCGTCGAGGGACGCCGTGCGCCCCTTCCTCTGCCTCAGCCCAGGTTCCCGCCGAAGCATTCAAACATCGTTAACGGGCATTAAATATGACCTTCCTCAAGGGTATTTTTGAACCGATTTCGGCCGGGGCAGGCTGCGGCATTGCATCGGGCGGCCAAACGACCCACAATCGCGACACGTTCGCGTGGTGTGTCCCGGTGCGCCCGGGGTTGACCGGACACGATCCTTAACGCGACCTCAATTTCGGCGGCGCAGGTTGAACGAAATCCGCTGGTTGAAGAGCCGCGTTGGGGCTCGAACGCGTCTTTGGGGACGGATGATCGGGGAACACCAGAACGTCATGAGGTCTGTGCGCCAGGGCTTGCGCCTCTGGTGGCGCGCGGCATCGGCGCTGGCAATCTGTCTTTCCGTCACGCATTGCGGCAAGGCGCCGAATCCCGAGGCGTTGGCCGCCAACGCATCGACGGCCCAGGGGCTGACCTTCGACGACCGTTTTCCGGTACCTGAATTCAGCGACCGCTTCCCGTCCGCGCAGGAGAGCTTCCGGCTTCACACGCCCTCCGACTTCGCTTCGAAGCCCGCGCCCTCTCAGATCGCATCGCTGGAGCCGCAACGGCCGGAACGGCGGCAGCGTGAGGATCTGACGACCCTCGTCAGCATGAAGTCGTCGGCCTTTCCCTATTTCGGCAACAACCCAGCCTCCGACGCGCCGTTCCTGAACGTCAGCAACGGTGAGCGACGCGGCCACCGCAGCTTCTCCGGCCGCGTCTACTGGCAGGACCAGACCTACAACGACAGCCGCGTGCTGGTGCACGTCCCCGAACAGTTCGATGTGCGCAAGCCGGGCGTGATCGTCGTGTTCTTCCACGGCAACGGCGCCACGCTGGAGCGCGACGTGCGCGACCGCCAGTTGGTGCCGCAGCAGATCACGGCGGCCGGCGTCAACGCGGTGCTGCTCGCGCCGCAGATGGCCGTCGACGCCGCCGATTCGAGCGCCGGCAAGTTTTGGCAGCCCGGCGGCTTCAAGCGCTTCATGGACGAGGCTGCGGCCAGCCTCGCCCGCCTGACCGGCGATCCCGCGAGCGCGAAGACCTTCGCCGGCATGCCCATCGTGATCGTCGGCTACAGCGGCGGCTTTCTCCCTACGGCCTGGAGCCTCGAGGTCGGCGGCATCAGCGACCGCGTGCGCGGCGTGGTGCTGCTCGATGCGGTCTATGGCCAGCTCGACAAATTCGCCAACTGGATCGAGCGCAACCGCTCCGGCTTCTTCATCAGCTCCTACACCCGCTATACCGCGCGGCATGATCAGGAGCTGATGACCATGCTGCGCAATCGCGGCATCGAGGTCTCCGAGGGCATGGACCGGCCGCTGCGGCCGGGCAGCGTCGTCTTCGTCGAGACCGACGAGGGCATCACCCATCGCGACTACGTCACGCAGGCCTGGACCCGCCAACCGATCAAGGACGTGCTGATGAAGATGGCGGCCGCCCAGCCGCCGATCCGGATTGCGGCCGGAGCCCAGGATAGTTCGAACCGTGTGTCGAGCCGCTGAGCGGGCGGCCGACGCCGCGCTTCAGGACTTCGGCAGCTTCGGCATGTTCTCGACGAAGCCGTTGAAGCAGGCGAGCCGCTCGTCCTCTTCCTTGGTGAACTTGCAGTCGGCGACGGTCTTGGCCTTCATCGCTTTCGGCTTGGCTGCCGGAGGAATGACGGCGTCATAGCAGTTCAGCCGCTCCTTGGTTCCGTCGTCGATGTCCAGGCAGGCCTGGAGCTTGACGGCTGCCGATTGCGGCTTGGCCGGCGCGGCGGCGGCGGTCTTCGTTCCCTTCGGCTTGACCTGCACCAGCGGGCGGTCACCGACCATCGGCGCGCTCTGGGCCAGCGCAGGGGTGCACAGCAGCACTGCGGCCAAGCTCAACATCATCTTCTTCATGCCATATCTCTCTTGTCCGCCCCGTGGGCACGCGAGGACGTCCGCCGATGCTACTCGCCGGCCGAGGCAGAATCCACGCCCCCGGCAGCCCCCCAACGACATCGGCCTTTAATCCGGTCGGACCGGTCTTGCCAAGCGTCAACCCGCTGCTCGGGCCGGAACCGCGATCTGCGCGCGCTGGCGGCTGGCCAGGATCGCCAGCAATGCCAGGGTCAGGAACATCAGGGCGACGTAGCCGGTGGCGCCGAGCAGGTCGCGTGCAAACAGGCTGCCGCCGATCGCGGAGCCGATGGCCTGGCCGATATAGAGCACGGACGTGTTGAGCGACACCGAGGCCGAGGCGAGCGGCGGCGCGGCTGCCACCAGCCGAACCTGCTGCATCGAATTGGTGGACGCAAATCCCAACCCCCAGATCGCGACCGCCATCGCCATCAGGACGTAGGTGCCGGCCGCCAGCGTCCAGGCCGATACGCCGGCGAACATCAGGCAGGTGAACAACAGCGACGTCCGATAGGCCCCCCAGCCATCGACGATCCGGGTTGCGATGACGACGCCGAGAAAGCCGCAGGCGCCGTAGATCGCGAACACCAGCCCGATCTGGTTGGAGTCGGCGCCGGTCAGGCGCTTCAGCAGCGGTCCCATGAAGGTGAAGATCACGAACTGTCCCGACATCTGCAGGGTCGTGACCAGGAGCAGCAGCACCACCAGGCGGTTGCGGCCGAGCTCGGTCCAGGTCTTCAACGCGACCGGCGCGCCCTTCAGGCCGGATGGCAGGCGCCATGTCAGCAGCACGAAGCTGACCGCGCCGGCCGCAGCGACCGCGAGATAGGCGGCCCGCCAACCGGAATGACTGCCGATGAAGGTGATCATGGGCAGCCCCACGGCGGCCGCCAGCGACCAGCCGAGGAAGACATAGGCGATGGTGCTGCCGCGCTTCTCGACCGGGCTGATCAGCGCCGCGGTCCCGGCGGCCTGCGGTGTATAGAGAGCGCCGACCGCGAGCATCACCAGGCGCAGCGCCAGCAGGCTCGCATAGTCCGGTGCAAACGCCGAGGCGAGATTGCCGAGCGTGAGCACCAGGAGTGTCGCCGCCAGCAGACGGCGGCGGTCGAAGCGGCTCGTCAGCCAGGCGGTCAAGGGCGAGCAGATGCAGAGCACTACCGCGCCGAAGGTGATCAGCAGCCCCGCCGTCTGAATTCCAACGGCGAGATCCGAGGCGAGCTCCGGCAGCAGGCCAGCGGGCGCCAGCACCGAGCAGCCAGTGACGAGATTGCCGAGCATGAGCGAGGTCGGCGCAAGGCGCCCGGAAGCGGAAGCGGATGTCATCGCGCCTCAATAGCAGAGAATTTCATGCATTTGCATGAAAATGTCTCATGCCGTCCATGACTTTCTCTCGTCCTCCTCCCTTGTCCTGGCCGCTATTCTCGTCAGCGCGCGGGGGCAGGCTGCGCCGCCGAGGCCTGCGGCGAGGGAATCTGCCTCCAGGGAACCGGCGTGCCCGTCGGACGGACGATAGCCTTGGACGGCGGGCAGCTCTCGGTCAGCATCTTCAGAGCAGATTGCAGGCCTTCGCTGCTCACCGGAAATGTCGAGACATTGCGACGCGCAACATTCAACAGGGAATCGCTCAGCTCGGCAGACGGCATCAAGGACAGCGTTTTCACCTGGCTTGCATTCAGGAACACGCCCCAAGTCTCGCGATCGCCGGACCGCCGCGGCGGCGAGAGGAAATTGAGCCGCAGATCTCCGCTCGTCATCGCCAGCGGAGCCGGCGGCGGGCCGGCCGGCGCGATGCGCTCGACGTCGAGCTCGAAGCGGTCCTGATCGAAGCAGACCATCTGCAAGCGCGTGGTCTGGAACGTGCTCTCACCCTCCTTGCGTGCGAGAATGGTCTTGTAGGCAATCCCACGGCTGGCGGTCTCGAACATCCAGGGGCTTTCGACCCGCTGCCGCCGGTCGAGCGCGAAGCGCGCAATCTCCTCCCGCGTCAGGATGCGCATGCTCTCGAACGGGACAGACCGCGCCACCGTGAGCAGAGCGGGATCCGCGCCGAGCCTGGTGATGTAGTCGAGCACCATCTTGTCGGCCCGCGCCATCGCCTGCTGCATTGCCTGCGCCCGCATCTCGCGGGTCGGGACGCCGCCGGTGAAGTTCAGGATGACGCGCGGCGAATGCACCGCGAGCGTCGCATCCGCTGCGATCTCGCGCGTGGGCGCGCCGAGCAGCAGGTAGGGACAGGCCGAATTACAGATCGCCCCTCGGGTCCAGACCTCGCCGTGCAGTTCGCGCCCGGACAGCTTCAGCTTGGTGCAAGCGTCGCCCTCCTGAGGCTCGAAGCCGCACTCGCGCAAGGTGGTGCGTCCCACCCGCACGGCGGCCTTGCGCTCGCGCAGCATGTCGCCGATGGCGAGCGCCTGCTGCAGATTGCCGCCTGGCGAATTGAAGTAGATCGGCAATCGGCGCTCCCCGATCTGCTTCATGAACTTGCGAAACCGCGCGGCGGCGCTGCCGTCGATCTTGCCTTCGGCGGCGATCCAGCTGTCACAGCCATGTCCGCAGACATCCGAGGAGCCCTTGACGAGCGCGAATGCGATCGGCGTCGAGCCGTCTGCGATCCGCGGCGGCGACGCCCGGCGCACAGCCGGCTTGGACTCCGTGGCGGGCCTGACCGGGGTGGCCGGCCTCGCCTGTGCCGCGGGCTTTGGCTGGGCCGCCGGCCTCGTCATCGTCGGAGCGGCCGCGAGCGGCGACAGGCTCGACAGCACGCACATGATCAGCGCGGCCCCGACATGCGCGCCACCCCGCCGAAAAAGAGAGAGCGGCGCCTCCCCTGCAGACTCCATCGCCAAACGCGTCCCCACGCCCCGAACACTTGAAGTTGTATCATACCGGCCCGCGGCGGCAATCACCGCATCGCCCCGTCGGCCGCAATTGGCCGGTTTTCCCCTCCCTCCCCGGGTTGCAGCCTCCGAATCCCCTGCTATACCCCTTGCTCCCGCTTACCTGCGCTCGTTCGCAGGAGTGAGCTCAAGGAGAGACCCATGCCTGATTCCAAATCGCCCGACGCGAAATCCGCCGCCGACCAGTCCAAGCCCGGCTTCCAATACAGCCTCAGCAACCTGAAGCCCGCCGCCCCGGTCGAGAAGATCACCATCAGCTTCCCCGACGGCGCCCGCCGCGAATATCCCAGAGGCACCACCGGCTTCGACATCGCCAAGGGCATCTCGCCCTCGCTCGCCAAGCGCACCGTCGCGATGGCGCTGAATGGCGACCTCGTCGACCTCATCGATCCGATCAACGAGGACGCCAAGCTCGAGCTCGTCGACCGCGACGATCCGCGCGCGCTGGAGCTGATCCGGCACGACTGCGCGCACGTGCTGGCGGAAGCCGTGCAGTCGCTGTGGCCCGGCACCCAGGTCACCATCGGCCCCGTCATCGAGAACGGCTTCTACTACGACTTCTTCCGCAACGAGCCGTTCACCCCCGAGGACTTCGCCGCGATCGAGAAGCGGATGCGCGAGATCATCGGCCGCGACAAGCCCTTCACCAAGGAGGTGTGGGACCGCGAGAAGACCAAGCAGGTGTTCCGCGACAAGGGCGAGGCGTTCAAGGTCGAGCTGGTCGATGCCATTCCCGGCAGCGAGCCGATCAAGATCTACTACCAGGGCGACTGGTTCGACCTGTGCCGCGGCCCGCACATGACCTCGACCGGGAAGATCGGCAACGCCTTCAAGCTGATGAAGGTGGCGGGCGCCTATTGGCGCGGCGATTCCAACAATCCCATGCTGACCCGCATCTACGGCACCGCCTTCGCCAAGCAGGAGCAGCTCGACGCCTATCTGAAGCAGATCGAGGAGGCCGAGAAGCGCGACCACCGCAAGCTCGGCCGCGAGCTCGACCTGTTCCACTTCCAGGAGGAAGGCCCGGGCGTCGTGTTCTGGCATCCGAAAGGCTGGAGCATCTTCCAGGCGCTGATCGCCTACATGCGCCGGCGCCTCGCCGGCGAGTATGACGAGGTGAACGCGCCGCAGATCCTCGACAAGTCGCTGTGGGAGACCTCGGGCCACTGGAACTGGTATCGCGAGAACATGTTCGCGGCGCAGTCCGCCGGCGACGAGGCCGAGGACAAGCGCTGGTTCGCGCTGAAGCCGATGAACTGCCCGGGTCACGTGCAGATCTTCAAGCATGGCCTGAAGAGCTACCGCGACCTGCCGTTGCGGCTCGCGGAGTTCGGCGTCGTGCATCGCTACGAGGCTTCCGGCGCCATGCACGGCCTGATGCGCGTGCGCGGCTTCACCCAGGACGACGCGCACATCTTCTGCACGGAAGATCAGCTCGCCGAGGAGTGCCTGAAGATCAACGACCTCATCCTGTCGACCTACTCGGATTTCGGCTTCGAGGGCGAGCTGACGGTGAAGCTGTCGACCCGGCCGGACAAGCGCGTCGGGACCGACGAGATGTGGGATCACGCCGAGCGCGTGATGGCGACCGTGCTGAATGAGATCAAGGCGCAGAGCAACCACATCAAGACCGAGATCAATCCGGGCGAAGGCGCGTTCTACGGGCCGAAGTTCGAATACGTGCTGCGCGACGCCATCGGCCGCGACTGGCAGTGCGGCACCACGCAGGTCGACTTCAACCTGCCGGAGCGGTTCGGCGCGTTCTACATCGACGCCGACGGCGCCAAGAAGGCGCCGGTGATGGTACACCGCGCGATCTGCGGCTCGATGGAGCGCTACATCGGCATCCTGATCGAGCACTACGCCGGCAGCTTCCCGCTGTGGCTGGCGCCGACCCAGGTCGTCGTCACCACCATCACCTCGGAGGGCGACGAATATGCCAAGCAGGTGCTGGCGGCGCTGCGGCGGGCGGGACTGCGGGCCGAGATCGATCTGCGCAACGAGAAGATCAACTACAAGGTCCGCGAGCATTCGCTGCAGAAGATCCCGGCTTTGCTCGTCGTCGGCAAGAAGGAGGCCGAGACGCATTCGGTCTCGGTCCGCCGGCTCGGCCGCGACGGCCAGACCGTGATGCCGACGGCGGACGCCATCGCGGCGCTGGTCGACGAGGCGACGCCGCCCGACGTGCGGCGCCGCCAGCGCGAAGCGGCCTGACGTCGGCCTGACCCCGCGTAAGCGGGCCGACATGCGGGAACGGTGTTCCCGCATGTCGCTTGCGCTCCCCCGATCAACACGTTCCCTCGCCCTCATTGCGAGCGGCTACGCTGACAGAGTGGCAACGACATCAACGGAATCTCCGTCTTTGCCCGCCGCCTGCAGCGCCACCTCGGCGCATTCGGCCATGTAGAGAAACATCGTCGCGAGCATCCGCTCGATCGCCTCGCGGCCGCGCGGCAGGATGGTGATGGCGTCGGTGCCGCGGGCGAGCAGGCCCTTCTCTTCCGCATCGCGCAGCAGTGTCAGCACATGCTTGCGCGACACCGAGAAGCGCGTCGCCAGGGCGTTGATGGAGAGCGGCACGGGTTCATCCGGCGGAAACGGCTGCTCGGGCCCTGCGCCCTGGGCCAGGCTGAACAGGATCACCATGCCGGCGGTGCGCTCGGCAAACGGCTCCAGCTCGGGTGCACCATCGAGCACCCGCATGCCGGCGATGAAGCGGCGACCGAGTTCGAGCACGAATGTCTTCACGAAGGCCGGATCGCTCAGCGCCGTCCGATAGACCACGGCGGCCGGAAGCACCGCGCCCATGGCGTCGAACTGCACGCCCCAGCGCTCCCTGTGCAGCGCGATCAGCTTGTCGGTCGGCACCAGCGGACGCCGGCGACGGTCGAGATTGGCCGCGGACGCGACCAGCCCGGCCGCGCGCATCAGCGCCAGCATCGCCTCGCAGCGGCCGCCACTGCACAGGTCGAGCCTGGCGCACATGTCCTTCATGGCGCCGACGGTCAGGCCGAGCTCGCCGTCGCGCTGCTCGGCGAAGTGCAGGTACAGCGCGACATGCGGAAACAGCGCCCTTGCCCGATCGCTCAGCAACGCATTGAGGATGCGGTCGCCGCGGTAGAGCCGGACCGCGGCTGCGGTCGAGGCTCGCATCGCCTGGTCAAAGCCGGGTGTCGCGCGCAGTCGCGCGACGGCGTCAGGTGACGGTATCAGTACGGTCATCGGCACGTCAGAACTTGCACGTGGAGCAGCCCTCGGCGGATCTCTCAACATTATGTTTTTACCGCTCGACCTCAGGTTCGACAATTCGCACCCAATCTTGCGGCCTTGGACAGATGGCCGCAGCCAACGCCCGTTCCCGCGTCGCATTGCGCGAAGCTCTCGGCCGGACACCGCGAGAGCTGCAGGGACTGACCTGGGGACATGAGGCGCAGTGCGGAGGCGGTAGAACCGATCAAAACGACGTGCCGTGGCCTCGTTGCCGACGGGGGCGCATGCTATCTGTCGCACATGCAACCAACGAGACCTGACGACGTGACCGACGCGATTGAACTGCTGAAGACCCGCCGCTCCGTGAAGCCGCGCGAGATGAGCGGCCCCGGCCCCTCGCCCGCCGAGCTCGACACCATCCTGACCATCGGCGCCCGCGTGCCGGACCATGGCAAGCTCGCGCCGTGGCGCTTCATCGTCTTCGAGGGCGACGGCCGCCGCCGCGCCGGAGAGATCATCGCGTCCGCGTTCGCCAGGAAGAACCCGCAGGCGAGCGCGGCCGAGCTCGAGGTTGAGAAGAACCGCTTCATGGAAGCGCCGCTGGTGATCGGCCTCGTCAGCTTCACCCGGCCGCATCCCAAGGTGCCGGCCTATGAGCAGGAGCTCTCGGCCGGCGCCAGCGCAATGAACATCCTGACCGCGGCCACCGCGCTCGGCTATGGCGGCTGCTGGCTGTCCGGCTGGTACATGTTCGACCGCGACGTCATGGATGGGCTCGGGCTGAAGCCTGAGGAGAAGCTCTCCGGGTTCATTCACATCGGCAAGCCGACCAAGCCGAGCGAGGACCGCCCGCGCCCGGCGCTCGCGGACATCGTGACGCGGTTCTGAGCGCGACAATCTCCGCTGTCGTCCCTGCGAACGCATGCGAACGCAGGGACCTATAACCACCGGCGGCAGTCGCGACACAAGCTCGTTCGACACGACATCCGTCACCACATCTTCCTGGGGTTATGGATCCCGGATCGGCGCGCGCCTACGGCGCGCTTGTCCGGGACGACGGTTGAGGGTGTGGCGGCCGTCATCCCATCACGCCGCCTTGGACGATCGCCCACCGAACTGCGCCAATAGCCCCGCGATCTCCGAGGCCGGCTTGGCGGCGCTGAACAGAAAGCCCTGGACCTGGTTGCAGCCTTCGGCGCGCAGCCAGTCGAGCTGATCCGATGTCTCGACGCCCTCGGCGGTGGTGATGATGTTGAGACTCCTGCCGAGGCCGGAGATGGCGCGGACGATGGCGAGGCAGTCGGAGCGCTGCGCGAGGTCCTTCACGAAGGAGCGGTCGATCTTGATCTTATCGAACGGGAAGCTGCGGAGATAGCTGAGGCTGGAATAGCCGGTGCCGAAATCGTCCATCGAGATGCGGATGCCGAGCTGGCGCAGCTGATGCAGCGTCGCCAGATTGGCCTCGGTCTCCGCCAGCAGGATCGACTCGGTGATCTCGAGCTCGAGCCGCTCCGGCGCCAGCGCCGACTGTGCCAGCGCCTGCACCACGACCTGCACCAGATTGCGGCTGCGGAACTGCACCGCCGACAGGTTCACCGCCACCTTGATGCCATCGGGCCATCGCGCCGCCTCGTGACAGGCCTCGCGCAGCACCCATTCGCCGAGCGGCACGATCAGTCCAATGTCTTCGGCCACGGGGATGAAGTCGGCCGGTGAGATCATGCCCTTGTCGGGATGGCGCCAGCGCAGCAGGCATTCGAAGCCGGAGATCGCGCCGGTCGCGACGTCGACCAGCGGCTGGTAGTGCAGCTCGAATTCGCCCTGCGCGAAGGCGCGGCGCAAATCGTGCTCCATGTCGCGGCGCTTCTGCGCTTGGCGGTCCATCTCCTTTTCGAAGAACCGATGCACGCGGCCGCCGTCCTGCTTGGCGCGGTACAGCGCCATGTCGGCGTTCTTCATCAGTTCCTCGCAGCTCGCGCCGTCGCCCGGCGACAGCGCGATGCCGATGGAGGCACCGATCACGAGCTCATTGCCGTCGATGTCATAGGGAGCGCTGAGCGCCGCGATCAGACGCGCGGCGCTCTCGCTGGCGTCATCGGCGCCGCCCTGACGGATGATCACCGCGAACTCGTCACCGCCGAGCCGCGCCGCCAGCTTGCCGCCATGCATCTGCTGCGTCAGGCGGCCCGCGACCGCCTGCAGCAGCCGGTCGCCCATCGGATGGCCGAAGGAATCGTTGACGGTCTTGAACAGGTCGAGGTCGATGCACATCACCGCGATGCGCCTGTCCGCCGACAAGGCGCCGTCGAGCTCCTGCGTGAGGCGCTGCTGGAAGAATTCGCGGTTCGGCAGGCCGGTCAGCCCGTCATGGTGCGCCATGTAGGCGATGCGCGCCTCGGCGCGGCGGCGCTCGGTGATGTCGACGATCGCGACCAGCACGCCGTCGCGGCCATCGAAGCTGATCTCGCGGCCATAGGTCAGCACCTCGATCTCGCTGCCATCAGCCTTGCGATGGCGCCAGTCGCGGTGAAACAGATCGCCGTCGGCGAGCCGCAACAGCGCGTCATCGAGGCTTTCCCATTCGCCCGGCGGCCAGAGATCCCAGACGTTCATGCACAGGAGATCGGCCCGGCCATAGCCATAGTGCCCGACCATCGCGTCGTTGACGTTGAGGATCTGCGCGGTCTTGGCGTCGAGGATGCACATCGGCACCGGATTGGCGTCGAACAGCAGCCGGAACGAGGCCTCGCGCCGCTTCAGCGCGGTCACATCGGCAATGGTCAATGAGATGATGTCGCCGAAGGCGTGGGCGCCGAGCCTGAGACTGCGCGCTTCGCTGTCGAGCTCGAACTGGTCGCTTCGCCCGTGCGTGACCACGTCGAACAGCCGCGCCATCACCTCGGGCGTGCACAACATGTTGCCGCCCTGCTTCAGCCGATGCCATTGCAGCGTCGCCGACGGCAGCCTGAGCAGGTCAGCGGCCGCGCGATTGTGATGGACCACCTGGAAATCGCAGGGCATGCCGACGCTGTCGCGGATGGTCGCGAGCGAGACGACGCCGTCATCGGTCGTCGAGAAGATCGCGTCGAGCAGATTGTACTGCGTGGCACGCTCGTTGACGTAGGTCCCGACCAGCGTGCTGCCCCACCGCGAATTGGTCGGCAACGCCAGGACATCATAGCTGCGGACCATGCCGTCGCGCACGCAATGCGCATAAGCGAGATAGGGCTGGCCGCTGACGAGCGCGCAATTGGCGGCCTCCACCAGCACGGTGGCACAATCCGGCGACACGGCCTCCACCGCGACGTCCCAGCGTTCGTCCTGCAGCCATTGCTGGACGTAGCGACCGCTGCGCGAAATCTGCAGGCCGCCGTCGTCGTTGTTGAGCACCGCGATGTGATCGGCGAGCCGGCCGAGGCTGCCCAGCATCACGTCCTCGTAGCGCGGCAGGCGCTGCCCTGGCCTCAATGCGGCCTGCCATTTGCGCCTGAGCACCGGGATGTCGTCAAAGAGATCGCTGCTGATCGTTGTCAACGCCTTGGTCGTCGCGGCACTCATCATTCCCACTCGATCGCCCACCCTGTCGGTCCCGGCGGTATCTGAAGCAGACGCGGCTTTAACGAGCTGTAAATGCATTGGCTTCGCGCATGGCGCGCAGCGATTGTGACAGTTTTAAGTGGTTCCATGGTTATCGCGCATTAGCGACTGTGACAGCGTCGCTTCACGTTCATCGCCGCTGTCCCAACGAGAGGGAGATACGGCACGGATGCGGATGTGACTACGCGATCTCGCGACACGATCTGCCCGAGTTTTGCTGATCGAACCGCCCTCTTCAAACAGAGGGCGCAGGGAGAGCCGGACCTCGACTGAGGCCCGTGGCCCGCCTGCGAAAAAAATGCAGGCGGCAGGTACCACAGGTCAGCCGGAAACCCGGCCCTCCCTGCGCGATGGTTGAACGGCTGCTTCGCGTTCTCCCTGGTGCGCCGGGCTTTCTGGCCACCATCCCCACGCAAGGCGAAGCCTCAACGTGAGTTGATATCAGCATCGGGATATCAGGACCGCGCGACTTGACCGTGCGCAGCGGATCGTTCGTCGGCACGAGAGACCCCGCGCTGCAATCCACCACGCCCACCGCTCCCCGCCTCGCGTCTCGTGACGACCGCGATACGCCCCTCATCTCGAGGCGGGATGCGCGGAAAGATCCACCTGATTTGCCCGACGGCGCAAGGACTAATAACTGCGACAAAGTAACCCGACGGGCAGACGTCGCGAGTTTAGCGAGTCGTGTCGCGCACCACTGCTTCGACGATCACCGCCGTCGTCCCGGCCTTGAGCGGGGACCCATAGCCACCGGCCGCGGCGAGGCGGGCCGCTGACAGCTACGTCCCCGATAGCATCCGCGGTATGGGTCCCGGCGTTCGCCGGGACGACACCGTTGGTGGAACGCGATCCTGCAAAAACTCTGCGCTCGCATCACTCCTGCTCCAGACGAATGCCTGCGTCGCTGAGCGCCTCCATGAGCCGCTCGATGTCCTCGGATGCGACGGTGTTGCCTGGACAGATCTCATTCAGCTCGTCGAACGTGATCCATCCCTTACGCTCACCGATCGCGATGGCATGGCGGATGATGTCGGATATCTGCATGCGGCTCTCCCCGGAGATGGGTTCTCATCAATAGCGGGGAGAGTCGGTTTGCCCCTGCAGGCTTTCGCGCGTCCTACCGCGCCAGCACCTCGACCTCGCCGTCGACGCCGTTGACGACGCTGAAGGAGCGCTCGAACACCTTGCCTTCGTTCTTGGCGATGGCGCGGTAGTCGCCTTCGGACAGCACGACCTTGGGGAAGGCGCCGATCGATTCCTTGATCACGTCGCCGCCGGGGTTGATGACCGACCAGGCGGTGTTGGCGAGCGCCTCGCCGCCCTTGTCGGAGACGAGCTTCAAGGTGATGACCGCGGCACGGTGCGTCACCGTGACGTCGGTGAGCTTGCCGGCCTGGACGCGGATGTCGGAGCGCACCACCGAGTTCGCGTCGCCATAGTTGGAGACGATGTAATAGGTGCCTTCCGGCAGCATCAGCATGTCGCCGGCGGCGACGTTCGGCACCAGCGGCGCCCGCTCGCGGCCGTCGAACTGGCTGCCCTTGTAGATGGCGAACGAGATCTGGTTCTGCGGGATCTTGCTGGTGCCGACCCTGCCCTCGAGGCGCAGGCCGCCGGCCGGCAGCACGAAGGATTCGCGATCGGTCTCCGTCTTCAGGTTCACCGACCTGACCGCGCTGACGAGGCCGAGCGCGACATGCACGACATAGGTGCCGGGCGGCAGCACGATGTTCGGCGTCGGGCCGCGATCCTCGCGCAGCATCTTGAAGGCGCCAGATTCGTCCGGCCGGTCGGCGAACACGCGCCAGACCAGACCGCCATTGATGTTCGGCAGGTCCTTGCCGAACCGCGCCGACAGCGACAGCACGCCCTGGTTGGGAGTCGCAGCCGGCGGAGCGGCCACCGGCGGGATCGCGGCCGGCGCGCCGGGTGGGATCGCGGCGACCGGAGGTCCCGGCAGCGCCTGCGGGGCCGGCGGCGGAATGGGCCCGGCGGCGGGGCCGGAGGGGGGCGCCAGGCTGACCGCCGCGCCGGGATCGGGCACCGAGGCCGGCGGAACCGGCGGTGGCCGGTCGCCGAACAGTTGCGCCGCGGCCGGCGACATCACGAAACCGGTCAGCGGGCACGACAAGGCGAGCACAAGCCATAGCCGCCCGCTGCGCCGGAATCTGGTGAACCCGCGACCTGTCGTCATCGTCCTGCTTTTGACCGAAAACGCGGCAAATTCAAGCCTCTACTCAACCTTCCCTGAGGAACCGCGCGAACGGCGCGCGACCTGGTCGCATTCTCCGGCGCCTGAGCGCCCGCGGCGCGCAGTCTGCCCGGCGGAGCGTTCAAATCAGCGGCATCCGGCACTCCCGTCGACCCGGCATAAAGGATGCTTCTGGTAGGCTGGTGCTAGGCTGTCATGCGTCATGAGTCCGTTGGCGACTCGTTGCACACAGTATGCGTAGGCGTGGAGATCTCGGTGCTGGATATTCTGAAAGGACGCCGTGCGAGCGGAACCGAAGGTTCCGATGTCGGTCTCGGGACGATCCGCAAGCCGGTGATCGGGCTGGCGCTGGGTGGCGGCGCGGCGCGCGGCTTTGCCCATATCGGCGTCATCCGGACCCTGATGGCCCACGGCATCGTGCCCGACGTCGTGGTCGGCACCTCGATCGGCGCCGTGGTCGGCGGCGCCTATGCGGCCGGCCAGCTCGATACCCTGGAGGAATGGGCGCGCAGCCTGCAGATGCGCAACATCCTCGGCTATCTCGACATCCGCCTCAATGGCTCCGGCCTGATCGGCGGCGAGAAGCTCGCCGCGCAGCTCGAAGCCTCGCTCGGCCGCATCACGATCGAGGAGCTGCCGATGAAGGTCGCGACGGTGGCAACCGAGATTCGCACCGGACACGAGATCTGGCTGACCCATGGCAGCCTGGTCGATGCGATGCGCGCCTCCTATGCCCTGCCCGGCATCTTCGCGCCGGTCCTGATCGGCGACCGCTGGCTGGTCGACGGCGCGATGGTCAATCCGGTGCCGGTGTCGGCGGCGCGGGCGCTCGGCGCCGAGATCGTGATCGCCGCCAACCTGTCCAGCGACGTGTTCACGCATTCGACGACGATCTACGCGCATGGCCAGCCGGTCCAGGTGCCGGAGACGGTGATGGAAAGCACACCGCCGAAGCGGCGCTTCCGCAGGCTGTTCTCGCCGGAGCGCGCGGTGAAACGGCAGTTCTTCGGCGAAGGCGGCCGGCCGGGCATCTCGTCGGTGATGGTCGACGCCTTCAACATCATGCAGGACCGCATCACCCGTGCGCGCCTCGCCGGCGATCCGCCGGACCTGCTGATCTCGCCGCGCGTCGGCCAGATCGGCTGGTTCGACTTCCATCGCGCGGCCGACCTCATCGCGTTCGGCACAAGGGCGGCCGAACGTGCGCTGGATTCAATCCAGGAGGCGATCGGCGCAGTCACGCCGACCGGCGGCGGAGCGACTACGCCGTCTTGATATACTGGCGGAGCGCTTCCTGCTCGGTCTCGTATTCCTGGACGCGCCACTTCACGACGTCGCCGATCGAGATCAGGCCGACCACGCCCCCCCCCTCGATCACCGGCAGATGGCGGAACTTGCCGTTGGTCATCATCTCCATGATCGAGGCGACCGTATCCGCCGGCTTGCAGCTCACCACCCGCCGCGTCATCACGTCCGACACCGGCTCGGTCAGCGCCGCGGCGCCGCGCTCGCCGAGCGCGCGGACGATGTCGCGTTCCGAGAGGATGCCCTCCATCCGGCTGCCCGACATCACCAGCACCGCGCCGATCTTGCGCTCGGCGAGCCGCTTGGCAGCCTCGGCGAGTGTGGTCTGGGACTCGACGCTCTCGACCTGGTGGCCCTTGATGTCGAGGATCGCACGTACTGTCATTGCTCGTCTCCTTGAAAGGCCGGTGCGCCTTCTTGAACGAGGCGTCGTTGCGGCCGATGCTTCCAGCGATCGTCAGTCAAGCGAGTCTTCAATCAACAGTCTGGCAGCGCAACCGATCCAACGCATCCGGCCCGACCGCGTCTGATCCAACGCAGCGGATCGCGTTGTGGTTGCAACGCCCTTCGCAGGCCTGCCGCATGGCACAAAAGGGCCTGCTTTCGTTTGCCCGGAATCGTGTCCCGGTTGTGGTGGACGCAAATGATGAATGAAATCACCCGCGCTCGCAAGCGCAGGATCGCGGCAACTAATGGTCGGCCGCGTCGGACGGCAACGCAGGCGCAGCATCGCCACGCACATGCGGGATGGGATCGAACAGCGCAAACAGGATCAGTCCGGCGATGAAGCCGCCGATATGCGCCTGCCAGGCGACGTCGGCGCCCTCGGCGCCGGGCGTGATGCCGCCGATGCCGAACACGATGTTGACGCCGAACCACACCGCCAGGAAGCCGAGGACCCGCGGATTGCGCAGCGCACGCGACAGCGACAGCGCCGGCACCCTGGCCGCTGCATCGGCATCGCCGCGGGTGAACGACAGGAAGCTGCCGCTCACGAAGGCAAAGCGCATCGCCGCCGCCATGGTGCCGGACACGGAGGCCGAGGCGCCGATCATCGGCGCCAGCGCGTGCTCATGGGTGAGCAGATGAGCCAGCGCACCGGCCGCCGCCGTCACCGCCAGGAACAGATAGAACCTGAGCGCTCCGAAGCGGCGCGCGAGCGCGCTGCCGAACGGCAGCAGCCACAGCACGTTGAAGCCGATATGCGCCAGATTGGCGTGCAGCAGCGAGTAGCTGAAAAAGGTCCAGATCTTGGCCGGCGTGCCGCCGGGAAACGCCCCGTCCATCAGGGTCTGGTCGTATCGTTTCGGGACGAAGGCGAAGAGGTCGATGATCCAGTCGTTCCACGCGTCCGGCAACAGCACGCGCAGATGGATCACCGCGATCAGCAGGATGTAGGCGGTCAGCGCGCCCGGCAGATTGAGGATCGGCTCCCGCGCCTGCTGGAGCGGCGGATCCTGCGTGAGGTCTGACGAGGAGGAATCCAACGGAACGCACGCCTTCGACGAGAGGAACAGATCCGTCAGATAGGCGGCTTTGGCCGGCCTGTGCAAGCGCACGGCGGCAGAGTTGATGCGCGGCGCGGCGGCAGCGGCGGCGAAAGGGCGACGGATCCGCCAAAAGAACGAGGGAGGGTCCTGAGAAGACCCTCCCTCCGAGACTTGCCGGCCTTTGCCGCGTCCGGAGCGCCCGGGGTTGTTGTCCCCACCCCGCCCCGTCGCGACGACCAGACTTGTTTGACGCCGCCTGCGTGTACCTCACCGTATCGCGGCGGACCTTGCACCGTCCGGCCGCGATCTGATGAACGCATTGTTAACGATCGCCGGGACGCCGCCAAGCTCATCGTTAATTTAACCTTAACGCGCGGAAGGCCGGGGTAAAGCCGGCACGATCGCACCATCGGCATGGACGCTGCACCACCCCTCCTGCGAAAATCAACCAGGGAGGCGCCTGGACGAAAGCGGGACAGCAATGTCCCCCGTGACGTCGAGGGCGCGAGGGGTTACCGAGATGAAACATCCGTCCAATCGCGAGCTCTTCGCCTATTGGAACGACAGGCGCGGCCATGCCAAGGCGCCGGAGCGCTGCGACTTCGAGCCGTCGGCCGTGCGCGAGCTGCTGGGCGACATCTTCGTCCTGTCCTGCGATGCGGACAGCGGCTTTCCGTTCCGCATGGCCGGCACGCGGCTGTGCGCCCTGCTCGGCGGCGACGTCAAGGACAGCAGCTTTCCGGCGCAGTTCGCGCCGGCCAGCCGCCGCGAGATCGAGGAGATCACGGCGGTGGTCTGCGAAGAGACGCTGCCCGCGATCGCCGGCGTGACGGCGCAGGCGCCGGATCGCACGACCGCGCATTTCGAACTGCTGCTGCTGCCGTTCGCGACCCGCGCGCATGAGCCGATCAGCCTGACCGGCCTGCTCGCCCCGTTCGAGACGCCAAGGGGCGCGCTCGGCCCGCTGGAGATGGTGTCCTGGCGCTATATCCATCCGCCGGTCGAGCCGATCGTGCCGCGCGCGCTGCGCAAGCTCGCACTCGCCCGCGGCCTGATGGTGTATGAGGGACTGCGCTGACTTCCTGCAGATGCGTGTCCCGTAAGCCTCGTCGGGGCCCCAGCTCTCTCCCCGTCATTGCGAGCGCATCATCCGGACAAGGCCCGGAATGACGGAGAGAGCCGTCATCAGCGGCAATGCTCGTCTTGCGCGAACAAGATGAACGCCTGCGGTGCTGCGATAACGCTGAATTAACCGTGCAGGACTTAGTTTCAACACTGGATCATCCGGCACGCTAAGAGCCGGCTTTGAGTGGCGAAACATGGCGTTGCCGAACAAAAAACTCTCTCTTCCGGCCGCCGAGGAGCGCCGCCGTTTCCAGCGGGTCAAGGTCCACCTGCTCGGCCGCTACATGCTGCCCGACCGCCGCGAGTTTCCCTGCCAGGTGATCAACATGTCGCCGGGCGGGCTGGCGCTGCTCGCGCCCGGCATCGGCAATGTCGGCGACCGCGTGATCGCCTATCTCGACCATATCGGCCGCGTCGAGGGCAAGATCACCCGCATCATCGACAACGGCTTCGCGATGACCATCGGCGCCACCGCGCGCAAGCGCGACAAGCTCGCCGCGCAGCTGACCTGGCTTGCCAACCGCGACATCCTCAACCTGCCGGAGGATCGCCGCCACGACCGTATCATTCCGCGCAACCCGATCGCGGTGCTGACGCTCGAGGACGGCACCAAGATGACCTGCCGCATCATCGACATGTCGCTGTCGGGCGCGGCGATTGCGGCGGAGACCAGGCCGCCGCTGAAATCGCAGGTCATGCTCGGCCGCGTCCAGGCGCGCGTGGTGCGAAATCTCGAAGGCGGCTTCGCGATCGAGTTCATGCACGCCCAGCTCGCCGAAACGCTCGAAGACAGCGTTACCGCGCGGTAAAGCCGCAAGCCTCTGAAATCCCGCAACTTCACGGAGCACACGGCGTCCGGCACCACGGGCGCCGTGTGGCGTTCGGCCATCGCACAGGCAGTCCAGCGCAGTTAATGGTTGGCGGGAAAAGCGCACGGGACCCTGCAACGGCAGCGGTTCCCGGCTTAATGCAGCGCATTCGATTCAACCGCGAATGATTCAAATTTTAGCTAGATTCGATTCAAGTGAAAGTCGAATAAGCCCTTTGTTTTACTTGGATTTGCGTCAAATCCATCGTGGCGATTTAGCGGCAGCGAAAAATCTTTGTGAGACAGATGGTCCCAACGAAAACGGGGGCCAAAATGGTCAAGCGGACGGGACAGGCAACAGGGTGGGCGGTCGCAGCCTTCCTGATGGCGATGGGCGGGGTGGCGCATGCCGGTGATGACCGGGTGCTCTATGCGAGCCTGGGCGACACCGCACGGGCGCCGATCGGCTGGGTCGAGTTCTGCACCGAGACCCCCGAGGAATGCCGCGGCGGCGCGTCGCAGCCCCGCGACATCGTGCTGTCCCAGACCGCCTGGCGCGATCTGCTAAAGGTCAATCGCTGGGTCAACGAGAACGTCAAGCCGATCACCGACATGGACCATTGGGGCGTGGTCGAGAAATGGTCGCTGCCGACGGACGGCTACGGCGACTGCGAGGATTACGTGCTGTTGAAGCGCAAGCTGCTGATCGATGCCGGCTGGCCCCGCGAGGCGCTGCTGATCACGGTGGTGCGCGACAAAAAGGGTGAAGGACATGCCGTCCTCACCGTGAAGACCGACAAGGGTGAGTACGTGCTCGACAATCAGAACGAGAACGTCGTCGCCTGGACCGAAACCGGCTACCGCTTCGTCAAGCGGCAGTCGCAGAGCGACCCGAACGTGTGGGTCTCGCTCGGCGACGGTCGCCCGGCAGTGGCCACCGCCAGCGCCAGAGAACGCTAAGGCGTCCGCGAGCGCTGATCAGAGAGGCGAGACAGGAATTCGAGTTACGCGACCCGGTCACATCCCCACCCCTCCCCGTCCCAGACCGGTTCGCGCGCGGCCAGCTCTCCCCCAAGGGCTGGCCGCAACTTTTTTGAGCCAGCCGGCGACTGCTGCAGCCTGATAACACAATCCAAGATCAGCGATGTCCCAAATCGACACGCGACGATTGATCGCGCGGAGACTGTGGTGCTAGAGTGCCTCTCCTTTAGCGCGAGGCATTGCTATGGGAATGAACCTCGATGCCGTGATCTATTTGCAGCGGAACGGGCATCTGACCGGCAGCAAGAACAGAATTCTCGATATCGGACCGCAGACCATCTATTTCGCGCGCGCCGAGCAGATCATGGAAATCGTCGAGCGCCTCGGACAGCCGCGTCCCGACGCAATGACCGTTGATCGGCTCGTCCACTTCTCAACGCCGAGAGCGGACGAAAGAACGACGATGCTTTCCGAGATCACGGATCTCGCAAACATCGAATATGAGGCGATCGATGTTTGTCCCGGGCTGAAGAACACCAACATCCTCGATCTCAACTTCGACGAACTTCCTTCGCGACTCCGCGGCCATTTCGACGTGGTTCTCAACTTCGGCACAACCGAGCACATCGTCAATCAGTGGAACTGTTTCGAAGTGATGCATGACGCCATGAAGGTCGGCGGTGTGATCTACCATCAGCTGCCAGCGAGCGGCTACCTCGACCACGGATACTTCTGCTACACGCCGCTCTTCTTCCGAGAGCTTGCCCAGGCCAACGGCTACGAGATCGAGTGCCTCGCAGTCACCCATGCGGGCGAAAACCGGATCGACGCTCTCGGCATCACTTGTCTCGCCGGCGATACGATGTTGAATGAGCCGGCCCATCTCGCCGACAACAATCGCGTCCCCCAGCTCAATCTGCACGTCGTCCTGCGGAAGACGATCGACCAGGCGTTCCGCCCCTCGCTCGAGATCGCCACGACCCACGGCCAACTGAGCGAAAGGATGCGAGCTCGCTACAGCGACCTCCTCCAGTTGCAGGATCGCGTCGAGGCGCTTCAGTCGGAGCTCGATAGAACCGTGAGCCCCCGCCTGATCCGCTGGCTGCAGAAGAACTACGCTCTGATGCGAGGGAGCGGGCGCGCGCCCGTCCGGCTGCCATAGCGAAAGGTGGCCTCCCGCTGCTCGCATTGTGATGCCAGAGAAGCGTAGCTGGCATCCGTGTCTGCCATCGGGCGCGGCTGCGACGCGTCACAGCGCGCGCCTCCGAGCTGCCTCTCGTCGATCACGATCTGCGTCTTGGACTACGCACGCACGCGCCCCCGGCCGCCCAGAGCAACGGTTAAAACATACCACATCGGTTCGCCATCGCGCGCAACAAAATCGACTTCAGATCGAATTCTGAGTTTGAAGTTCGGCGTCCTGCCGCCGGTCGCGGACGGTGAGAGGCACGGCATCGCTTCGCGTGAGGCCGTCTCGATGCGCAACTTTTTTTGGCCTTGCTTTGACGATACGTCGCAGGCGGGGCGCGGCAACGGCCGGCCAACCTTGTTTTCCCTCGACCGTCGGGTTTAGGTTGTCGGCATGATGATGATCCTGCGAAGCGCGACCTTGCTTGCCGCGGCCCTGACCCTGGCGAACTGCTGCATGTCCGGCACCGGCTGCTCGGGACCGCTGGCCTCGGCCGGCACACCTGCAGCCGCGCCGGCGATGGCCGCTACGCCCGCCGTGATTACCGCGCAGCCGGCGAGCGCTGCGGCCGACTGGGACGGCCGTGTCGCCACCTCCGACGCCGACACCGAGATGGTGGCGGAGCCGGACATCGGCACGCCGCGCAAAGGCGCCAAGCGCCGTGGCGACTCGCGGGTCGACGTGATGTCCGCGCAGTCGAGCTCCGGCTATCGCGGCCGGATGAGCTGGGAGGAGGAACAGGCGGCCGACCTCGCCGACGAGGCTCGCCTCAAGCAGAAGCTCACGATCTGCCGGAACTGCAGCGCAACGCAGTAAGCATTTGTCCGGCCGCAGTTTTCGGCTGGTCGCGACCGCGGCCCGGAACCGGCATGGTGCATGCGGCGACCGCGCGATTTCGGGCTTGCAGGCCTCGCTTTTGTCGGATTTCCTAATCAAACCTTGACGACTTGGTTCGTTCGCCAGATGCACGATTTGCGGGCTCGGCGGACAGCATTCTCTGCTCGAGTTTTTCGCCTCTCCCAGTTTTCGGGAGGAGCATCCGAAGCTTTTTCAATTTGGGTGGTTTCGTGATGAATCCGGTGACGCGCGACACCAGACGCTACCCCGAGAAGCTCAGCCCGAGCCCCGTCAAGGGCGCCCAGCCGATCGCGCTCGCCGCCGCGACGCTCGTGGTGCTGGTCGCGGGCATCGGCGGCATCATGTTGTGGCGTGCCTATGGCGGCGCGCCGGAAGCCGAGCGCGGCGCGGTGACGCGGCAGTTGCAGGCGCGCACGGTGCAGGCATCCGAGCAATTGGTGGAGAAGACCAAGGGCCTGGAGGCCACCCAGCAGGAATCGATCGATCAGTTGCAGATGATGCAGGAGCAACTGCAGAGCATGCGCCGCCTGCTCGCGGCCCAGCAGGCCGACACCAAGCGGCTGTCGGACCAGGTCTCGACCCTGAAGGACTCCATCGATGGCCTGCGCCAGTCTTTCGCCAGCACGCAGAGCTCGGAGCAGGCCGCGCCTGCTCCACGCAACCGCAGCATCCGCGCCCGCGCCCATGCCAGCCGCAGCAGCCATCGGCATCGTCGCAACCGATCCTGAGACGCCCGGTTCTGACGCCTGCTCGTAGAATTCCCGCCGAATTTTCCCGGGACCCTGTGAAGTGCTTCACAGATTGAAACCGGGAGTCACGCCATCCTGCCTGCACCGGATGGCGAGCCAATTTCAGGATGGCACAGGGCCAATTTCAATATCCGGGGCTGGCAAGGTCGTTGGCGCCATACTGCGCCGACGGCCTTGTTCTTTGTGGCGGCGCGTTCGACCGCCCGGAACGGATCCGACGGCCGCGGCTCTCCGGCTGGTGACTTGCTTTTCCCAGCCAATTCTCGGCTCAATGCGCCCTGAAGACGCAGAGGAGCCCCCATGTCCGCCGATCCAGCACTGACGTCCGATGTCATCGGGCTGACCACAGTCGCCCCCTTCTCACGCCGCGGCTTCATGACAGCGTCCGCTGCCGTGACGGCCGGCTACACGCTGGCTGCCGGCCCGGTGCGGGCCGAGGTCGTTACCACCGACACCAATGGCCTGAATGCCGGAGATGCGAAGATCAAGGTCGGCGACCGCGACATGCCGGCCTATTTCGCGCGCCCCGCCAGCGCCAGCAATCCACCCGTCGTGCTGGTCGCGATGGAGATCTTCGGCCTGCATCAGTACATCAAGGACGTGACGCGTCGTCTCGCCAAGCTCGGCGCGCTCGCCGTGGCGCCGGACTACTACTTCCGCAGCGGGACCGACCTCACCAAGATCACCGAGATCAAGGACCTGCTGCCGATCGTGAATGCCAAGCCCGACGCGGAGCTGCTGTCGGACCTCGACGCCACCGTGGCCTGGGCCAAGTCGCAGGGCGGCGACACCTCGCGTCTCGGCATCGTCGGCTTCTGCCGCGGCGGCCGCAACGTGTGGGAATATGCGGCGCATAGTTCGGCGCTGAAGGCGGGCGTTGCGTTCTACGGCCCGCTGATCGACCCGCCCAATCCCGCCTGGCCGAAGAGCCCGACGCAGCTTGCGCCGGAGATGAAGGCGCCCGTGCTCGGCCTCTACGGCGAAGCCGACACCGGCATTCCCGTCGCCAGCGTCGAGGCCATGAAGGCCGCGCTCGCCGCAAACAAGAAGACCGCCGAGTTCAAGATCTATCCCGGCGCGCCGCATGGCTTCCACGCCGATTACCGCCCCAGCTATCGCAAGGACGCCGCGGAGGACGGCTGGGCGCAGATGCAGGCCTGGTTCAAGAAATATGGCGTGCTGAGCTGACAGCCGCGGCCCGGGACGAGCGAACACGGAAGACTGCCCCGCGAGACTTCCCGCAAGTCGCTTGCCGGCTGTCGCTTGCGCTCATGCGGGCGCCGGACAGGCGGCTGTTAGCGCGGCCGACGATCGTCGCGACGAATCTTCGCCAGCTGCCTGCCGCCCTGCTCGAGCTCCCAGCCCATCCAGACCAGCGCGGCGCCCAGGCTGACGACGACGCCCATGAAGACAAACGTGAGTTCAGGGGATGTGAGTGTGTTCATCATGCCTGGATCCCATGCAAGCGTTGCGCCAGCTACTTCTCCGTGCCGCTCCGCCGATCGGAGCGGCAACAAATGGTCACGAGATGTCGTTAAGGCGAAGTGACCGGATCGGCCGGCCGCCTCGCCCAAGCTTCATTCACACACCTCGACGTTGCGATAGCGCCAGCCGTGCGCTGTCCGCACACGCTTGCGCGCGACGTAGCAGCCGCCGAGATCCTCGTAGGTGTACGGGTAGTAGTAGGGATAGCCTCCGTATCCGTAGTAGCCGGGATAGCCGAAGCCAAAGCCGAACCCGAGTCCGAAACCCGGGCCAAAGCCATGATGGCCGAAGCCATGATGGAAACCGCCCGGCCCGTGCGCCGACGCCATGCCCGGCATCATTGCCGCCGCAATCACGGCACCCGCCAACAATCCCATCAATCTCTTGCGCATCGATCCGTCTCCAAATTCAACCGGCATGAGAGCGTCAGTGTACTCCGGTGCTCCCAGCCGGAAGTCTCTAAGCCGGATTTGGAACGGCGCGCGGGCAAACCCGCTCACATCTGCGCGATCTCGATGTCGTTGCGTGACGTCTGGAGCGGCGGGCAACATTCAGCAACCACGACAGATGCTCTTCACCTTCCGGTCGACCGTGTTGTTCTCCTGCTGAATCTGCACATCGGTCGCATCACCGGTACGGTTCGGGCCTGTTGCTGCGGTCCCTCCGTCTCCTCCACGACCCATGCCGGTCGTGACAGCGGAATTGCTCGCCCCCGCCCCGCTCGCGCCGGAGCCGGACGATTGCGCCGTGCCCAGGCTGTTAGTCCCGTTGGCACCTGCCGCGCCCGGTTGCGATGACTGTGAGGGATTGCTGCCGCTTCCGGCGGTCCCGGTCGTGCCGGTGCCGGCGGCTCCCGCGCTCGGCGCGCCGCCGGCGCTCGCTCCACCGCCAGCGCCGCCCGCACCGCCGCCACCGCCTTGCGCGAACACCGCAGTGGCCGTGCCGAGGCCTGCAATCACGATCAAAGTGCTCAATGAAAACCTGGCCATGGGACCGTCTCCCTTTACACTTCAACCCGACCGGACGGACCGCGTTCCGGAACGAATGTTGATCGGAGAGGATTGATGGGGCGAGGAGAGCAAGGAGCCGTGCGCAAGCTGATCGCCTTTGACGAGGACACGTTCGACAAGCTCAAGCAGCTGGGCCGCGATCAGATGCTGAGTCTGCAGGACCTCGCCGACGAGGCGTTCATGGACCTGTTGGAAAAGCACGGCGTACCGGCGGATCTGAAGGACGCGCTGCGCAAGAGCGCTGCGGAGGATGGCAATGGCGCAGGCAAGCCTGCGCGCAAACGGAAGAACGAGCCCGACGACAAATCCAGAAACCAGTCGAAGCACAAACCGAAACAGAGGAGCAGGACATCAGCATGAGCACCGGCCCCGATCCGTTCGAACAGGGCGAGCGCGCCGCGCGCGAGAACATTCCGGCCGAGGCCAATCCCTATCAGGACGGCAGCGAACAGCATGCGCTGTGGGCGAGCGGCCACGAACGTGTCGCCAGCGCAGCGGAGGCAGGCGAGTCCGAAGGGACGTGAGGAATCTCCGACAGCTCCATCGGCCGTGATGTCTCAGCCGATCTTCTTCAGACCCTTGGTGTAGCGCGGTCCCTTGGCGACATAGGCCTTGGCCGCGATGCCCATGCGCTCGACCTGCGCCGGCTCCAGCGTGCGAACGACACGCGCGGGCGCACCGATGATCAGCGCGTATTCCGGAAAATCCTTGCCCTCGGTGATGATGGCGCCGGCGCCGACGACGCTGCCGCGGCGGATGTGCGCGCCGTTCATGATGATCGAGCCCATGCCGATCAGGGCGTCATCCTCGACCGTGCAGCCGTGCAGAATGACGTTGTGGCCAACGGTGACGTTGCGGCCGACGCGCAGCGGAAAGCCGGGATCGACGTGACAGGTGGCATTGTCCTGGATGTTGGAGCTCTCGCCGATCTCGATCCAGTCATTGTCGCCGCGGATCACCGCGCCGAACCAGACCGTGACCTCCTTGGCGAGCTTCACCCGACCGATCACGGTGGCATTGTCGGCAATGTAGTAGTTGCCGTCCGCCGGCAGCTCGGGCGCCTGCCCGTCGAGTTCGTAGATGGCCATCGAGGTCTCCCGTTCGCAGGCGACCTTGGCACAGCCCCCGGAGCGATTTCAAGCAAGCGCCCCGGCGGCGCCCGGCACGGGAACTAGGCCAGCACGCCCGCGGCGCGCAGCGTCATCACCACGAAGGTGCCGCACATCATGCTCCAGAAGCCGGCGATCACGGTCGCCAGCATCACGAACTCGAAGCGACGGCGCTCGATGCGGGCACCGCGCAGCGTGTTGCGCATGATGATGAAAGGCGCGGCGAACACCAGGAATGGCACCGCGGCGAACCGCCGGGGCGTGACGCCCTCCTGCAGCAGCTCGAAGCCCGGCGGACGTTCGGCATAGGCCTGGTAGCCGCTCGCCAAGGCGCCGGCCAAGGCGAAACCGATGAGGAGCGAGAACAGGGAATTGAACGCCTCTGCCGACATCGTACGCACTCACACACTTGCAAAACTGCCCGATGCTGGTTTGGCAAAAAGCGACCGCACCCGCCACATTATCCTTAAGGAAGGGTTAATGGCGGCCGCGGCCGGTGCGCGGCTCCCTGCAGGTAAGTTTCTGCAGAATGCCGCATCGCCGTGGCATAGTCGGCGCTGATTCGGTCCTTGAGATCCCCTGCCCGCCATGACGATGTTTTCGGTCCGCAGTGCCCGCCCTTCGAACGGACATGGCCACGCCGTGCCGATCATCCTGGGCTGCGTGCTGACGGCGGCCGCAGTCGCCCTCGTCGCCTACCTGCTCTGGCCCACCTGGCGCGCCAGCACCTTCAAGGGGCCCGAACGCCTGCCGGTCAGCATCGGCGGCACCGTGTTCAACGTGCCGGCGGCCGCCATCCGGGTGAAGATCCAGCGCCATACGGGGCCGCAGGAGCGCGTCGATCTCGGCTTCGAATATCCCTCGCTCACCCCGCCCGAGGCGCTGCATCACGTCAGCGCCGACCAGATCGACCAGGCGCCGCACCCGATCGATCGCATCTTCGTCTCGATATCGGCACATCACGACGCGATGTCGCCGGAGACGCGACTGAAGACGATCTATCCGCGCTATCTCAATCCGGCTGCCGTGCCGGTGCAGGACGGATTGAGCATGCGAAGCTTCCGCGCGGGCACAGCGTACGACATGGAGGATCTGTTCACGGCCGAGCAGCCTGTGCTGGTCGCCCGCTGCACGCGTGATGCCGCCACGCCGGGCATGTGCCTCAGCGAACGCCGCGTCGAAGGCGCGGATCTGACCTTCAGGTTTCCGCGCGGCTGGCTGTCACAGTGGCAGGACGTCGCCGCGGCCATGGAGCGGCTGACGGCGCAGATGCATGCGGTGAAGTAGTTGGTCGTAGCCCGGATGAGCGCAGCGACATCCGGGTTCTCCGGCACAACGTGTGACCCCGCATGTCGCTTACGCTCATGCGGGCTACGCGATGCGCGCCGTTCTACTTACTCACACGCTCCCCCCAGGGAGTTGACGGTCGGCGGATGAGCGTCGACACCTTGGCGAGGTTCTCGTGAATGCGCCCTCTCCCCTTGTGGGAGACGGCATGGAGGACCGAGCGGCAAACGCACTTGGGTGAGGGGTATCTCGCGACGAGCGCCGCTGGCGGAGAGAGACCCCTCAAGCGAGCCCATTGATAGGCCGGCGTCGCCCTCTCCCACAAGGGGAGAGGGCGCATTCACTGGCACCGCGCCTGATCGTGCATTCTCAAGCGTGGCGAGAGGATCTACTCCACCAGATCGTCTTCCAGGATCGCCATCTGGAATTGGAACGAGCGGTCGTCGTCCTCGTCGTCGACGAACAGAACGCCGATGAACTCTTCGCCGATATAGACTTCGGCGGAGTCTTCCTTCTTCGGCCGCGGCACCACACGGATCTTGGGATTGCCGAACACGCGCTTCAGATACGCGTCGAGCTTCCTGACTTCCTGAACGTCCACGGTGATCTCCAATCGACAGCGAGGTTTGCAGATGATGCGGACGCTACAGCGCGAACGTCCGTGTCCTTATGAATTCGACATGCCGGCCCAAGGATCGAGGCAAGACGAGCGGCGATGTCGAACGCACTGAAAGGGACGCCGTGGATCTCACATTCATTCCGCCAAGACAAACTCAAGACAAACGGCGGATCGTCAAATCCACAGACGCCGATGTGTTGGCACGAATTTCCCTGGATGAGAAGGTCTTGACTTCGCTGTCGACGGAGGCGCTCGCGGCTCAGATCCCGATCGCGTTGATCATCTGATCCATGGTGCGCGACGGCTCCGCACAACCGGCCTCGCCGACGATCTTCGCCGGCACGCCTGCGACGGTGACGTTGTTCGGCACCGGCTTCACGACGACCGAGCCGGCGGCAATGCGCGCGCAATGACCGACCTCGATGTTGCCGAGCACCTTGGCGCCGGCGCCGATCAGCACGCCATGACGAATCTTGGGGTGCCGATCCTCGTTCTCCTTGCCGGTGCCGCCGAGCGTCACGCCATGCAGAATCGAAACGTTGTCCTCGATGATGGCCGTCTCGCCGCAGACGAAGCCGGTGGCGTGATCGAGGAAGATGCCGCGGCCGATGCGCGCCGCCGGATTGATGTCGGTCTGGAACACGGCCGAGGAGCGGCTCTGCAGATAGAACGCGAAATCCTTGCGGCTGTTGCGAAACAGCCAATGCGCCAGCCGGTGCGTCTGCAGCGCGTGGAAGCCCTTGAAGTAGAGCAGCGGATCGATGAAGCGCGAGGTGGCGGGATCGCGATCGTAGACGGCGACGAGATCGGCGCGGAACGCATGGCCGAGGTCCGGCTCGGCGCGCAGCGCGTCGTTGAAGGTCTGGCGGATCAGGTCGCCCGACAGCGCGGAATGATCGAGACGGTCGGCGACGCGGTGCACGACCGAATCCTCGAGCCGGCCGTGGTGCAGGACGGTTGAATAGATGAAGGTCGCGAGCTCGGGCTCGCGGCGCACGATCTCTTCTGCCTCGTGGCGGATCCGATCCCAGATCGGATCAAGCGTCGCCAGCTTGCTGCCCTGCTGCGGATTGGTCTGATGCATAGCCATGGCTGCTTCTCGCAGTTTCAGTGGGCGGGGCTTATAGCACGGCGCATGGAACGATGTCCTCTGCAGGAGGCGCGAGGCCGGCGATCCATTCCAGCCAGCCTGCCTCCCAGAAAACACGGGATTGAGACATTTTACGTCCCGCCGATGACGTCCCGGTTGCGCCGCCATGCCATTCGGCACCGCGTCGGTTCAAAGTGGGCAGCAGGAACCCGAAATCAAGGTGGGCCTCGGGGGTAGCAATCGGTTCCGGCACCTGGGGTACTCTGCGGGAGGGCGGAAGGGACGGATACCGGCGGCTGCGGCAAAAAGGAACCACCCGGGGACAGAAGGCCGGCCATTCCCCCGTTCGATCACGGGAGCGGCTTTACCATCCATCGCTCTGCGTCTACTAGTGAATATCGCCCTGACCATATTTCGGCCACGGTGCTCCTGATCGGGGGACACGGGTATCAGTAACACTCAGATCCTGGACGAACGCGCAACCGAGGCCGGATTGGCCTGGCTCCCCGTCATCGTCATCCCGCTCTTCCTCGTCGCGCCGGCGCTGTGGAACGGCTACCCGCTGCTGCAGTGGGACACCGGCGGCTATCTCGCGCGCTGGTACGAAGGCTATCTGGTGCCGAGCCGCTCGACCGTGTTCGGGCTCTATCTGCATTTTGGCGAGGGCTCGAGCTTCTGGCTCAATCTCGGCCTGCAGGCGCTGGCGACGCTCTGGATCCTGCAGCTCACCTTGCGCGTGCTGGGGCTGGCCCAGCCGCTGCGCCTGCTCTGGATCGGCCTGCTGCTGATCCTGACCACCGCCCTGCCCTGGCTCGCCAGCATGCTGCTGACCGACATCTTCGCCGGCCTGTCGGTGCTGGCGCTCTACATCATGGTCGCGCACGCACGCCGGATCTCCATGCTGGAAAGATGCGCGCTGTTCGGCTTCGTGGCCTTCGCCTCCGCCACCCACAGCGCCACGCTCGGCGTGCTGTTCGGCCTGTGCTGCGCCGGCTGGATCGGCTATCCCTGGCTGCGCCGGCAGATCGCGCTCTCCGGCCTGGTCCAGGCCAGCATGACGATCGTCGCGGGTGCGGCGATGCTGCTCGCAGCCAACTTTGCCCTGTCCGGCCAGTTCGCGTGGACGCCGGGCGGCACCGGGGTCGCCTTCGGCCGCATGCTCCAGGACGGCATCGTGGCGCAATATCTGAAGGACCATTGCGCCCGCGAGAAGCTGAAGCTCTGCCCCTATCGCAACGAGCTGCCGCCCACCGCCGACGACTTCCTCTGGGGCAACAGCATGTTCAACAAGCTCGGCCGCTTCGAGGGCATGAACGACGAGATGGGCTTCATCGTGAAGCGGTCGCTCGCGGCCTACCCGCTGTGGCAGGCCAGGGCCGCCGCGGTCGCCACCGCCGAGCAGTTGATGCATGTGGCGACCGGCGAAGGCACCAATGGCTGGCTGCCGCATACCTATGGCATCATCGAGCGCTACGTCCCCTCGCAGCTCAAGAAGATGCGCGCCGCACACCAGCAGCATTGGGACATCAATTTCGCCGACGTCAACTGGCTGCACGTGCCGGTCGCGCTGGCCTCGATGCTGGCGGCGGCGGCGATCGCGGCGCACGCGATCTGGCGCCGGCGGCGCGACGATGTGGCTTTGCTCGCCAGCACCGTGACCCTGGCGCTGCTGGGCAATGCCCTGATCTGCGGTGTCATCTCCGGCCCGCACGACCGCTACGGCGCGCGGATGGTGTGGATCGCCACCTTCACCGCGCTGATCGCCGCGGCAAGGTGGTTCAGCGGCGAGCGCGTGGACGGCTCGGCGGAACGCCTCCCGTAGCCCGCTTGAGCGGCAGCCGAGCCCAGAGGGCGAAGGCGGGAGCGACATGCGGGTTCACACGCGCCGCTCGGAAAACCCGGGGTCGCTGCGCTCGCCCGGGCTACGGCTTCAGCGCCGTGACAGGAAGTCGACGACCCCGGCCTTGTAGACCTTGTCGCCGACAGCGCGCATGTGATCGCGACTGGGGATGTCGAGCACTTCGGCACCGGGGATGAGCGCGCCGAGCGCCGGACCCGAGCCCGACACCTCGTCGGTGGTGCCGACCGCCACCAGCACCGGCACCGCGATGCGGCCGGCGTCCTCGCGCGAGATCAGGCCGCGCGAGCCGCGCATGCAGGCGGCCAGCGCCAGGCGGTCGGAGCGGGTCTGGTCGGCGAAGGCGCGGAAGGTGCGGCCCACGGGATCGGTCACGTCGTCGATCGACGGCGCCTCGAGCGCGACGGCGACGTTCTCGCCGGGACCGCCGCCTTCGATCATCGCCATGCCGATGCCACCGAAGATCGCCGAACGCAGCCGCTCGGGCGCGGTCAGCGCGATATGTGCGGCGATGCGGCCGCCGAGCGAGTAGCCCATCACGTCGGCGCTGGCGAGGCCGAGATGATCCATCAGCGCCGTGACGTCGCTCGCCATCGCCGCGATCGAATACAGCGCGGGGTCGTACAGCTTGCCCGAATCGCCATGGCCGCGATTGTCGAGCGCGATCACTCGGCGGCCGTCCTTGCGCAGCTCGGAGGTCCAGGCCGGGTAGACCCAGTTGACGTTCTTGCTCGACGCAAAGCCATGGACGAGCACGATCGGATCGCCCTCCCCCTCATCGATGAAGGCAATTTCAACGGCGCCGTTGTGAAAGCTCGGCATCGGTCGCGAATCCCGGAACGCTGGAGTGAAGCTGGTCGGACGAAGTCTAGATCATGATGCGATTCCACGGAATCGCATCATGATCTTATCCCTTTGTTTGAGCATGATCTTTTCGGAAAACCGGCTTCCACTTTTCCGGATCATGCTCTAGCCGCAGGACGCGGTTGCGGCCAGTTCGGGAGCGGCGGACGCGGCCTGCATCCGGCGCAGGCGGCGCCGCCGGCTCCGGTCGAGCCAGGCCTGGGTGGCCCGCTCGGTCATCGCCTTCAGCGATGCGACGAAGCTGAGCAGCGTCATCAGCGCGCCGAACAGCCAGAGCGCGAGATTGAATGCCCCCGCGGTCAGCAGCAGCGCGCCGCGGCCGAGCAGCTTCAGGATCGCGCGCGTCTGGCCGCCCTTGGCCTCGGCGAGCCGCGCCGCGCGGGCGATGTCCTTCGGCCCTTCGGCGAGCTTGAGCGAATCCAGTGCGCCGCGCGTGCCGGCCTTCTCAGTGATGCGGCCGACATCCTTGGCGAGCCGCACCAGCGCGCCGGCCTTCTCGGCGCGGAACGCCGCGCGGATCGCGGTCGCGGTCTGGCCAGGACGAAGCACCGAGCCCGAGGCCACCGCCTGCTGCAACAGCGGCGCATCGACCACATCCCGCGCCGAGCGTCCGGCCCAGGCGGCGAGCCCCTCGCCGAGCCGGCCGACCTTTCGCGCATCCTTCACCAGCGTCAGCCCGGCCCGCACCGGCGCGGCAGTGCCTGCCGAGGCATAGGTCGCGGCAGTGACGGCAAGGCCGGCCGTGGCCAGGCCCAGCACCAGGCGGTCGGTCTCCTCGCCCATCACCAGATGCTTGCCTTCGCGCACCGCGTCGCGGATGTCGCCGAACACGAAGAGGTCGCCAGCCACGGTGCCGGACAAGCTCGCGACGTCGTCGGCCTGGCCGGTGACGAGCCCGGTCGCGAACCGCTTGGCGACGCTGGTCGGTGCCTTCTCGGCGGCCGCCGCATCGCTCACGCGCTGCACCAGCGCGTCATCGAGTGTCACCTGATGATCCCGCGCGAGCGCAACGAAGCTCTCGGCGAGATCGGGATCGCCGGCTTCGAGCGCATCCTTGATGCCGCTGGTGATGCGCGCCGGATCGGTCTGCAGTACGGAGGCGACCTGAAGCTCCGACAGCCTCGCCGGATCATCCTGCGCAGCGACGATGGCTCCGGCCCCATAGGCGTGCGGCCATATCGCAGCGCCGACCGCGGCGCTGACGGCAAGCCCGGCCAGCGCCAGACTGAGTCCCAGCTTGATTCGCTTCGAGATCACGCCGCCTTCACGTTTTCGCGGGGTCGATGCGAAGAGACATAGTAATTTCCATGCCTGACACAACGGCCTCGACGAAAGAAGGGCTTCTCGGCGGCCCTGAGTTTGTGTCGAATCCACAAGCCACAACATAACGGCGTGCGTTGCATCAAACGCGGGTTCCCAGCACTAGGAATTGGCATCAAGGCTCAGTATGGTCGCGCCGTTTTCGACGCGTGCGGCCGTGCGACCTCAGTCCCGTCCTGTTCCGTCGTGCTGACCGCATACGCTCCCGTTGCCACGCGAGGTAATACCGATGGCCGATAACATCGTCCCGCATTTCAACAACGATGCCGGTGTCCCCGTCATCGAGATCGGCTCGCATGAGTTCATGTGCGTGGGCGCCAATCCGCCGTTCGATCATCCGCACGTGTTCCTCGATCTCGGCAACGACAAGGAGATCATCTGCCCGTATTGCTCGACGCTGTACCGCTATGCGCCGGACCTCGCCGCCGGCGAGGCGCGGCCCCCGGAATGCGTGCTGAAGGACGTCGCCTGATCGGCGTGTCGTGGCATCGCGTACCGTCTATGTGGCGGGAGCCGGGATCGGCGGCCTGACGGCCGCGCTCGCGCTCGCCACCAAGGGCTTCCGCGTCGTCGTGCTGGAGAAGGCCGAACGGCTCGAGGAGGTCGGCGCCGGCCTGCAGCTGTCGCCCAATGCCAGCCGGATCCTGCTCGACCTCGGCCTCGGGCCGCGGCTGACCGCGCGCGCGGTGGTGCCGGACGCCGTCAGCATCATGAGCGCGCGGGCCGGCGGCGAGATCGCCCGCCTGCCGCTCGGCGAGGCCGCGAGCCAGGCAGCGGGCGCGCCCTATTGGGTGATCCACCGCGCCGACCTGCAGGCGGCGCTGGCCGCGGAGGTGATGGCGCATCCGGACGTCGAGCTGCGGCTCGGCTGCCAGTTCGAGGACGTCGTCGCCCACGCCAAGGGCCTCACCGTGGTGCATCGCCGCGGCAATGAGCGCCGCCAGGACGTGGCGCTGGCGCTGATCGGCGCCGACGGCGTGTGGTCGACGGTCCGGCACCATCTGTTTCCGCAGGTCCGCGCCGAGTTCTCCGGCCTGATCGCCTGGCGCGGCACGCTCGACGCCCGGCAATTGCCGCGCGAACTGACCGCCGCGCGGGTGCAGCTCTGGATGGGTCCCGCGGCCCATCTCGTCGCCTATCCGATCTCGGCTGGCCGGCAGGTCAATGTGGTTGCGGTGGTACCGGGCACCTGGAACCGGCCGGGCTGGAGCACGGAGGGCGATCCGGGCGAGCTGAAGGCGGCGTTCGCGCCGCCGCGCTGGCCGGCGACGTCGCGGCTGCTGCTCAATGCGGTCGACGGCTGGCGCAAATGGGCGCTGTTCGGCGTCCCCGAAGGCATCGAATGGACCGAGGGCAGCGTCGCGCTGCTCGGCGACGCCGCGCACGCCATGCTGCCGTTTGCGGCGCAAGGCGCGGGAATGGCGATCGAGGATGCGGTGGTGCTGGCCAAGAGCCTGAGCGAGGCGCGCCCGGACGGTCCCGGCGCGATCCCGGCTGCGCTGAAACGCTACGCCAAGCTGCGCCGCCCGCGCGTCGGCCAGGTGCAGCGCACCGCGCGCAACCAGGGCCGGCTCTATCACATGACCGGACCGCTGGCGCTGGCCCGCGATCTCAGCATCAAGGCGCTCGGCCCGCAGCGCCTGTCGGCGCGGCAGAGCTGGATCTACGACTGGCGGCCGTAGGCGGAGAGCGCCGTCTCAGTAGACCGAGCCATCCCGCGGCAGGGTCGACGGCGTGCCCGCACCGGAGGCCATCGGCCGCGCGGGGCGCGCCGCCGGCTTGACCGGCCTCCCAGGCTTGGCGGCCGCCGGCTGCGGCGCCGGAGTTTCCTGGCACTTGTTGCGGCGCCAGGCCTCTTCGGCGAACTGGGTCTGGCCTCGGATCGCGATATAGTCGTTGCGATAGGCGACCTCGGCCACCACCGCGCCGCCGGCTCCGGTCTCCGCCTTGGCCATCAGGCCCTGCAGCTCGGCCGCGCGCCCGGCGAGCGCCTTGCGCTCGGCCTCGAGCTGCTTGCAGTCATAGAGCTCGTACTTGGCCGGATCCGCGAAGGCGGTCGACACACTGTCGCTCATGCCGGCGCAGCCCGACAGCAGCGATCCCACCCCGAGCAGTCCCGCGGCCAGCGCGACGCGAAGCCGATCGCTGGTCATGCAGCCCCGATCGTGCAGCGGCCGCGAGCCATGGGGTCGATCTTGGGCTCGATCTTGGGCCGATCGGTCGCGGACATCGGCCCGAACGGCGGCAGCATTCGCCTCTGCGATGGTCTTCGGATTCGTCACGCTCACCTCGCTCAACGACTGGTCCGCAAGGCACGCGGATCCGAATCGTTTTCTCGTGATGGGTCCGTGCCTTACAACGGCCGCTTCGTCCATGTCTTGCACCAGATGATCCCAGACCTGACAAAGCGCTTCAGCGCGAAGGCAATCTCAAAGCAGCTGGTGACGGCCGGATTGAGGCTTTACCAAGGCGCTCGCGCTGGCTTAAGCAGAGGATGAGCTTTGGAGTCAAAGTGCAACTCGTCCGGCGTCGCCGGATGATGCGTCAGGTCTCCAAGATCAAAGCGCGGACGTGGCGGAATCGGTAGACGCAAGGGACTTAAAATCCCTCGATGGCAACGTCGTGTGGGTTCGAGTCCCACCGTCCGCACCAGCCCTGTGCACGCCTCGCTCGACTGCCCTGCCCGGCTCAGTTCAGCGCCGCCAGCCGCTCCAGCTCGGCGAGATCGGTGACCTCCAGCCTGCCCTCCGCGATCGTCAGGATCTTGCGATCGCGAAACAGCGCGAGCACGCGGCTGACATGGACCGAGGTCACGCCGACGGCGTCGGCGATGTGCTGCTGCTTCAAGGGAAACGGATAGCGGTGGTGCTGGACCACGCCGTCCACCGCGACCCGCCGCATCAGGCTGAGCAGCAGATGCGCGATCCGGCGCTCGGCCGGACGCTGGCCGAGCACGGTGATGAGCTCGTAGGAGGCTCGACCGTTGTCGCCGAGCGAGCGGAACACCTCCATCATGACCAGCTCGTCGGCACGGCACTGCTTGCGGACCTCCTCGCCATCGAGCCGGCTGACCTGGACCTGGGTCAAGGCCTTGGCCGAAAAGCTCATGCCTTTGGCGAAGATCGCCGCCGGCGAGAAGATGTCGCCCGGCAGCAGGAAGCGCAGGATCTGGCGGCCGCCATCCGACAACTGGATGTAACGGAATGCCCAGCCGCTGCAGAGCACGAGCACGTCGTCGCGCGCCTCGCTCTGGCATTTGATCTGCTGGCCGGCCCGGACGCTGAAGAACTGCTGATTGAGCCGCGGCAGCGCCGACTGCGCCCGGCAGGCCCTGAACAGCGCGGCACAGAATCCGGAATCGACGTGGGTGCAGGAGACGCAGCAGCCGGCGAGATCGGGTTCTGATCGCAGCATCAAGGGGTGCGCGCGCTTCCGTCCCGCCGACCCGGATTCGTCATCCGGTCATCGGGACGCTGTGGCGGTCGATCGGGGGCGGCGGATGCCGAAGCCTTCGACCTGCGTCGCAGCTAAAATGGAACCGGTCCGCAGCGATATAACCTGGATTAATCATGCGGCTGAAAGTCGCCCATCCGTCCCGACGGCCGTCGCAGCGCGACACCCGAAGCATGATCGACGCCGCTTGGCCTACGCCGCCTGCGCTCGCGCCGTCAGCTCCGCCATGGTGGTGGACTTGAAGCTCGGCCGCGCCTCCAGCCGCTCGATCCACGCGACGAGATTGGGATGGCCGGCGGTCAGCTCCGCCCATTCCGGCGTCAGCGACAGGAAGCTCGCCTGCGGCGCGGCCTGCAGATCGGCCAGCGACAGATGATCGCCGACCATGAATGGCTGCTCGCCGAGCAGCCGCGACAACTCCGCGATGACGGCTCTCGCCTGCGGCATCGCGCGCGCGATCGCAGCCTCGTCGGTGGTCGTGCCGAAGAATTGCGGGCCGATGATGCGCTGGAAGAGGATGACGTTGCACACGCCCTGGAACAGGTACCAGTCGCTGATGTTCATCACTTGGTCCATGCGCGCGGCCTGCCGGACATCCGCGGGCGTCAGGGCCGGCTCGGGCAGCACGCGGTCGAGATAGCGCAGGATCGCCTGGGTCTCGTACAACGCGAAGCCGTCATGCGCGAGCGCCGGCACGCGCCCGAAGGGATGACGCGCCAGATGCGCCGCCCCCTTGGAGTCACCCGGCGCCATCGCCGCGAGCCGATACGGAACGCCTTTCTCCTCCAGCGCAATCAACACGCTGCGCCCGAACGGGCTTCCCGGCACGGAATGGACGACGAACTCGGACATCACGATCTCCCCACGCTTATGATGAACTTCTCATGATGACGCCGGCGGCCGCTCGGCCTCGGCCAGGAAACGCTGCAGCAGCCCCGGCCAGCCGCCGTCGACATCCCGCCGCATCGACGCGCCGGCCTCGCTGCCCATGGTTTCGAACTTGTGGTGCAGCAGTTCGACCCGGGTCGCGTCCGGGCCCTCGGCCACGAACTGCACGTCGACCTCCGAGCGCATCGCGGCATCCGGCTTCCACTGCGCATCGACCTGCCACAGCATGATGAAGCGATGCGGCGGCTCCCACAGCGTGATCGTCGCGACCGTGGTCGCCGTGCCGTCCTCGGCGATCTCGAGCCAGTGGCCGCCGAGCTTCGGCTCCAGCAGCACCTTCTCGATCGGCTTGCGGCCGACCCCATGCGTATGCGGCCACCAGCGCGTCAGGCCGCGCGTGAACACGTCGAAGGCATGATCGATCGGCGCCCGGACATGGACAAGCTTCCGGACCGGCGCAATCACGGCACCCTCACTCATCGATCCTCCCTTTCGTCTGCCGATGCGTGCGCTCCGCCTCGATCTTGAAGGCGAGCAGCGCGTCGTCCCAGAAGCTGTCGAGCCAGTCGCGCAGCTCGGCCAACCCCTCACGGCGCAAAGCGTAGATGCGCCGCACCCCCTCGCTGCGTTCCTCGACCAGGCCGGCATCCTTCAGCACCTTCAGATGCTGCGAGACGGCCGGCCGCGACACCGGCATTCCCGCCGCAATCGCGTGGACCGGGCGCGGCCCGCCGCGCAGCCGCTCGAACACCTCCCGCCGCGTCGGGTCCGCCAAAACGTTCAGCGCCACTTCGTAAGTCATGACTTACTGTAAGCCAATACTTACCAAACTGTCAAGGATGCCGGCTCGACGCGGAACACGAGAGTCTGATCCAGCAGATCTCGCCACCGCCGGTTGCAGGGAGAAACCCGCCGTTAACCACAACCGAACCACGGTGGAACCAACGGCTGCCGGCGTTCCGAGTCGATCACCTGCGTGCGACGTTCCGAGGCCAGCCGGGGCTCGCCATCAATGAGAGGCACGATGCTGGGATTCCGCAGCCGAAAGAACGAACCGTCGGATGCCCCGCCCGCCCCCGACACGGACGCACACGACGCCTTCCAGAACACGCTGGCGCGGTGCCTGGGCGACTGGGCGGACGGCAGGCTCAACCGCGATGTCGCTGATGTCGACGCTGCCGCGCTACGTGCCAGGCTCAAGCCGCAACTGATCGAGGCCATCCATCGCCTGGGCATCGCGCTGGCCACCCGCGCCTCCCAGGACCTGGATTCCATCGTCGACCTCTGCATCAACAGCAACGAAGCCTCGATCAGCGCGGCGCGCCTGATCGGCGCCTCCAACAATCAATCCGAGCGCTGCCAGAGCCTCGCTTCGGCCTCGGTGGAGATGCAGGCCTCCGTGCACACCATCCGGGCGACGTCGACCCAGGCTGCAGCCGAGGCCGCCGCGACCCGCCAGGCCGTCGAGGACAGCGTGACCGCGGTGCGGCGGACGTTGCAGACGATGAACGGCATCGCCAGCTCCGTGCGCGACACCTCGGCAAAGATCGCCGATCTCAGCGCCGCCTCCGCCGAGATCGGATCCATCGTCGGCACCATCGACGCGATCGCCAACCAGACCAACCTGCTGGCGCTCAATGCCACCATCGAGGCGGCGCGCGCCGGCGAGTTCGGACGCGGCTTCGCCGTCGTTGCGGCCGAGGTCAAGAACCTGTCGCAGCAGACGACCAAGGCGACGGAGGACATCAAGGGCCGCATCGAGCGGCTGCAGGGCGAGATGAGCGGCATCGTCGAGGCCATGGCCGGCGGCGCCAAGGCGGTCGAGGTCGGCATGTCCGAGATGGACGATCTGGCGCAGGCGATCGATCAGGCCGGCACCCGGACCGCGGTGGTCAGCACCAAGATGGACGAAATCTCCGGCATTCTCGCCGAGCAGTCCGCCGCGACCGACGAGGTCGCACAGGGCATCACCGTCATCGCCGATCTCGCGACCGCCAATGCCAACGAGGTGATGTCGCTCGCGGACACCATGGGCAATACGGACGCGAAGGTCGGCAAGATGCTGGGCGAGATCGCCAAGCTTTCGCTGGACCACCAGGTGGTGAGACTGGCCAAGGCCGACCACGTGATCTGGAAAAAGCGGCTGGTCGACATGTCGGTCGGCCGGCTGCAACTGCGCGCCGACGAGCTCTCCGATCATCACACGTGCCGGCTCGGCAAATGGTACTATGGCGAAGGCGGTCGGCGTTTGGCCGGGGATCCGGCATTCCGCAACCTCGAGCGCCCGCACGAGGCGGTGCACCGCCACGGCAAGGAAGCGGCGCGGCTGTTCAGCTCAGGGCACATCGAGGAAGCGCTCAATGAGATCGGCCGGGTCGAGGTCGCATCCAGCGAGGTGCTGGCGGCGCTGGACCAGATCAAGGCGTGATTGAAGATCGTCGTTCCGCGTGAGATGCGTAGCCCGGATGAGCGCAGCGACATCCGGGCTACGCATCTCACGCACGGCGGTGGCGAACCCGCATGTCGCTGCGCTCATGCGGGCTACACGACCTCCGCTACTCGCTCTTCTCGACGTTCCAGAACACCGGCACGGCCTGCCCTTCCAGCACGCCGGTGATCGACTTGCGCCAGGCGCTCGGCATGAACCATTGGCCGAGCGGCACGTAGATCACCTGATCGTAGACCTCCTGCTGAATCTGGGCGGCGATCCGCTTCTGGTCCTCCGGCTTGGTGGCCTTGGCGAAGGCGTCGCGCAGCTCCTCCATCTTGGGATCGTCGGGCCAGCCGAACGGGCTCTTCTGGCCGCGCGCGCCGACGAAGGTGCTGCCGATCGGATTGCCGGAGTCGGCGATCACCGAGTTGGTGAAGAACATGTTCCAGCCGCCCTCCTTCGGCGACTTCTGGCTGGCACGCCGCGTCACCACGGTCTGCCAGTCCGTCGTCTGCAGATCGACCTTGAACCCGGCGGCGCGCAGGAGCTGCGCAGCGACCACCGGCTGCGCCTTCAGGGTGATCGCATCGCCCGGCGCGAGGATCACGATGGGCGTGCCGTCATAGCCGGCCTCGGCCAGCAGCTTCTTGGCCTGCTCCATGCCGTTGCCCTTCACCAGCGTCTCCGAGCCGACGTCGGATTCGAGCGGCGTGCCGCAGCCGAACACGGCGCCGCAGATCGTGTAGTACTTGGCGTTGCCGACCAGCGCGTCGAGCACGTCCTTCTGGTTCAGCGCCAGGAAGGCCGCACGGCGGATCTTCACGTTGTCGAACGGCGGAAACAGGAAGTTCATGCGTCCCAGGGTCTGGTAGCCGAACTTGTTCAGCACGTTCATCGACAGATCGGGATTGCCGGCGAGCACCGGCTCGAGGTCGAGCGGCGGGAATTCCATGAAGTCGATGTCACCGGCCTGCAGCGCGTTGACGGCCGTCTGCGCATCGGGCATCGAGACCCACTCGACGCGATCGACCTTCACCACCTTGCCGCCGGCCGTCCAGCTCGGCGGCTCCTTGCGCGGCACGTAGTCGGTGTTCTTCTCATAGACCGCCTTCACGCCCGGCTGGAATTCCGCCTTGACGAACTTGAACGGTCCGGAGCCGATCTGCTCCGAGATCTGCTGGTTCGCGGGCGTCTCGGCGAGACGCTTCGGCATCATGAACGGTACGTAGGACGACGGCTTGCCGATGGACTCCAGCACCAGGCCGTACGGCTGCTTCAGCTTCAAGGTGATGGTCTTGGCGTCGGTGGCCTCGAGCGAGGCGGTCGCCTCCATCAGCTTCTGGCCCATGCTGTCGTTGCGGCTCCAGCGCCTCAGCGAGGCGACGCAGTCCTCGGCGGTGACATCAGTGCCGTCGTGCCACTTCAGGCCGTCGCGCAGGGTGAAGGTGTAGGTCAGCTTGTCGTCGGAGACCTTCCAGTCCGCCATCTGCGGCTGGACCTGAAACTTGGCGTCCGTCCCGAGCAGGGTGTCGTACACCATGTAGCCGTGGTCGCGTGTGATGTAGGCCGGCGTGAACACGGGATCGATCACGCGCAGGTCCGAATGCATCACCGCCGTGATCGTCTTCTTGCCGGCGAAGGCCTCGGTCGTGACGCCCGCCATCGACACGGCCATGACCGAAGCGACGAACCATGAAACGAGCGCGGATGCGGTCCGGCGCGGAGTATGTGACATGCGATCTCTCTTGGCGTGAGCTTCCATCCGGGGGCCCTGACACCGATCAAGGCCTGACGAGGCGTCCTGCGTCGCGTCTGCAAACGCTTCAGCAAACAGTCTCGGCGAGGAGACTTGCAGCAGTTCCCTCGCAGGTCAATCGCCATGGGCGCATGGGTCGCCGCATCACGCGGATGCACATATCGCAATTGCGTCGATCACGTCCCGCCATCTGGAACTCGGCGGCTCCCGGTCTGTTATGCGCAGCAGCAAGGAGCCTGATGATGCCGAATGAAGTCACCAAACCGCGGGACAGCCGACGTCCGGCCATGCCGATCCGCACCGAGAAGAACCCGTCCCAGGATCAGATCAGCCCGCCCTTGATGGTCGAGGGTCTCGAAGCGGTGCGCGATCCGCACTGCTGAAGGGCGCTCACGCACAGGCGAATGCGGGAACAAAAAAGAGACGCGGCGAAGTTTCCACTTCGCCGCGTCTTTGTTTGCATCACGAGTGCGTTCGCCGCCTACTCGCTCTTGTCGACGTTCCAGAACAGCGGCGTCGCCGGGCCGTCGAGCACGCCGCTCAGCGACTTGCGCCAGCCGCTCGGTACCAGATACTGGCCGAGCGGGATGTAGATCACCTTCTCGTAGTTCAGCTTCTGGATCTCGGTGGCGATCTTCTTCTGCTCGTCGAGCGAGGACGATCGCGCATAGGCGTCGCGCAGCTTCTCGATCTCGGCATCCTCGGCCCAGCCGAACCAGCCGCCCTTTGTGCCACGGCCGCCGACCGAGACGTTCACCACGGGATTGGCGACGTCGGCGCCGACCCAGTTGGTGAAGAACATGTTCCAGCCGCCCTCCTTCACAGGTTTCTGGCTGGCGCGCCGCGTCACCACGGTCTGCCAGTCTGTGGCCTGCAGGTCGACCTTGAAACCGGCCTCGCGCAACAGTTGCGCCGCCACCACGGGCTGCGCCTTCAGGGTGGTGACGTCGCCCGGCGCCATGATCGCGATCGGCGTGCCGTCATAGCCGGACTCGGCAAGCGCCTTCTTGGCTTCCGCCATGCCGTTGCCCTTGATCAGCGTCTCGGCGCCGACGTCGGTCTCGAGCGGCGTGCCGCACACGAACACGGCGCCGCAGATCTTCTGATACTTCTCATTGCCGACCAGCGCGTCGAGCACGTCCTTCTGGTTCAGCGCGAGGAAGGCCGCGCGGCGCACCTTCACGTTGTCGAACGGCGGGTTGAGGAAGTTCATGCGGCCGAGCGTCTGGAAGCCGAACTTGTTCAGCACGTCGATCTTGAGCTCGGAGTTCGCCTCCAGCACCGGCAGCATGTCGTAGGGAAGGTTCTCCATGAAGTCGATGTCGCCTGACTGCAGCGCGTTCACCGCGGTCTGCGCATCGGGCATCGTGATCCACTCGACGCGGTCGACCTTCACCACCTTGCCGCCGGACGTCCAGCTCGCCGGCTCCTTGCGCGGCACGTAGTCGGTGTTCTTCTCGTACACCGCCTTCACGCCCGGCTGGAATTCCGCCTTGACGAATTTGAACGGGCCCGAGCCGATCTGCTCGGGAATCTGCTGGCCCGCCGGCGTCTCGGCGAGACGCTTCGGCATCATGAACGGCACCAGCGAGGACGGCTTGGCGATCGACTCCAGGACGAGTCCATAGGGCTCCTTCAACTTGAGCACGATGGTCTTGGCATCCGCAGCCTCAAGGCTCGCCGTGAAGTCCATCAGCTTCTGGCCCATGCCGTCGTTGCGGCCCCAGCGCTTCAGCGAGGCGACGCAGTCCTCGGCGGTCACCGGCGTGCCGTCATGCCATTTCAGGCCGTCGCGCAGGGTGAAGGTGTAGGTCAGCTTGTCGTCGGAGATCTTCCAATCCGCCATCTGCGGCTGGACCTTGAAATTCGAATCGGTCGCCAGCAGCGTGTCGTAGACCATGTAGCCATGGTCACGGGTGATGTAGGCCGTCGTGAATCCGGGATCGATGACGCGCAGATCCGAATGCATCACCGCCGTGATCGTCTTCTTGCCGGCTGCGATGGCCTGGGTGCTCAGCGCCGTCGAGAGCGAAAGCATGGAAACGGCGAGGCTCGTCGCGAGCGTCAGACGTTTCCAGCGCGGGCTGTGGAACATTACGAGGTCTCCTGAGTGGATGGTTTGACCTGAAACTGATCAGATCCAGACCATTCGTTGGGCGTGCAGATCAATCCTTGTGCGAACTAACATGCTGTAAGTCGCGAGCTTTCGACAGTTGCAGAGGTCGCCTTTCGCGTCAATCCGCATTCAGCGCATGCGGCCCTGGGCTGAGAATGCCGTTAACGTCTGCATAGCTTTCGCTTTACAAGGCGTGCGCAACTCCGTCTCGTGTCATGAGATCGCGACAAAGCCTTGAGAGAGCACAAATGAATCCAGCCCATCTTCCCTTCGATACCGACATCATGCTGCAGGGCTTGCGCGGCTGGGTCGAATGCGAAAGTCCGACCTGGGACGCCGCCGCGGTGGAGCGCATGCTGGATCTTGCCGCGCGCGACATGGCGATCATGGGTGCGACGATCGAGCGCATCGCCGGACGCCAGGGCTTCGCCGGCTGCGTGCGCGCCCGCTTCCCGCACCCGCGGCAGGGTGAGCCGGGCATCCTGATCGCCGGCCACATGGATACCGTTCACCCCGTCGGCACGCTGGCCAAGCTGCTGTGGCGCCGCGAGGGCAACAGATGCTACGGGCCCGGCATCTGCGACATGAAAGGCGGCAACTATCTCTCGCTGGAAGCGATCCGCCAGTTGAGCAAGGCGTCCATCGCGACGCCGCTGCCGATCACCGTCCTGTTCACGCCTGACGAGGAGGTCGGCACGCCCTCGACCCGCGACATCATCGAAGCCGAGGCGCAGCGCAACAAATACGTGCTGGTGCCCGAGCCGGGCCGTCAGGACAATGGCGTGGTGACCGGCCGCTATGCCATCGCCCGCTTCAATCTCGAGGCGATCGGACGTCCGAGCCATGCCGGCGCACGGCTCGGCGCGGGCCGTTCCGCGATCCGGGAAATGGCGCGACAGATCCTCGCCATCGACGGCATGACGACCGAGGACTGCACCTTCTCGGTGGGCATCGTGCATGGCGGCCAGTGGGTCAATTGCGTCGCCACCACCGCCACCGGCGAAGCGCTCAGCATGGCGAAACGGCAGGCCGATCTCGATCGCGGCGTGGAGCGCATGCTCGCCCTGTCCGGCACCACCGACGACGTGACCTTCAAGGTGACGCGCGGCGTGACGCGGCCGGTGTGGGAGCCGGATTCCGGAACCATGGCGCTGTACGACAAGGCGCGCGGAATCGCCGAGCAGCTCGGCCTGTCGCTGCCGCACGGCTCGGCAGGCGGCGGCTCGGATGGCAATTTCACCGGCGCGCTCGGCATTCCAACCCTCGACGGCCTAGGGGTGCGCGGCACCGACATGCACACTCTGAACGAGCACATCGAGATCGACAGCCTCGCCGAGCGCGGCCGCCTGATGGCGGGACTGCTCGCGACGCTCGACTAGATCGCGGCACGCGACGGCGCGCAGCCCGCATGAGCGTCAGCGACATGCGGGTCCCGCTCGTCGGCGCGGTCGCTGCGCTCGCCCGGGCTACGCTGCGCAGCAGCACGGTTTCATTTTCCGGGACCTGCACGGGGCGAGTGGACAATCACTCCGCAGCGCGCGCATGATGGCATGCGGCTTGCAAAGTTTCCGAGAAGGTTCGCCGCAAAAGTGCTGCGACATTGTTCGCAAATGCGATGGTTCGCGCGGATCACGAACACCGTGTCATCCTGCGCGCAGGAGCGGGCGAGCGCACATCGGAGACCTTGAAAGCGATGGATATCGGTGACATGCACACTCTCTCACGACGTTGCGCGCGTCGCCCCAGCACCATGAAGGCGGTTCTCTCAAGATGATCGGTTATCTGCTTCGCCGCATCCTCGCGTCCATCCCCGTGATGGGCGTGGTGGCGCTGTTCGTCTTTCTCCTGCTGCGGCTGACGCCGGGCGATCCCGCCGCGATTCTCGCCGGCGACAACGCGACTCCGGAGCAGCTCGAGCGCATCCGCATCACGCTCGGCTTGCACGAGCCGCTCTACATCCAGTTCTTCACCTGGATCAATCAGCTGCTGCATGGCGATCTCGGCGTGTCGCTGATCTCGAAGGTGCCGGTGCTGCAGATGATCGGACAGCGCATCGAGCCGTCGATCTCGGTCGCGATCTCGACCATCATCCTGTCGATCCTCGTCGCCGTCCCGCTCGGCGTCATCGCGGCCTGGAAGCACGGCACCTGGATCGATCGTTTCGTGATGGCGCTCTCGGTGATCGGCTTCTCGGTGCCGGTGTTCGTCATCGGCTACATCCTGATCCAGGTGTTCGCGATCAACCTGCGCTGGGTCCCCGTCCAGGGCTTCAAGAGTCTCAGCGCTGGCTTCGGCCCGTTCTTCGAGCGCATCATCCTGCCGACCTGCGCCTTGTCCTTCATCTACGTCGCACTGATCGCGCGCATGACGCGCGCCGCGATGCTCGATGTGCTCGGCGAGGACTTCGTGCGCACCGCCCGCGCCAAGGGCGTCAGCGAGATCGCGGTGCTGCTGCGGCACGCGCTGCGCAATGCGGCGGTGCCCGTCATCACCGTGATCGGCTCCGGCTTCGCGCTGCTGATCTCCGGCGTCGTGGTCACCGAGAGCGTGTTCAACCTGCCGGGCATCGGCCGCCTCACCGTCGACGCCGTGCTGGCGCGCGACTATCCGGTCATCCAGGGCATGATCCTTCTGACCTCCTTCATCTATCTCGCGGTCAATCTGCTGATCGACCTCGCCTACACCCTGCTCGATCCCCGCATCCGCTACTGAGGCCCTGTTCCGATGGCAATCGTCACCACTCCTGAGCCGTCGATCCCGGTCACCACGCGACTCGGGCCCCGGTTCGGCTTTCTGACCTCGACCCCGATCATCGCCGTGGCCACCGTGTGCCTGTCGCTGATCGTGATCATCTCGATCCTGGCGCCGCTGCTGGCGCCGCACGACCCGGTGCTGCTCGCGCCGGCGCAGCGGCTCAAGCCGTCGAGCGCGCAATATCTGCTCGGCACCGACGCCTACGGCCGCGACCTGTTGTCGCGCACGATCTATGGCGGCCGCATCTCGCTTCTGGTCGGCGTCGGCGCGGCGATCATCTCGATCGCGATCGGCCTGGTGATCGGCCTCGTCTCCGGCTTCTTCCGCTGGGTCGACGCCATCATGATGCGGGTGATGGACGGCCTGATGGCGATCCCGAGCATCCTGCTCGCCATCGCCGTGGTGTCGCTGTCCGGCGCCAGCGTCGGCACCGTGATGATCGCGATCACCATCGTCGAGATCCCGCGCGTCGCTCGCCTCGTCCGCTCCGTCGTGCTGACCGCGCGCGAGGAGCCCTATGTCGAGGCCGCGATTTCATTGGGCACGTCGATGCCCAAGATCATGTGGCGGCACCTGATGCCGAACACGATCGCGCCGCTGATCGTCCAGGGCACCTACATCTGCGCCGCCGCGATTCTCACCGAGGCGATCCTGTCGTTCCTCGGCGCCGGCATCAGCCCGGAGACGCCGACCTGGGGCAACATCATGGCCGAGGGCCGCTCCTACTTCCAGATCAAGCCGTCGCTGATCTTCTGGCCCGGCCTGCTGCTGTCGATCGCGATCCTGTCGATCAACCTGATCGGCGACGCCGCCCGCGACGCCCTCGACCCGCGCATGAAGCAGCGCGAGGCCGGCAAGTGACGGCACCGCTTAGCCCAGATGATCATCTCACTTTTCGTCATTGCGAGCGAAGCGAAGCAATCCAGGGCCACGCCCGCGACTCTGGATTGCTTCGTCGCTTCGCTCCTCGCAATGACGGCGGAGACCTGACCTAATGACCGACACCATCCTCGACATCGACAATCTCGTCGTCACCGTCGGCAAGACGAAGAACCCGAACGGCCCGCGTATCATCGACGGCGTCTCGATCAAGGTCGAGAAAGGCGAGACGCTCTGCGTCGTCGGCGAGAGCGGCTCCGGCAAATCGGTGACGTCGCTGACCACGATGGGCCTGCTGCCGAAGAACGCGCTGCATGCGGTGGGCGGCAGCGTCAAGCTGGTCGGCGAAGAGCTGCTCACCGCGACCGATCGCCGGCTGCGTGAGCTGCGTGCCACCCGGATGGCGATGATCTTCCAGGAGCCGATGACCGCGCTCAATCCGGTCGTGCCGGTCGGCCGCCAGATCGACGAGGTGCTGCGCGCGCATACGTCGCTCGATGCACGGGCGCGGCGCAAGCGCATCCTCGACATGATGGAGCAGGTCCACCTGCCCGACGTCGAGCGAATCTTCGGCTCCTATCCCCATCGCCTGTCCGGCGGCCAGCGCCAGCGCATCATGATCGCGATGGCGCTGGTGCTCGAGCCGAAGCTGCTGATCGCCGACGAGCCGACCACCGCGCTCGACGTCACCACGCAGAAGCAGATCCTGTCGCTGATCCGCGAGCTGCAGCGCGATCACGGCACGGCGGTGCTGTTCATCACCCACGACATGGGCGTGGTCGCCGAGATCGCCGACCGCGTCGCGGTGATGCGCCAGGGGCGCCTGGTCGAGACCGGCGCGCTCGACAAGATCCTGCGCGCGCCCGAGATGGACTACACGCGCAACCTGCTGGCCTCCGTGCCCAGCCTGATCCCGCGCCCGCCCCGCCCTGAGAGCACCGAGCCGGTGGTGCTGGAGACCAACGAGCTCGGCAAGGTCTATCGCGAGCGCTCGTTCCTCGGCAAAGCGCGCGAGGTCGTCGCCGCGCAGAACGTCACCCTCACCCTGCGCAAGGGCCGCACGCTCGGCATCGTCGGCGAAAGCGGCTCCGGCAAGTCGACGGTGGCCCGCTGCATCGTCCGGCTGATCGATCCGACCTCCGGCGGCGTCCGCCTTGCCGGCCACGAGATCTCGATCCTGACCCGGCGGCTGCTGCAGCCGCACCGCAAGCGCATCCAGATCGTGTTCCAGGATCCCTACCGCTCACTCAACCCGCGCCTCACCGTCGGCGAGAGCATCGCCGAGGGGCCCGTCAACTACGGCACGTCGCACGACAAGGCGATGGCGCGGGCGCGCGAGCTGCTCGAGCTGGTCGGCCTGCCCGCGGACGCGATCTCGCGCTATCCGCACCAGTTCTCCGGCGGCCAGCGCCAGCGCATCGCGATCGCCCGTGCGCTCGCGCTCGATCCGGACGTGCTGGTGGCCGACGAAGCGGTCTCTGCACTGGACGTCTCGGTGCAGGCGCAGGTGCTGGAGCTGCTCGACGAGATCCAGCGCCGCCTCGGCATCGCCATCCTGTTCATCACGCATGACCTGCGCGTTGCCGCGCAGATCTGCGACGACGTCGTCGTGATGCAGAAGGGCCGCATCGTCGAACAGGGCCCGGCCGGCGAGATCCTGACGCATCCGAAGGAGGCCTATACCAGGTCGCTGCTCGAAGCCGCGCCGGGTCGGAACTGGGACTTTGCGAATTTCCGACCCGTGTCTGAGGCGGTGGCGTAGCAGCGGCCGCTCCCGTAGCCCGTATGAGCGACAGCCGGCGCGCGGAACGCGCGGCGGCGACAGCGACATGCAGGGTCTCACGACCTGCGGCGATGAACCCGGATGTCGCTCCCGCCTTCGCCCTTCGGGCGCGGGCGCCCGCTCATCCGGGCTACGCGTTAGCGGCATGCAAAACGGCATCGCTCCATCGCTTGCGTGGGCCGCGAACCCGGGTCTAACGTCATCATACGTTCAACGGCCTGAGGCGAAGTAATGACGCGCGTCGCGATCGGCGGCTTCCTGCACGAGACCAATACATTCGCACCGACGAAAGCGGACTACGACGCGTTCATGCATGGCGGCGGCCGCGGCTCGATCGTTGATGCGACCTCCGTGCTCACGACGATGCGCGGCATCAATGCCGGCCAGGCCGGCTTCATCGCGGTCGCGGAAGCGAACGGCTGGGAGATCGTTCCAACCATCGCCTGTGCGGCGAGCCCCTCCGCGCATGTCACCCGGGATGCGTTCGAGCGCATCACGACAACGATGGTCGATCGCATCAGGGCTGCCGGACCGCTCGACGGCGTCTATCTCGACCTGCACGGCGCGATGGTGACCGAGCATTTCGACGACGGCGAAGGCGAGATCCTCGCCCGCGTCCGCAAGGTGATCGGCCCGCACGTGCCGCTGGTCGCGAGCCTCGACCTGCACGCCAACGTCACGCCCGAGATGATGGCGCATGCGGATGCGCTGATCGCCTATCGCAAATATCCGCACACCGACATGGCCGACACCGGACGCGCGTCGGCGGAGCATCTCGCGCTGCTGCTGCGGACGAAAGAGCCGCTTGCCAAGGCGTTCCGGCAGTTGCCGTTCCTGATCCCGATCAGCTGGCAGTGCACCAACGACCAGCCGACCAAGGGCATCTACGAGAAGCTCGCGGCGCTGCAGAGCGAGGCGGTGCCGACACTGTCGTTCGCGCCCGGCTTTCCCGCCGCCGATTTCGCCCATTGCGGCCCGAGCGTGTTCGCCTATGGCCGGACGCAGGCCGACGCGGACGCCGCGGCGGATGCGATCGCGGCGATCGTCACCGGCCACGAGGATGATTTCGACGGCCGCATCTACGCGCCCGATGACGGCGTACGCCATGCCATGACGCTGGCGAAGACGGCGACGCGCCCGATCGTGATCGCCGACACCCAGGACAATCCCGGCGCCGGCGGCGACTCCGACACCACCGGCATGCTGCGCGCGCTGGTGCGCAACCGCGCCAGCCGTGCCGCGATCGGCATGATCTACGATCCGCAGGCGGCGCTCGCCGCCCATGCAGCCGGCGAAGGGGCCACCGTGACGCTGTCGCTCGGCGGCAAGAGCGGCATTCCCGGCGATGCGCCGTTCGAGGAAAGCTTCATCGTCGAGAAGATTTCCGACGGCCGTTTCGTCGCGCCCGGCCCATTCTACGGCGGTCGCAAGATGGAGATGGGACCGTCCGCGGCACTGCGCATCGGCGACGTCAGGGTCGTGGTGGCCTCGCACAAGTCCCAGCTCGCCGACCAGGAAATGTATCGCTTCGTCGGCATCGAGCCGACCGAACAGGCCATTCTCGTCAACAAGAGCTCGGTGCATTTCCGCGCCGATTTCGAACCGATCGCCGAACATCTCCTGATCTGCGCCGCGCCCGGCGCGATGCCCGCCGATCCCTCCACCCTGCCCTGGACCAGCCTGCGTCCGGGCATCCGCCTCAAGCCGAACGGCCCGGCGTTCAAAGCATAAACCTCTCAACGGAAACGCACCCATGCCGACCATCGATCGCATCCAAGGTTACGCCGACGAGCTCACCGCCATCCGCCGCGACCTGCACGCGCATCCCGAGATCGGCTTCGAGGAGACGCGCACCTCCGGCATCGTCGCCGAGAAGCTCGCGCAATGGGGCATCGAGGTGCATCGCGGCCTCGGCGGCACCGGGGTGATCGGCGTGCTCAAGGGCAAGAACGACAGCGGAAGGAAGATCGGCCTGCGCGCCGACATGGATGCGCTGCCGATGGAGGAGAACACCAACCTGCCGTGGCGCTCGACCATCCCCGGCCGTTTCCACGGCTGCGGCCATGACGGCCACACCACGATGCTGCTCGGCACGGCGCGCTATCTCGCCGAGACCCGCAACTTCGACGGCACCGTGCACTTCATCTTCCAGCCGGCGGAGGAAGGACTCGGCGGCGCACGCGCGATGATCAAGGACGGCCTGTTCCAGAAGTTTCCCTGCGACGAACTCTACGGCCTGCACAACGCGCCGGACCTGGAGCACGGCGAGATCGCGATCCTGCCCGGTCCGGCCATGGCCGGCGCCGACTTCTTCGACATCCGCATTTCCGGCTACGGCGCTCATGGCGCCATGCCCGAGCGTTCCAAGGACGCTGTGGTGATCGCGACCAGCGTGGCCCAGGCGATCCAGACCATCGTCAGCCGCAATGTCGAGCCGCTGCAGGCGGCGGTGGTCTCGATCACCCAGATCCATGCCGGCTCGGCCTACAACGTCATTCCCGGCGATGCCTGGCTGTGCGGCACCGTGCGTGCGTTCTCCGACCCCGTGCGCGCGCTGGTGCGCGAGCGCATGCGCGCGATCTGCGCCGGCATGGCGGCGGCGTTCAATTGCGAGATCGATGTCGACATCCGTGACACGTTCAGCGTCCTGGTGAACCAGGAGGAGCAGTCCAAGGTGGTCGAGGAAGTCGCGCGCACCGTGGTCGAGCCGTCCAAGGTGCTGACCCGCTCGACGCCGAAGATGGGCAGCGAGGATTTCGCCGACATGCTGCAGACCATCCCGGGCGCCTATTTCTGGGTCGGCCATGACGGCTCGGTGCCGGTGCACAATCCCGGCTACGTGCTCGACGACAAGATCCTGCCGATCGGCGCCAGCATGTTCGCCCGCATCATCGAGACGCGCCTTAAGGCAGCCTAGCGCGACTGACATACGTCAATGAGCGGGCGGCAGATCGAGATGAACTTCGGCGTGGGAGCACCAGCATGCACAAGCCCGTCTCGGACGACATCACCTCGCTTCACGATCTCTCCGCCGTCGACCTGATCGCCGGCTACCGCGCGCGCCAGTTCTCGCCGTCCGAGGTGATGGACGAGGTGCTGGCGCACGTGGCGGCGTGGGAGCCTGATATCAAGGCGTTGTACCTGCTCGACACCGACGCCGCGCGAGCGGCGGCGAAAGCGTCGGCCGAGCGCTGGGCCAATGACGAGCCGGCCGGCGTGCTCGACGGCGTACCGGCGACGGTGAAGGACAATCTCGCCACCAAGGGCCAGCCGATGCCGCTCGGCGCAGCCAGCGTCACGCGCACGCCGCTCGCCGCCGACGCGCCGCCGGTGGCGCGGCTGCGCGAGGCTGGCGCGATCATCTTCGCCAAGACCACGATGCCCGACTACGGCATGCTGTCGTCGGGCCTGTCGAGCTTCCATCCGCTGACGCGCAATCCATGGGATCTCCGCATGAACCCCGGCGGTTCGAGCGCCGGTGCGGGTGCCGCAGCCGCCGCGGGCTACGGTCCGCTGCATGTCGGCACCGACATCGGCGGTTCGATCCGGCTGCCCGCGTCGTGGTGCGGCCTCGTCGGCCTCAAGCCGAGCTTCGGCCGCGTGCCGATCGATCCGCCCTATGTCGGCCGCGTTGCCGGCCCGATGACACGCATCGTCGACGATGCCGCGCTGATGATGAGCGTGCTGTCCAAGCCGGACAGGCGCGACGGCACCAGCCTGCCGCCCTCGGACCTGCACTGGAAGGTCGCGGAGAAGCCGGTGCGCAAGCTGCGCATCGGCCTGATGCTCGATCTCGGCGGCGTCGGCCAGCCGCTCGAGGAGCCGGTGCGCGCGACGACGCTGGCGGCCGCCAGAGCGTTCGAGGACGCCGGCGCCGTAATCAGCGAGGTCAAGGGCTTCCTGACGCGCGAGATGCTCGACGGTCTCGACAATTTCTGGCGTGCGCGGCTGTGGGACGATCTGGCGCGGCTGGCGCCCGAGGCGCGCGCCAAGACCCTGCCCTACATCCTGCAATGGGCCGAGCGCGGCGCCGCGCTCTCCGGCGTCGAAGTCGTCAGAGGCTTCAACGTCACGATGGCGCTACGCGCCGCCGCAGCAAGACTGTTCTGCGACTACGACTACATCATCTCGCCGGTCTCGCCCGGCGTGAAATTCCCCGCCGAGTTCGCCTCGCCGGTCAACGACCCGCAGGCGCCGTTCGAGCACATCACCTACACCGTACCGTGGAACATGTCGGAGAACCCGGCGATCTCCGTCAATGCCGGCTACGACTCCGACGGCTTCCCGATCGGCCTGCAGATCGTCGGCCGCCGCTTCGACGATGTCGGCGTGCTCGGGATGGCCAAGACGTTCGAGGGATTACGCGGCGAGCAGCGGCCATGGCCAAAGGCTCCGGCTTCACAACCATCCGCCCATTAGACGACGAGCTATCCCCACGCGTGAGCGCGGATTATCACTGCGACGTCGCCCATTGAAACAAGATGACGCTGCGTTATCAGCGAGTCTTGGGTGCAGGAATGGGCGAGTTGCCTTACGCCTTTCCATGCTGCGGAATGATTTATCGGGTCTTTGCCGCCACGCAACGCTGAACTATTGTGGTCACGTCGCGGGTCTTAGTTTGTGTCGTCATTCCGGGGCGTGCGAAGCACGAACTCGGAATCCATACTCACGATCGTGGTTATGGATTCCGGGCTCACGCCCTTCGGGCGTGCCCCGGAATGACGGCGGGATTTTTGGCTCGCCTAACTAATAACAACAGCGGACCAGGAAACCCCATGGCCTACCAGACCATTCTCTATGACGTCGTCGACAAGATCCTCACCATCACGCTCAACCGCCCGGAGAAGCTCAACGCCTTCACCGGCACCATGATGGAGGAACTGATCGACGCCTTCGACCGCGCCGACAAGGACGACGGCGTCAGGGCGATCATCGTCACCGGGTCGGGCCGCGCGTTCTGCGCCGGTGCAGACCTTTCGTCTGGTGCCGACACCTTCGACCGCGATGCCAAGCGCGGTCCGGTGAAGCGCCATGCCGACGGTCGCGTCGACTATTCCGATCCGCAGGTGCGCGACGGCGGCGGCCAGGTGACGTTGCGGATCTTCAAGTCGCTGAAGCCGGTGATTGCCGCGGTGAACGGTCCCGCCGTCGGCATCGGCGTCACCATGCAGCTTGCGATGGACATCCGCATTGCCTCGGACGCTGCACGGTTCGGCTTCGTGTTCTCCCAGCGCGGCATCGTGCCGGAGGCGGCGTCGAGCTGGTTCCTGCCGCGCATCGTCGGCATCTCGCAGGCGCTGGAATGGTGCTACACCGGCCGCGTGTTTCCGGCGCAGGAGGCGCTCGCCGGCCGCCTCGTCAGCAAGGTCGTGCCGCCGGATGATCTGCTGCCGACCGCCCGAGCGCTTGCGCGCGAGATCGCGGAGAAGACCGCGCCGGTGTCGATCGCGCTGATCCGCCAGATGATGTGGCGCATGATGGGCGCCGACGATCCGATGGAGGCGCACAAGGTCGACAGCCGCGGCATCTACGCGCGCGGCCGCTCCGACGACGTCAAGGAAGGCGTGGTGTCCTTCCTGGAGAAGCGCCCGGCGCAGTTCAAGAACACGGTGACGGCTGATATGCCGGATTATTTTCCGTGGTGGGACGAGCGGGAGTACAAGTAGTCGTCCGTCATTGCGAGGAGCAAACGGGTCCGCGCAAAGCGCGGCCCGATGACAGGCTCCACGACGAAACAATCCAGAGTCCCGTCTTAGCCCTGGATTGCTTCGCTTCGCTCGCAATGACGGCGAGCGGTGCCAAACCCCACCCTCGGTGTCGTCCCGGACAAGCGCGCGGCACGCGCGCGCCGATCCGGGACCCATAACCACAGGGCGCTGTTTGGCGAAGAACGACGTTCAGGGTGCCACAAGAGAGATCACGCGGTATGGGTCCCGGCTCAAGGCCGGGACGACACCGGTGGTTTGGCGCCGCTGTGTGCCTCAGTCCATCACCAGCGCGACCCGACCGATCGCCTTGCGATCGATCAACAGCCGCATCGCCGCGGCGTAGTCCGCGAACGGCACGCGATGGGAGACGTTCGGCCGCAGCTTGCCCTGCTCAGCGAACTCCAGCAGCGCCGCCATGCGGCGCTGGCCCAGCTCGGGATCCTTCCGCACCGCCTCGCCGGCACGGACGCCGAGCACGCTGGCGCCCTTCATCAGGATCAGATTGGTGCGTGCGAGCCCGATGCCGCCGGTGAAGCCGATCACCAGCAGCCGCGCGCCCCAGGCGATGCAGCGCACGCTGTTCTCGAACACCTCGCCGCCGACGGGATCGAACACGACGTCGACGCCGCGGCCATCGGTGATGCGCTTGACGGCATCACGGAACGGCTCGCGCGCATAGAGCACCAGATGATCGGCGCCACGCGCGCGTGCCACCGCGAGTTTCTCCTCCGACGACGCCGCCGCGATCACGGTCGCGCCCAGGAGCTTGCCGATCTCGACGGCGGCAAGGCCGACGCCACCGCCGGCGCCATGCACCAGCAGCGTCTCGCCGGGCCTGAGCTGGCCGCGATCGACCAGCGCGTGATGAGCGGTGCCGTGGCCGGCCAGATAGGTCGCGCCTTCAGCATAGTCGAAGGTCGACGGCAGCGGCGTGAGCTGGCTCCCGGCCACCACCGCCTCCTCGGCGTAAGCGCCGAAGCGCATCCGGACGATGACCTTGTCGCCGACGGCATGGCCGGTCGCGGCCGCGCCGACCGCGATGACGTCGCCGGCCGCCTCCACGCCGGGCGTGAACGGCAGCTCCGGCTTGAGCTGATACTCGCCCGCCGCCATCAGGATGTCCGGGAAATTGATGCCGGCCGCGCGGATCTTAACCCGCACCTCGCCCTCGGCCAGCGGGCGTGGCGGAAGGTCTTCGAGCTTCAGCTTCTCCGGCGGCCCGAGTTCGCGACAGACGATCGCACGCGGCATCAGGCGGTGCGTCCCTTCGCCCTCGCCAGCGCCTCGCGGATCAGCGGCATCCGGTCGTTGCCGAAATACATGTCGGTGGCATTGACGAAGATGGTCGGCGAGCCGAAGCCGCCGCGCTTGACGACCTCCTCGGTGTTGATGCGCAGCTGGTCCTTGATGCCCTGCTGCGCGATCCCATCGAAGAACGCCTTCGGATCGATGCCGACGCGCCGGCACACTTCGGTCAGCACCGCATCCCGCGAAATGTCCTGGTCCTCGCCCCAATAGATCTCGAACACGGCGCGCGCGAACGGCACCATGTCCTGGCCGAGCCAGATGCAGCCGCGCATCGCCTTGACGCTGTTCACAGGGAACACCGATGGCGGCATCTTGATCTTGAGCCCGGCCGAGCGGGACCAATCGCCGAGGTCCTTCAGCATGTAGGCCGCCTTGGCCGGCACCGGCTTCTCGCGCTGCGCATAGACGCTGGGATTGACGGTGTTGAAGATGCCGCCGACCAGGATCGGCCGCCAGACGATGTCGACGCCGAATTCCTGCGCGAGCGGCTGGATGTTGTGGAAGGCGAGATAGGTCCAGGGACTGGAGCAGTCGAAGAAGAATTCGATCATCGTATTTCCTCACGGTCTCGATAAGTTCGCCATTGCGCGCGCAAAAATCCGGAGTGTGGTCGTGGCCCCTGGATTGGTTCGCTTCGCTCGCAATGACGGAGAGAGTTGGCGCAAACCTCTCTCTCCGTCATTGCGAGGAGCGAAGCGACGAAGCAATCGAGGGGCTGCACACCCGGTCTTGCTGGTCTGACGTCATGCTCCTTGCGCTGTCGTGAATCCGCTCACGACCGCCCCGTCATCTCTTTCGCCCGCGCGCCGAACATCACATGGCGTGTCTGGTCGTTGAACGGCTCCTTGACGAACTTGCCGATCGCCAGCCCCGCCTGCAGCTTCGGCCGCGCGCGCAAGTCCGCGTACCAGCGCTTGATGTTTGGATAGTCGTCGAGGGTAAGGCCTTGCGCCTTGTGCGTCATCATCCAGGGAAAGCAGGCGATGTCGGCGATCGAGTAGTCGTCGCCGGCGACATAGGCGCCGGTCTTGCCGAGCTGCACGTCGAGCACATGGAACAGCCTGATGACCTCGTCGCGGTAGCGCTGGATCGCATAAGGGATCTTCTCGGCCGCATAGAGCGCGAAATGGCCGTGCTGCCCCATCATCGGCCCCAGTCCGGCCATCTGCCACATCACCCATTGGATGACACGCGAGCGCGCCCGCATCTCCTGCGGCAGGAAACGGCCGGTCTTGTCGGCGAGGTAGATCAGGATCGCGCCGGTCTCGAACACCGGGAACGGCGCGCCGCCATCGGCCGGCGCGTGATCGACGATCGCGGGAATCCGGTTGTTCGGGCTGATCGCCAGGAACTCCGGCTTGAACTGCTCGCCGGCGCGGATGTCGACGGGAATGACGGTATAAGGCAGCCCGAGTTCCTCGAGCATGATCGAGATCTTCCAGCCGTTCGGCGTCGGCGCGTAATGGAGATCGATCATCCTTCCCCGATTCCTTCCCCGGACCATTATGCCGCGCTGCGGAACACGCGAGGCGGCTTCGTTCTTCTGTACCTGAAGGGTAAGCCATGGCAGACAGGCGCTCAAGCCTGACCGCCCATATGCCGGAGAGTCCGACCATGCTGTTTCCATCGACCATCGCAGGATCGCTGCCCAAGCCGGAATGGCTGGCCGAGCCGAACGTGCTGTGGGCGCCGTGGAAGTCCAAGGGCGACGAGCTGGCGCGCGCCAAGCGCGACGCGACCATCCTAGCGCTGAAGCTGCAGGAGGATTCCGGCATCGACATCCTCACCGAGGGTGAACAGTCGCGGCAGCATTTCGTGCACGGCTTCCTGGAGCGTGTCGAAGGCATCGACTTCGCGCACAAGGTCGAGATGGGCATCCGCAAGGACCGCTACAAGGCGATGGTGCCGCAGGTGGTGGCGCCGCTCTCGCTGAAGGGCCGCGTCCATGGCGACGAGGCGCGGATCGCGCGCACCCACACGACGCACGCCGTGAAGTTCACTTTGCCCGGGCCGATGACCATCATCGACACCATCGCCGACAACTACTATGGCGATCGCGTCAAGATGGCGTTCGCCTTCGCCGAGCTGTTGAACCAGGAGGCCAAGGCGCTGCACGTCGACGGCATCGACATGATCCAGTTCGACGAGCCCGCCTTCAACGTCTACATGGACGAGGTACGCGACTGGGGCATCAAGGCGCTGGAGCGCGCCGCCGAGGGACTGACCTGCCCGACCGCGGTGCATATCTGCTACGGCTACGGCATCAAGGCCAACACCGACTGGAAGGAGACGCTGGGCGGCGAGTGGCGGCAATACGAGGAGACCTTCCCCGTGATCGACGCCAGCACGATCCAGCAGGTCGCGGTCGAATGCCGCAATTCGAAGGTGCCGATCGAGCTGCTCGGCCTGCTCAAGAACAAGATCGTGCAGGCCGGCGTCATCGATGTCGCCAGCGACGCGATCGAGACCGCCGAGGACGTCTGCAAGACGATCGAGGACGTCATGAAGGTGGTGCCGAAGGAGAACATCATCGCCACCACCAATTGCGGCATGGCCCCGATGCGGCGCGAGGTCGCCGAGGCCAAGCTGATGGCGCTCGGCACCGGCGCCAAGCTGGCGCGGCAGCGGTTCGCTTGAGCGGCCACGATTGACGGCGTACGCCGACCGATGCTGGCGCCCATCGCGACTCACGCGGTGCCCGCGGAGCATCACAGGTCACCACCTGTCTCCCGGTCGGCTCCTCTCGCACGCTGACGAGCGCTCGCGCGAGCACACCGGCCGGTAAGACTCCGGATGAATCAGCAGCAGCGTTGGGCCCGCTGCGCGCAGCGCTCATGTGCATCTTACTGTTAGTTTGGAGCTGCTCACTGCCGACGGGACGACATCTCGTCGTGATCAACTTCGGCAACCGTGGTAGCGAAATACCCAGCAACATCGTTGGCAGAGCAGTGTGTCTTTCGCGTTCTTGACAATGTGTGTACGAGCATTTCATTTCGTTACTACCTATTAACGCGGTGAGATTCCGCCGCCTGCATCAGTTTCAAATCTGACGTTTGCCTTCATTGCTGGGGATGGGGATGACTTGCATTGCGAGAACGATTACTGCTGCTCCGAAATCAAAGTCTCGGCGATGGCTGGCCCTATCGATCCTGTGCGCAAGCACCTTCCTGAGCACCCAGGCCCTGGCGATCGACGTCGCCAACCAGACCGACTGGAATACGGCGGTGGCAGCGGTCGCGGCCGCCGGCGCCAACTCGACCGTCACCATCAACATCACTAGCGGCTTCACGCTGTCGAGCTCGCTTGCGCAACTGCAGGCCGCCAACAGCAACGTCACGGTGAACATCACCGGCAATGGCCAGACGATCAACGGCGCCTCCTCGTTTCAGGGCATCGTCGTCAACGGTGCCAACGCGCCGACCGTGAACATCTCCAGCCTGGCGATCACCAACACGGCCGCGATCGGCGGCAACGGCCAGAACGGCCAGAACGGCTATTATAGCGGCGGCCTGGCCTATGGCTCCGGCGGCGGCGGCGGCGGCGGTCTCGGTGCCGGCGGCGGCCTGCTGGTCGGCAGCGGCGCTAACGTCACGATCGCCGCGGTAACCTTCACCAGCAACAGCGCCACCGGCGGCAGTGGCGGCAACGGCGGCAGCGCACAGAACGCGGCAGCCGACCCGGTGAACGGCGGCAATGGCGGCGCGGGCGGCGCCGCGAACAACGGCGGCGCCAGCGGCGGCGGCGGTGCGGGCGGCACCGGCGGACATACCGGCACGCAAGGCACGGCCGGCACCGCGGGCGCCGCGCTCGGCGACGGCGGCGGTGGCGGCGGCGGCTCAGGCACCACCAACAGCAACACCTACACCAACAACAATCCGGGCGGCACCGGCAACGCCAATGGCGGCAACGGCGGCACCGGCGGCGACGGCGCGACGAATGCCAGCGGCTCGGGCGGGCCCGGGCCCGGCTCCGACGGCGGCGCCGGCGGCAATGGCGGCGCAGCCAATGGCGGCGCCATCTACGTCGCCACCGGCGGCACGCTGACGATTCTCGACTCGCCGATTTCGGGCAACACCGTCACCGGTGGCGCCGCCGGCACCCCCGGCATCGGCATCGGGCCAAGCGCCATCAACGGGTTTTCGGCGGCGGCCGGCGCAGCGCAGGGCGCCGGCATCTTCCTGAGCGGCGTGACGGCCAATATCAGCGTGTCCGGTGGCGCCGTGACCTACGGCGACTCCATCGGCGGCACCGGACTGACGACCGGCGGCGTCAACACGGCGATCAACAAGACCGGCATCGGCACGTTGGTGCTGTCGGCGACCAATACGTTCACCGGCAGCGTCAACATCAACGCCGGCACGCTCTCGGTCGGCGCCACCGCCAATCTCGGCAACGTCGCCAACGACGTGATCATTTCCAACGGCGGCACATTGGCGGTCACCGGCACGACGACGTTCGCCAACGGCCGCGACTTCAAGATTGCCGGGCTGTCGACGATCGACATAGCCAGCGCGACCACGACCACGTTGCAAGGCATCGTCGGCGACGGCGCCTCCGCCGGCACCCTGGTGAAGGCGGGCGGCGGCATCCTGCTGCTCTCGGGCACCAACACCTACACCGGCGCGACCAATGTCGACGCCGGTACGCTGCGCGCGGGTTCGGCCGGCGCGTTCGGTGCCAGCACGGTCTTCAGCGTGCTGTCCGGCGCCACGCTGGATCTCAACGGCTTCAACAAGACGTTCGGCACGCTGAGCGGAGATGGCACCGTCACCGGCGCCAACGCGACGATCTCAGGTTCGTTCGCGCCAGGCAACGGCGCGCCGGCGTCCTCCATGGCTGTCGTCGGCAACCTCGCCTTCCAGTCGGGCGCGCAATACCTGGTGCAGGTGAATCCGACCACGGCGTCGTTCGCCACCGTCACCGGCACTGCGACGCTCGGGGGCGCCGCCGTCACCGCAACCTTCGCAAACGGCAGCTACATCTCCAAGCAATACACCATTCTCACCGCCACCGGCGGCGTCAGCGGCACGTTCAGCGGCATCACCAACACCAACCTCCCAGCCGGGTTCACCTCGACGTTGAGCTATGACAGCAACGATGTCTTCCTCAACCTCTCGATGGGCACGTCGTCGGCGAGCGTCAACCAGCAGAACGTCAGCAACGCGCTCAGCAACTACTTCAACACGAACGGCAGCATTCCCGTCGTCTTCACCGGCTTGACGCCAGCGGGGCTGACGCAGATCTCGGGCGAGACCGCGACCGGCTCGCAGCAGACGACGTTCAATGCGATGACGCAGTTCATGGGCGTCATGACCGATCCGTTCGTCGGCGGCCGCGGCGACCAGGGCTCTGCGCCCAGCGGCGCGATCGGCTACGCGGAAGAGACGCTCGCTTTTGCGTCCAAGCGCAATCCGAACGACGCGTTGGCCGCGATCTACACCAAGGCGCCGGCCGCGCCCGTGGCCAGGCCGGGCTGGAGCGTGTGGGCAGCCGGGTTCGGCGGCTCGCAGACCACCGACGGCAACACCGCGCTCGGCTCGAACAACACGACCAGCAACCTCTACGGCACGGCCGTCGGCGCCGACTATCGCTTCTCGCCGTTCACCATCGCCGGGTTCTCGATGGCCGGCGGCGGCACCACGTTCAGCGTCGCCAATGGCGGCAGCGGCCGGTCCGACCTGTTCCAGGCCGGCGCCTTCGTCAGGCACAATATCGGCGCAGGCTATATCTCGGGAGCACTGGCTTATGGCTGGCAGAACATCACCACCAACCGCACCGTGACCGTGGCCGGCGTCGACCAGCTGCGCGCCAATTTCGACGCCAACACCTTTGCCGGCCGGGTCGAGGGCGGCTATCGCTTCGTGGCGCCCTGGATGGGGTTCGGGATCACGCCTTACGCCGCGGCGCAATTCACGACGTTCAGCCTGCCGGGCTATGCGGAGAATGCTGTCTCCGGCGCCAACACGTTCGCGCTGCGCTTTGGATCGCAGAACGTCACCGATACGCGGTCGGAGCTGGGCCTGCGCACCGACAAGGCCTATGCGTTGGCCGATGGCGTGTTCACGCTGCGAAGCCGCTTCGCCTGGGCCTATGACTTCAACCCCAGCCGGTCGGCCGGGGCCACGTTCCAGACCCTTCCGGGCGCATCCTTCGTCGTCAACGGCGCGCGGCAGGCGCAGAATTCAGCGCTGACCACGGTCTCCGCTGAAATGAAGTGGCGGAATGGCTGGTCGGCCGCCGCGAGCTTCGAGGGCGAGTTCTCGGATGTGACCCGCAGCTACGGCGGCAAGGGCATCGTGCGCTACACGTGGTGACGCGCGGAGCTGCGCGCGGCGCATCCGTACGGCGCTCCGATCACCCGACGGTCAGGTCATCGCGCTCGGATGCAGCACCGGCGCGTAGCCCGCCTTGATCGCGCGCAGCGTCGAGGGCGGGGTCAGCAGCAACGCATCGGTGATCCCTGCGCGTGGCGCGTCATAGCCCGCCGCCGACCAGGGCAGCGCCCTGCCTTTTCGGATCAGAAAGCTCTCCTCGCCTGCCTGCACCATGGCCCCGTCAGGCAAGGCGGCGAGCGGCGTCGGCAGCGGATGCAAGTGCTTGCGACCGCGATCGAGGCGCTCGCGATGGAGCACGCGATCAATCTCGGAGATGCGCAGAGCCCCGACGCCGTTGCCCTCCTCCCACGCCGCACGAAACCTCTTGGCGTCGTCGCGGCGGCAGTAGAAGCAGGGGCGATGGCCGGCGGCGAAGGCGGTCGCCTCGTCGAGAAAGAACAGCTCAGTCCAGCTCCGCGTCGCCATCACCTCGCGGCGCTTGCCGCGGAAGTCGCACAGGCAGACCAGCCAGGCAGGACTCGACCAGCGCTTGTTCAGCAGCGTCTTCGTCGCGGGATCATGGATGATGCCGCGATTGCCGGTGAACAGGCCGCGATGCGGCGTGGCGACGATGTCGCCGGTCGGGGTGACACGGTTCTGCAGCGGCATGGCGGCGCTCCCCACCAGCCGTCATTGCGAGGAGCGAAGCGACGAGGCAATCCAGAGTCCCGTCCACAGCTCTGGATTGCTTCGCGTCGCTCGCAATGACGACGTTGAGCTCACGCCGCCCCGTCACGCAGCGGCGGTGCGAACGACAGCGCGGTGTCCCAGGGGAAGAATATCCAGGTGTCCTGCGACACCTCGGTGATAAAGGTGTCGACCAGCGGTCGGCCCTTCGGCTTGGCATAGACGGTGGCGAAATGGGCGTCGGGGAGGATCTCGCGGACCATGCGCCCGGTCTTGCCGGTGTCGACGAGATCGTCGACGATCAGGAGCCCCTTGCCGGTGCCGCCGCCGAGTTGCGCCGTGTCAGCCGAGATGCCCTTCAGGACCTGAAGCTCGCCCTGCTTGGTGTGGTCATAGCTCGCGATGCAGATCGTATCGATGACGCGCACGCCAAGCTCGCGGGCCACGATCGCTGCCGGCACCAGTCCGCCGCGGGTGATGGCCACCACGGCGTGAAACGGCCCGATCTCGTTCAGCCGCCAGGTCAGCGCCCGGCAATCGCGATGAAACTGGTCCCAGGACACCGGGAAGGCCCGGCCCGCGCGCTCCTCTGCACTCAAAGTCTTGTCTGGCATCTCGTCTCGTCCGTGAGTTCTCGAAAGCTGCACCTGCTTTAGCGCGTCACGTTGAGCCCGGCGAGCATCTCCTTCACCGCCGCCATCGCCGCCGACAGCTTGTCCTGGTCGCGCGAGCGCACCACGAGATGCGTGTTCGGCTTCTGGTCCTCGTCGATGAAGGGATAGCTGCCGATGATGGTGTCCGGGTGCGCCTTGGCGATCTCGCGCAGGGGACCGCCGATGTCGCCCTCGCGGGCATTGGCGCGGACGGTCTCCGACAGCATGCGCACGCCGGACTTCAGCTTCGGCGCGACGATGTCCATCATCGCCTGCATGATCGACGGCACGCCGGCCATGACGATGACGTTGCCGAGCTTGAAGCCGGGCGCCAGGATGGTGGCGCTCTGGATCAGCTCGGCGCCGTCGGGGATGCGCGCCATGCGCAGCCGGGCCTCGTTGAGCTCCTGCTCGCTCCAGCGCTCGCGGAAGCGCGCCACGACCTCGGGATGATGGTCGATGCCGACGCCGAACGCCTTCGCGATCGCATCCGCGGTGATGTCGTCATGGGTCGGTCCGATGCCCCCGGTGGTGAACACATAGGTGTAGCGATGCCGCAGCGCATCGAGCGCGGCGATGATGTCGGGCTCGTCGTCGGAGACCACCCGAACCTCCTTGAGGTCGATGCCCAGATTGGTGAGGTATTCGGCGATGAAGCCGATGTTCTTGTCCTTGGTCCGGCCGGACAGGATCTCGTCGCCGATGACCAGCAACCCCGCGGTGACGATCTCGCTCATGGTTTCTCCTCGCATCTGCCGTCTCTTTTGGCCCGCCACGGCGCCAATGTCATCCGGAACGTCGCAGTCTATGCCGCGGATTTGAGCACCACGCAGCCGGTTTTTCGGGCACAGCTTTCGCAACCCCCACGAAATGCCGCAGGAGAATGCATATCGCGCTGGCCCGCCCCTTGCTACCATCCCAAGGAGTCATGCAGTGTATGGCGAGGCTGGGACACACGGGCATCTATGGCAGTTGCGTTCGACGAAATGAACGAGCCGGGCGGCGACGTCCGTCAGGCTTATCAGGAGCTGTCGCGGTGGCTGAAGGAAACGCCGCCGGAGGCGCTGGAGTATCGCCGCCACGAGGCGGAGCTGCTGTTCCGGCGAATCGGCATCACCTTCGCGGTCTATGGCGAGGCGGAGGCGCAGGAGCGGCTGATCCCGTTCGACGTGATCCCGCGCATCCTCTCCGGCAAGGAATGGATCCTGCTGGAGAAGGGGCTGAAGCAGCGCGTCAAGGCGCTGAACATGTTCCTGCGCGACATCTATCACGGCCGCGACATTCTCCGCGCCAACGTGGTGCCGGATGACCTGATCTTCCAGAACCCGGTCTTCCGCCCGGAGATGAACGGCCAGGACGTGCCGCACGACGTCTACGTCCACATCGCCGGCATCGACATCGTCCGCGTCGACGCCAACGACTTCATCGTGCTCGAGGACAATGCGCGCACGCCGTCGGGCGTGTCCTACATGCTGGAAAACCGCGAGATCATGATGCGGCTGTTTCCGGACCTGTTCGCGCGCCACCGCGTCGCGCCGGTCGAGCGCTACCCGGACGAATTGCTGTCGTGCTTGCGCTCGGTGGCGCCGCTCAGCGCCTCGGCCGAGCCGACCGTCGCACTGATGACGCCCGGCATCTACAACTCCGCCTATTACGAGCACTCGTTCCTGGCCGACAAGCTCGGGATCGAGCTGGTCGAGGGCCGCGACCTCATCGTCAAGAACGACGAGGTGTTCATGCGCACCACCGAGGGGCTGAAGCGGGTCGATGTGATCTACCGCCGCGTCGACGACGACTTCCTCGATCCCCTCACCTTCCGACCGGATTCGGCGCTCGGCGTGCCCGGGCTGATGTCGGCCTATGTTGCCGGCAATGTCACGCTCGCCAACGCGGTCGGCACCGGCATCGCCGACGACAAGGCGATCTACTCCTACATGCCCGACGTCGTGAAGTTCTATCTCGGCGAGGAGCCGATCCTGAAGAACGTGCAGACCTGGCGCTGCCGCGAGCCAGCCGATCTGTCCTACGTGCTCGACCATCTCGGCGAGCTCGTCGTCAAGGAGGTGCACGGCTCCGGCGGCTACGGCATGCTGATCGGCCCGGCCGCCACCAAGGCGACCATCGAGGCGTTCCGCGACAAGCTGAAGCGCGAGCCGGAGGGTTTTATCGCCCAGCCGACACTCGCGCTGTCGACCTGCCCGACCTGCGTCGCGTCCGGCCTGGCGCCACGCCATGTCGATCTCAGGCCGTTCGTGCTGACGGGACGCGACCGCACCACCATCGTGCCCGGCGGCCTCACCCGCGTGGCGCTGAAGGAGGGATCGCTGGTGGTGAATTCCAGCCAGGGCGGCGGCACCAAGGACACATGGGTGCTGGATGAGTAAGAGTTGGTTTGCACAGGGTTCTGAGCTTGCTCGCTGCAACCTCTCCCCGCCTGCGGGGGCGCGACGAACTTCGCTCGCGCTGAGAGGTCGGATTGCATCGAAAGATGCAATCCGGGTGAGGGGGTACAGGTCCATCAACTCGCACCACCCGTGCGGCTGCCCCTCACCCCAGCCCTCTCCCCGTGAAGAACGGGGAGAGGGAGCGCACCGTCTCCTCCGCACCTCATAGATTGCCCATGCTGTCGCGCACCGCCGAAAACCTGTACTGGCTGGCCCGCTACGTCGAGCGCGCCGAGTACCTTGCCCGCACCATCGACGCCACCCTGCGCGTCACGGCGCTTCCCGCGGCCTATATCGGCAAGACCAATGAATGGGAATCGGCGCTGATGACCGCCGGCGTCAATGTCAGCTTCTACGAGCACTACTCCGAGGCCAACGAGCAGAACGTCGTCGAATATCTCTCGTTCAACCAGTCGAACCCGTCCTCGATCAAGAACTGCATCGAGGCCGCCCGTCTCAACGCCCGCTCGGTGCGAACCGCGTTGACGTCGGAGATGTGGGACACCCTCAACGGATCCTGGATCGAGCTGCAGGAAGTCTGGAGCAAGGGCGCCAAGACGCGCGAGGAGCTGGCGCGCTTCCTGCGCTTCGTGCAGGAGACCTCGCTGCGCTTCGACGGCTCGGCCTACCGGACCATGCTGCGCAACGACGCCTACTGGTTCTCGCGGCTCGGCCTGCATCTCGAGCGCGCCGACAACACCGCCCGCATCCTCGACGTCAAATATCACGTGCTGCTGCCCGAGGAGGAGCATGTCGGCGGCCCGCTGGACTACTATCAGTGGACCTCGATCCTGCGCTCGGTGTCGGCGCTCACGGCCTATCACTGGGTCTATCGCGAGACGCTGAAGCCCTGGCTGATCGCGGACCTCCTGATCCTCAACGACACGCTGCCGCGCTCGCTGGCGAGCTGCTACGGCAACCTCGTCCGCAATCTCGACCAGATCGGCGTCGCCTATGGCCGCCAGGGGGCGGCGCAGCGCCATGCCCGCGGCGTCCGCAACCGGCTCGACCACTCCAACATGGACGACATCTTCCAGCATGGCGTGCACGAGTTCATCCAGGAGTTCATCGCCGACAATTCGCGGCTCGGAGAGATCATCACCAAGCAGTACCTGATCTGAGCGCAGTGGAGACAGCGATCGCGGCCCGCTGGACTGTGTCTGCGAGACCACGTCCGGCACCCGGCGCCCTGCCCTCCGCCCGAGGGATCCTCCTCCCCCCTTTCAGGGAGAGGTGAAACGAGCTACCGCGGACAGCACATCTGACGAAGACTGGTCGACCGCCATGCGCCTGCGTATCTCCCATTCCACCACCTACCGCTACGAGCCGGCGGCGACCGGCGTCATCCAGATCATCCGCATGACGCCCGGCAGCAATGACGGCCAATATGTGGCGGAGTGGCAGATCGACGTGTCGACCGATTCCCGCCTCGACATGCATGAGGACGCATTCGGCAACGTCACCCATGTGATCACGCACGGCGCGCTCGAGGATCTCACGATCACGGCCGAGGGTCTGGTCGAGACCCACGACACCGGCGGCGTGCTGAAGGGCGCGGACGAGCGCTTCCCGCCCAGCTTCTTCCTCCGGCAGACGCCGCTTACGGCCGCCAATGCCGCCATGGCCGCAGTCGTGCGCGATCTGCGCGCGGAGTCCGAGAGCGACGTGCTCGGTCTTCTGCACACGCTGATGACGCTGGTCTACGAGCACATGACCTTCGACGAGGATCCGACCCACAGCGGCACCTCGGCGGCGGAAGCCTTCGGACTGAAGCGCGGTGTCTGCCAGGACTATGCGCACATCTTCATTGCCTGCGCGCGCGCCGCCGGCATCCCCGCGCGTTTCGTGTCCGGCCACTTCCTGCGCTCCGATGGTGCGGTGCACCAGGAGGCCGGCCATGCCTGGGCGGAAGCCTATGTGCCGGATCTGGGCTGGGTCGGCTTCGACGCCGCCAACTGCATCTGCACCACCGACGCCCATGTCCGGGTCGCGATCGGGCTCGATTATCTCGGCGCGGCGCCAGTGCGCGGCACCCGCTATGGCGGCGGCACCGAGACGCTCACCGTCAAGGTGAAGGTCGAGCAGGTCGGCCGCGGCGGCCAGTCCCAATCACAGTCGCAGCGCCAGTCCTGAATTCCGGAACGCGCGCCCGTAGCCCCGTAGCCCGCATGAGCGAAGCGACATGCGGGTTCTCCGAGAAAGCGCGTGAGATCCCGGATATCGCTCCCACCAGCGCCCTACGGGCGCCGGCTGCCGCTCATCCGGGCTACAGCACTGCGGGGTTGGAGGGACCGTCGATTTTCGCTAGTAATTCGCGCAATGGCTCGAGGGGACTGAGATGACCTATTGCTGCGGAATTCTGGTGCGTGACGGCCTCGTCATGATCGCGGACACCCGAACCAATGCCGGTCTCGACAACGTCTCGACCTTCCGCAAGCTGCACATCTTCTCCAATCCGGGCGAGCGCATCGTGGCGGTCGCCAGCGCCGGCAATCTCGCCATCAGCCAGTCCGTGCTGTCGACCTTGACCGAAGGAATGGAAGACCCCGACACCGGCGAGGTGGAGACGCTGATGAACGCGCCGACCATGTTCCAGGCGGCGCAGCGGATCGGCAAGGCGATCCGCATGGTGCACGCCACCGAAGGGCCGGCGCTGAAGGCTGAGGACATCTCGTTCGACGTCTCGTTCCTGTTCGGCGGCCAGATCAAGGGCTCGCGGATGCGGCTGTTCATGGTCTACACCGCCGGCAACTTCATCGAATGCACCACCGACACGCCCTATCTGCAGATCGGCGAGCACAAATACGGCAAGCCGGTGCTCGACCGCGCCATGCACTACGACGTCGAGCTCTACGAGGCGCTGAAGACGGGCCTGATCTCGATGGACTCGACGATGCGCTCGAATCTCGGCGTCGGCCTGCCGATCGACGTCCTGGTGGTGCGCGCGGAGGCCTGCGAGGCCGACCTCAATCATCGCATCGAGGCCGGCGAGCCCTATTTCCACGATCTCCGCTCGCGCTGGTCGGCGGCCCTGCGCGCGGCGCATAACAACATCCCGCGGCCGCCCTATAAGACTCAGAGCGAGTCAAAACACTGAAACTGCAAAACGCTTGAATTGAAGGTGAGGAAACATGGCTGAAGCGGCAAAGAAGATCGCGCTGGTGACGGGTGCAGGCACAGGGGTCGGCCGCGCCGCATCGCTGGCGTTGATGAACTCCGGCTTCACCGTGGTGCTGGCAGGGCGCCGCAAGGAGATGCTGGAGGAAACCGCCAAGCTCGGTCCGTCCGGCATGAGCCTCCCCGTACCGGCTGACATGACGGACCCCGCCTCGATCGCGGCGCTGTTCGACACCGTGAAGTCGACCTACGGCCGGCTCGACGTGCTGTTCAACAATGCCGGCATGGGCGCGCCGCCGGTGCCGCTCGAAGACCTGACGCTGCAGCAATGGCAGCAGGTGGTGGCCACCAATCTCACCGCGCCGTTCCTGTGCACGCAGCACGCGTTCCGCATCATGAAGGACCAGTCGCCGCGCGGCGGCCGCATCATCAACAACGGCTCGATCTCGGCGCATGCGCCACGTCCGTTCTCGTCGCCCTACACCTCGACCAAGCACGCGATCACGGGCCTGACCAAGGCCTCGAATCTCGACGGCCGCGCCTATGACATCGCGGTCGGCCAGGTCGACATCGGCAATGCCGAGACGCCGATGACCGAGCGCATGGTCGGCGGCGTGCTGCAGCCCGACGGCCGCATGATGCCGGAGCCGCGGATGGACGTGAAGGCCGTCGGCGACGCCGTCGCCTACATGGCCGGCCTGCCGCTCGACGCCAACGTCCTGTTCATCACGGTGATGGCGACGAAGATGCCGTTCGTCGGACGCGGCTGATCGCCGTTTCCGATCACGGCCCCCGCTCTCTCCTCACGTCATTCCGGGGCGCGCGAAGCGCGAGCCCGGAATCCATGGCCACGAGCGGTTATTTGGTACGAGATGGATGTGGCGCTCTTCTCCGCCACACGACGTGTCGCGATTATGGATTCCGGGCTCATCGCTGCGCGATGCCCCGGAATGACGGAGAAACCGTCGTCACAACCCGTTCTCTCCTCCGACGCGAGCCGATGCTGGCCCGCTACTCCAACCGCTCGACCTTCCTCAGCTCGGGAAACAGCTTCATCCACGCCAGCGCGATCGCGATCGTGCCGAGGCCGCCGAGGATGGCGGCCGGCATGGCGCCGAACAGCGCGGCGGTGACGCCGCTCTCGAACTGGCCGAGCTGGTTGGAGGCGTTGATGAACAGGAAGTTCACCGCGCCGACGCGGCCGCGCATCTCGTTGGGCGTGGCGAGCTGGACGAGGGAGAAACGGATCACGACGCTGATCGTATCGGCGGCGCCGAGAATGGCGAGCGCTGCGACCGAAATCCACATCACCTGCGAGACGGCGAACACGACCGTCGCCGCACCGAACACGATGACCGCCTGGAACATGCGCAGGCCAACGCGCCGCCGAATGGTGTAGCGCGCCAGCACCGCCGTCATCGCCAGCGCGCCGACCGCGGGCGCGGCGCGCAGCACGCCGAGCCCGAACGGCCCGGTGTCGAGGATATCGCGCGCATAGATCGGCAGCAGCGCAGTGACGCCGCCGAGCAGCACGGCGAACAGATCGAGCGAGATGGTGCCGAGGATCGCCGGATTGGCGCGGATGAAGCGGACGCCGGCGAACAGATCGTCCTTGCTGCCCTCGAGCCGCTCGGCCGGCACGTCATCAGGCACCTGCATCAGGCCGGTCAGGGCCATGCCTCCGATCCAGAACAGCATCATGATGCCGTAGGGCACACCGGGCGCGACGGCATAGGCGAAGCCGCCGATCGCAGGCCCCGCGATGGTCGCGAGCTGCGCGGCGCCGCTCGACAGCGCGCTCGCACGCTGTAACGTGCCGGCCGGCGCGATCAGCGGCAGCAGCGCCGCGGTCGCGGGGCTCTCGAACGCGCCGGCAATGCCGAGCACGAAGACCGCCGCGAACAGCTGGAATTCGCCGAGCTGGCCGGTAGTGGCGCCCCAGCACAGATAGAGCGCGGTCAGCGCCTCGACGAGCTGACAGAGCTGCACGACGCGCTTGCGCTGGAATCGGTCGGCGGCGCTGCCGGCGACGAACACCAGCAGGGCCGTTGGCAGGAACTGGATCAGCCCGACCATGCCGAGATCGAAGGCGCGCCCGGTCAGATCGTAGATCTGCCAGCCGATCGCCACCGCCGCGATCTGGCTCGCAAAGCGCGACAGGCTGCGGGACGACAGGAAGAACAGGAACGCGCTCTGCTTCAGGAGATCGCGCGCGCCGATCGGGACGGTGGACGACATAATGCGCCTGCGTGACGCAGCCCTCATGGCTTGTCAATCGCGGGCCCCGCATGGCCGCGCGGCATTGCACGCGGCAGTTCCCTGCGCTCATAATGAAACGGGGTTCGGGGGATCTGATGCTTCAGCTGCAATCGGGGTTCGGGATCGTCGCGCTGCTGGCGATCGCATGGGCGCTCGGCGAAAACCGGCGCGCGGTGTCGTTGAAACAGGCCGGGCTCGGGCTGGTGGTGACGCTCGTGACGGCTATCGTCCTGCTCAAGGTCCCCGCCGTCGCCCGCGCGTTCGGCGCCATCAACGATGTCGTGGGCGCCATCTCGTCGGCCTCCCGGGCCGGCACCTCGTTCGTCTTCGGCTATGTCGGCGGCGGCGCCCTGCCCTTCGAGCTGAAGGCGCCCGGTGCCGATTTCGTGCTCGCCTTCCAGGCGCTGCCGATCGTGCTGGTGATGAGCGTGCTCACGACGCTCTTGTTCTACTGGCGAGTTCTGCCGCCCTTGGTGCGCGGCATGGCCTGGCTGCTGGAGCGCACCCTCGGCGTCGGCGGCGCGGTCGGCCTGTCGACGGCCGCGAATGTCTTCCTCGGCATGGTGGAAGCGCCGCTGTTCATCCGACCATATCTGGCGCAGATGACGCGCAGCGAATTGTTTCTCGTCATGACCGGCGGCATGGCCGGCATCGCCGGCACCGTGCTGGTGCTCTACGCCACGCTGCTGGCGCCGCTGATCCCCGACGCTGCCGCGCATTTCGTCATCGCCTCGGTGCTCGGCGCGCCGGCGTCGATCCTGATCAGCCTGATCATGGTGCCAGAGACCTCGAAGCAGCTCACCGGCGGCGCGCTCGCAGATCCCGGGACCGAGGCCACCTCGACCATGGACGCGATCGTCAAGGGCACCCGCGCCGGGCTCGAGCTCTTGATGAACATCGTGGCGCTGCTGCTGGTGCTCGTCGCGCTGGTGCATCTCGCCAACGCGATCCTGTCGCTGCTGCCCGCCATCGGCGGCGCCGACGTCTCGCTGCAGCGGCTGCTCGGCCTCGTGATGGCGCCGGTGTGCTGGCTGATGGGCCTGCCATGGCCGCAGGCCGTCACCGCCGGCAGCCTGATGGGCACCAAGACGGTGCTGAACGAGCTGATCGCCTATGTCGAGCTGGCGAAGCTCGATGCAGGCGCGCTCGATCCGCGCGCGCGGCTGATCATGCTCTATGCGATGTGCGGCTTCGCCAACTTCGCCAGCCTCGGCATCATGATCGGCGGCCTCGGCACCATGGCGCCGACGCGGCGCGACGAGATCAACGCACTCGGCCTCAAGTCAATCGTCTCGGGCACCCTCACCACCTGTCTGATGGGTGCGATCGTCGGCCTGCTGACGTAAGCTGAGCTCCGTCGCCTGCGGGAGAAGCAGCGGCGCGATCCGGGCCATCACATGGCGCGAGCCCGCCGCGGTGAGATGCGCGTGGTCGAAGGACAGCGGGACGTCGCCGGCGGTGAGCGGGCAGCGGCCGTCCTCGCAGACCGCCGACAGGATCGAGACGTAGGAAAAGCCCTCGCCACTCGGCAGCGCAGCCTGCATCGCGGCATCCAGCGCAAAGATGTCCGAGCGGACGAATGCCGCGGGATCGGGCGTCACGCCGCGCAGGGTGGCGCGTGCCAGCATCGACGGCAGCCGCGCGCGGAACTGCACGGAGGGACCGAGCAGGACCACCGGAATGCCGGCCTCCTGCAGCCGTTGCAGCGTCTGCTTGAGGTCGCGCACCATGCCGGCGAACCGCGGCGGGCGCGCGTTCTCCAGCCAGTCCGCCGACATCACCACGAGGTCGGGCCGCGCTTGCGCGAAATAGTCGCGCATCTGGCTCGCCAGGGCGCGGCAGGCCGCGACGCCCTGCGTCTCCGCGCTGAAGGTCGGCATGCAGGTGGGCTGGCTCGCCTGCATGATGTTGACGGTGTCCGGATCGAGCTGGGCCCTGAGGCCGTGATAGTAGTGGGCCGCAAAACTGTCGCCCCACAGCAGCACATTGGTCTTGCCGGCCACCGCCTGCAGACAATCCTCGGCGACCCGGCCGTCCGGTGTCGTGAAGCAGGTGCCGTAGCGATAGACCGGCTTCATGTCGTAGGCATTGTAGGCGTCCAGCCGCTGCGCCGCGCGGTCGTTGTCAGACACCGCGCCGGCGCGCAGCAGGCCGACGCCGCTGCCGGCCAGCAGCAGCAGGCTCGCCAGCGCCGCAAGACCGAACGCGGCGCGCGGAGTCGCCGCGAGCCGGCGGTTGCGGAACGGCTGCTCGATGAAGCGCCAGGACAGCGTGGCGACCGCGACCGTGAGGACGAACAGGGCCGCCCGCTCCCAGCCGTCGAGCGCGAGACCGGGCTTGGCGAAGCGCGCGAAGGCGAACAGCGGCCAGTGCCAGAGATACAGCGAATAGGAGATGCGGCCGAAGAACGCCGCCACGCCGAGCGGCGACAGCGGGCTGCGCGGCACATTGGCCACGCCGGCGCCGCTCCACAGGAACAGCGCCGCGCCGAGGCATGGCGCCAGCGCGTCGACGCCGGGGAAGCCCGGTCCGGGGCGCAGCGCCAGGATCGGCACCGCCATCAGCAGCAGCGACAGCGCGCGGGCGCCGCGCTGAACGAGACCCGGCCGCGGCGCGGGAAGGCCGGATATCGCGACCAGGCTGCCGAGCAGGAATTCCCAGGCGCGCGGCGGGCTGAGGAAGAACGCGCTCGCGGACGCGCCGCCGCGCATCAGCATCAGGCCGAGCGCGAACGAGCCTGTGGCAAGCAGCGCGAGAGTGACCGGCAGCGCGAGCCTGTGGCCGCGCGCCAGCCGCAGCACGGCCCAGACCACCACGGGCAGCACCAGATAGAACTGCTCTTCGACCGCCAGCGACCAGGTATGCAGCAGCGGCTTCTCGACCGCCGCGTGGTCAAAATAGCCGGACTGCAGCCAGAAGAAGATGTTCGAGGTGAAGGTGACGACGGCGGCCGCGGAACGGAGGAACTCGGCGCGCTCGGAGCCCAGCATGTCCTGCGACGCCGGGAGCGCCGCGAACGCCACCATGGCGTAGAGCGCCGGCAGCAGCCGCCGCACCCTCCGCTCGTAGAATTGTGCGAACGAGAAGCGGCCCTGCGCCATCTCTGCCGCGATGATGCCGGTGATCAGGTATCCTGAGATGACGAAGAAGATGTCGACGCCGACGAAGCCACCGAAGATCGCCGGCGCCTCGAAATGGAATGCGACGACGGAGAGCACCGCAATGGCGCGCAGCCAGTCGATGTCCTCGCGATGGCCTGCACCTGAAGCCGAGCCGGCGCCCGCGTTGGCGATGCGAGGCTGCATCGATGCACGCGTGCGAGGCGCGCACGCAATGGTCGGAGCGAACTGGACGACGAAGCGCGGCAACGGGACGGGTACGCCTTTACGCAAGCCCGCGACGAACACGTCTGACGGATTCGTCGCCGGCCCATCCGTCCCAATGACGCGAGACCGGATGTCAACACACACGCGCGATGGGACCGCCGTCCACCGCGTCGCGGATGTTTCCATCCATTTCTGTCGGCTTTACGTCGACAGTTCGACGGTTTTGAAGTCGGCCGGCAGGATCACCTCGAGCAGCTCGACGTCGTCGGAATAGTCGAGGATCATGTGGCGGATCTTCGGCGGCTGGGTCCAGCAGCTGCCCTCCTTCATCAGCGTCTCGCCGACGCCTTCGAGGTAGCTCTTCACCCAGCCCTTGAGCACATAGACCATCTGGAAGTCGATCGCATGGGTGTGCAGCTTGGAGACTTCCTGCGGATTGCACGGTGGCAGCATGCGGATGACATGCGCGCGCGCCAGGCCGTGCGTCGCGTCGGCGATGCCGAGGTCGCGATAATGCGCATAGGCGCGCAGGCCGTCGGCCCTGAAATCCTCCTCGCGGTGATGGCTGATCGCGACCTTCTGCTTGCGCCGGCGCGGCGCCGGCGCTGGCCGCCCCTTGCTCACGAGCGCCTTGCGCGCGGACGGTGCAGCCGCCCTGCCTGGCTTGGCGGCTGTCTTGGCGGCAGTCTTCGCCGTCGGCCTTGTCTTTGCGACCTTACGCGGCGCAGCCTTCGCGGCGGCGCGTGATGATGATGTGGTGCTGCGGCTCTTCTTGGCCATGGCGCTCTCCCTGCGAGTCCTCGGGTCAGAGGCTATCACAATTGGGGGGACTCGGCAGAGCTCCAACAAAGGTCGTCATTCCGGGGCGTGCGCAGCACGAGCCCGGAATGACACCGATGGCGGGGTTGTCAGCTCAATGCAGCACGAACACGCCGTCGACGGCGCGCAGCTCGGCGGGCTTGATCAGCTTGGAATGCGCCACGGTGACCGAGTACAGCGGGCCCTCGATCTTCTCCTCCCAGAACGCCAGGAAGTCCTGCAGCGCAGGGAATTTCGGAAACAGGTCGTAGTTCTGCCAGACATAGGTCTGCAGCAGCGAGCGATGGTCCGGCATCCGATACAGGATCTGCGCGGTCGTCAGCCCGTAACCCAGCACCTGTTTCCGAAAGTCCTCGGAAACCTCAACCCTCGACACCATGCCAACCTCCGTTTCTGGAGCGCATGTCCGTGTGGCCGACCGGGGATGGAGCCACCCGGCAACGATGCGCTCACTGCCTAGAAATGTGACGCATGTCCTCAACCCATCTCAAGCTTAAATGTTTAACGACATGTTGAAAAATGCTGCATTAGCAGCCACTTAGCCCAGGTGCTAATACGGGGTTTCGCGGTTCGTTCCGCCTCCGTTAACGCTGTCGGAACGCTTTGGCAGAGCCCGCGATCGACTGCTAATTTTTCTGCTACAAGGCCTTGCCCGGCATAAAACTCTCCCCTAAATCCAGCCCGCGTGCTGGCACTCGCCGGCGCCGACTGCCAAATCTCCAGAAACTGACAATCGCTTCAATACCTTAGGAGGACTGTATGGCTTTCCGTCCGCTTCACGACCGCGTCGTGGTCAAGCGCATCGACGCCGAAGAGAAGACCGCTGGCGGCATCATCATCCCCGACTCGGCCAAGGAAAAGCCCTCGCAGGGCGAAGTGATCGCGGTGGGCCCCGGCGCCCGCGACGAGAGCGGCAAGCTCGTCCCGCTCGACGTTCAGGTCGGTGACCGCGTGCTGTTCGGCAAGTGGTCGGGCACCGAGGTCAAGATCGACGGCCAGGAGCTGCTCATCATGAAGGAGAGCGACATCATGGGCGTGCTCACCGACACCGCGGCCAAGAAGAAGGCCGCCTAAGCGCCGTTGCCCCTCATCCTGAGGAGCCGGCTTGAGCCGGCGTCTCGAAGGATGAGGCCCCAACCACCTCCTCATCTCGTCCTTCGAGACGCCCGCTGCGCGGGCTCCTCAGGACGAGGATCTCGATCAAAACCAGGGAAACCCAATATGTCAGCGAAAGACGTAAAGTTCGGCGTCGAAGCCCGCGACCGCATGCTGCGCGGCGTGGACATTCTCGCCAATGCCGTGAAGGTCACGCTCGGTCCGAAGGGCCGCAACGTCGTCCTCGACAAGTCGTTCGGCGCGCCGCGCATCACCAAGGACGGCGTCACCGTCGCCAAGGAGATCGAGCTCGACGACAAGTTCGAGAACATGGGCGCGCAGATGGTGCGCGAAGTCGCCTCGAAGTCCGCTGACGCGGCCGGCGACGGCACCACCACCGCGACCGTGCTGGCCCAGGCCATCGTCCGCGAAGGCGCCAAGGCGGTTGCCGCCGGCATGAACCCGATGGATCTGAAGCGCGGCATCGACCTCGCGGTCGAGGCGGTCGTCGCCGATCTCGTCAAGAACTCCAAGAAGGTCACGTCGAACGACGAGATCGCCCAGGTCGGCACCATCTCCGCCAACGGCGACTCCGAGATCGGCAAGTTCCTCGCCGACGCCATGAAGAAGGTCGGCAACGAGGGTGTCATCACCGTCGAGGAAGCCAAGTCGCTCGAGACCGAGCTCGACGTCGTCGAGGGCATGCAGTTCGATCGCGGCTACATCTCGCCCTACTTCGTCACCAACGCCGACAAGATGCGCGTCGAGATGGACGACGCCTACATTCTCATCAACGAGAAGAAGCTGTCGTCGCTGAACGAGCTGCTGCCGCTGCTCGAGGCCGTGGTGCAGACCGGCAAGCCGCTGGTCATCGTCGCCGAGGACGTCGAGGGCGAGGCTCTGGCCACGCTCGTCGTCAACCGTCTGCGTGGCGGCCTGAAGGTCGCTGCCGTCAAGGCGCCGGGCTTCGGCGATCGCCGCAAGGCCATGCTGCAGGACATCGCGATCCTGACCGGCGGCCAGGCGATCTCGGAAGACCTCGGCATCAAGCTCGAGAACGTCAACCTCTCCATGCTCGGCCGCGCCAAGAAGGTGATGATCGACAAGGAGAACACCACGATCGTCAACGGCGCCGGCAAGAAGGCCGACATCGAGGCGCGCGTTCAGCAGATCAAGGCGCAGATCGAGGAGACCACCTCGGACTACGACCGTGAGAAGCTGCAGGAGCGTCTGGCCAAGCTCGCGGGCGGCGTCGCGGTGATCCGCGTCGGCGGCGCGACCGAGGTCGAGGTGAAGGAGCGCAAGGATCGCGTGGATGACGCGATGCATGCGACCCGCGCGGCTGTCGAGGAAGGCATCCTGCCGGGCGGCGGCGTCGCCCTGCTCCGTGCCTCCGAGCAGCTCAAGGGCGTCCGCGCCAAGAACGAGGACCAGAAGACCGGCATCGAGATCGTCCGCAAGGCGCTCTCCGCCCCGGCCCGCCAGATCGCCATCAACGCGGGCGAGGACGGCTCGGTCATCGTCGGCAAGATCCTCGAGAAGGAGCAGTATGCGTACGGCTTCGACTCGCAGTCGGGCGACTACGTGAACATGGTCTCCAAGGGCATCATCGATCCGACCAAGGTCGTGCGCGCCGCGATCCAGAACGCAGCGTCCGTGGCCGGCCTGCTGATCACCACCGAGGCGATGGTCGCCGAGCTGCCGAAGAAGAACGCCGGCGGCCCCGCGATGCCTCCGGGCGGCGGCATGGGCGGCATGGACTTCTAAGTCCGGCCTCCTCGCGAAGATACCAAGGGCGCGGCGAAAGCCGCGCCCTTTTCTTTGCTCAGAGCGTAGCCCGCATGAGCGAAGCGATATCCGGGGTCTCGAGAACCAGAGTCGGCAGTGCCGCTCGTCGCTTCGCTCGTGCGGGCTACGACATCCGCGACCGGCCTACCTCACCATCGTCCCGATCCGCTCGAAGCGGATGCGGCCGGGCCTGCCTTTGCCGGCACCGGCGGCCGAAAAGAAGATCATGGCGGCGCGGCCGATGACGTTCTCGATCGGCACATAGCCGATCTGGGACAGCACGCGGCTGTCGGTCGAGTTGTCACGGTTGTCGCCGAGCATGAACAGCCGGCCGGGCGGCACGACGAAGACATTGGTGTTGTCGAAGAAGCCGTTGCTGACGCAATCCAGCGTCTCGTAGCTCACGCCATTCGGCAAGGTCTCGCGCCAGCGCTTGACGCGCTCGGTCGCATCGCCCCCGCAGGCCGCCTCTCCGGTCAGATCCTCGACCCGCTCGCGCGCGACGGCCGTATCGTTGATGTAGAGCACTCCGTCCTTCATCTGGACGCGATCGCCGGGCAGTCCGACGACGCGCTTGATATAGACGGTCGCATTGTCTTTCGGCAGGAAGAACGCGACGACATCGCCGCGCGCAGGCGTCGCACCCCAGATCCGCGCCGACGGCGGCAGCGACGAAGGCCATGACAACGGCCAAGTGAAGCGGCTGTAGCCATAGGGATATTTCGACACGAAGAAGATATCGCCGACGAGAAGCGTTGGAATGTTCGAGGATGAAGGAATGTTGAACGGCTGAAACAGAAAGGTGCGGATCAGCACCGGCGAAGCCAGCAGCAGGCAAAGAGCCACGAAGCCCGCGATGAAGATCGCTACGATCGCCCACCACGGCTCGCGCCTCGGCCCGGTCGCGCCCACCTCCAGGCTCGTCATCGCGTCTTCCCCCTCTTCACACCCTGAGGATGAGGGAAGGCCCGAGCCTGCGCAATCACCAAATGAACCGGAAGCCACGCGGCTGCCGATGATCTCCAGCCCCTGCCCATTCGTCAACGAGAGGCCGCCCGTGGGCGACCTCTCCCTGATCGTAGCTCTCACCGTCCCTTTCGCCACGGCGCGTCGGCTTCCCAGTCGCCGGCCATGATCGAGCCGTAAGGGATCACCTCGTCGATCACCTCGCCGAGCCCGTAGCGTGCGATCTGCGCCCGCACCGACGCGGCGTTCTTGTAGGCCTGCGGCAGCTCCGACAGATCGGGCTTGCCGCAATAGAAGCGCGCGTCGATGCCATCAGGCAGCTCGGGACGATTCTCGCGCAGAAAAGCCTTCCGCCCGAGATTGCGCCCGGCGCCATGTGGCGCGAAGCCGAGCGCGTCCTTGTTGTCCCGGTGCTTCAGGATCAGCACCGGCTCGGCCATGTTGAGCGGCACGATGGTGCGTCCGTCATCATCGGCCGAGAAGCCGGACCAGTTCGGCGTCGCCCCCTTGCCGTGATAGAACAGGCCGTCGCCCTTCTGGAAAACGAAGTTGTGCTCGTTCCAGAACCGGTCCGTGACGGCGTTGCCGAGCTTCGCCGCCGCGAGGTCATGGATCGCGTGGTGGTTGGCCCTGGTCCACAGCCGCGCCACCTGCAACGCCTCCCAATACGCCCGGCCGTCGTCGCTCGACGCCTTGATCCAGGCGCTGTGCTCCGGGACCTTCGGCGCGTGGATCGCGGTGTGCCGCTTCGCCACCGCCATGCCGCGCTTGTAGAGCTGCGCACCGAAGCCGCGCGAGCCGTGATGCGTCACCAGCGCCGCCTGACCGGTCGATTTGAGATGACCGACATAAGCGAAGTGGTTGCCGTCGCCCTGCGTGGCGAAGTGACCGATCGCGAAGCGCTCCAGCCCCTTCAAGAAGGGGTTGGCCTCGAACCCCGCCATCACCTCGTCGGGCGGCTGATGCAGCCGGTCGCGGCCGCCGGGACCGAAATGGGTCACCGCATTGACGGCATCGAGGATGCGCTTGGGATCGTCCTTGCGCGCGAACACGGTCACCGCCACCGAGCAGCAGATGTCGGAGGAGTGAAAGCCCGGATGGATCGCGTCCTCGCAGGCCACCACGCCGCCGACCGGAATGGTGCCGAGCGCCGTCCCCGACGGGCAGGCGTCCGGCATCACGGCGCCGGCCACGATGGTCGGCACCCGCATCAGGGCATCCATGTGCTGTGCGACCGCCGCGACGTTGGCGCGCTCGAGCTCGTTGTCGGCATCGATCAGCATCGCGAACGGCACGCCGTTGGTGCGCATCAAGGTCTCCACCGGCTGCAGCGCCTGCAGTGCCGCGAAGATCGCATCGTCGTTGGCGCCATCAGCGCGCATCGCATTCGCCGTCTCCAAGCCCTGCTTGAACCAGCGGCCGGGCTTGAAGCCCCAGGCGATCAGGGTGTTTCCGTCGATCATGGCACGTCTCGCATTTCATACAGGTCAGTTTGTAGCATCGGGCGGCGGCTGCGTTCATTGCCGGAACGATGCGCAGCCTGTAGCCCGGATGAGCGTAGCAACATCCGGGGTCTCAAGATCAGCAGTGATCAACCCGCACGTCGCTTGCGCTCATGCGGGCTACGCTGTCCGCCGATACATCACGTCGGTTCGCAACACGTATTTGCGGCGCTGCGTGACAGGATCGCCGCGATGCATGATGGGATGATGGAACAGCAGCGCCATCCCTTTTTCCGGTGCGATGCGCAACGGACCATCCGGCATCAGACCGGTGTCGTCGCAGAACGACGTCGTGCCGCCTCCAAAATCATCGTTCAAATAGACCATGAAGGTGAATTGGCTGCGCTCACCATCGTCACGCTCGAAATGCCCGTCACGATGCCATTCAAACTTCTGTCCGACGTCGTAGCGATAGATCCGCAGCCGCTCGTTCAGCCCGACCGGCTGCCAGCGATGCTGGAACGACGGTGCCAGATGGCCGGCGAGGCGCTCGTAGAGATCCCGCGCGCGCCCGGCGTCATCGATGATGACACGATCGTTGTTGCGATGATCCTTCACGCCGCGAGGCGCAAACAACGTCGCCTCCTCGAACCCCATCAATTCACCCAAGCGGATATACTCCTCGCACTCAGCGGTGGAGAAGAAATTCGCGATCGTCTCGATGTTGTCAGCTCTCCAGGTCATCTCGGTCATGATCTCTCCTCCGTTGGCAGCGAGAAGCCGCCCGTGGGCGGCCTCTCTTGTCCATCACGCCGCATCGGGCGCCTTCAGCCGCACCAGCCGCGTCAGCAGCGCGTCGAGGCCGGCCCCCTCACCGGCGTGCAGGTCGATGCGGCCGACCTTTTCGACCAGGCGCTCCAGCGACTCCAGCTCCTTGAGCCGCAGCAGCAGCGGGTTCTCCTCCATCAGCCTGGCGGTGTTCAGGAGCGAGCGCGTCGCCGCGGTCTCCTCCTGGCGGCGGATCAGGTTGGCCTTCGCCAGCCGCTCCGCCTCGACCACCTTGTTGACGAGGTCGCGGATCTCGCCGGGCAGGATCACGTCCTTCACGCCGAGCTCCGCGATCTCCACGCCCGAGCCGTCGAGCCGCGCGCGCACGTAGTCGCGCAGCTCCGCGTCGAGCGAGGCCTTCGCCGCCAGCACCTCGTCGAGCGTGCGCGACGCCACCGCCTCCCGGATCGCGAACTGCACCAGCCGGTACAGCCACGCGTCCACGTCGGGCGACGTCGCCACCGCCGCCTCCGGATCAACGATCCGGCGAAACGCCGTCAGCGTCACCCGCAGCGCGATGCGATCCTTGGTCAGCATCTCCTGCGCGGTGATTTCGAGCACCGTGGGCCTGAGATCGAGGCGCTTGACCTCGATCTTGCGGCCGACCGCCCAGAAGGCATGCCGGCCCGGCGCCAGCCGCTCGGTCAGCCTGCCGTCGACATGGAGCAGACCGGCCTCGTGGTTCTCGACCACGGCCTCGGTCACGATGCCCGGCCGGTTGCGCTCGATCATCGCCAGGTGCCGCGCGCTCACGCGCACGTCGCTGGTGATGTCGATGCGTTCGACCTCGACATCAGTCGCGACCGTCCAGTAGACGCGGGTCTGCCAGGGCGTGAGCAGATGCGTCGGCCGGCCGTCGAGGCTGACGATCGCGATCTCGTTCGCGCCGGTCTCCACCGCCTCGAACAGCTCCGCGGCGAGATCGGGCCGTGCGGCCTTCAGCACCGCGTAGCGCTCGGTGGTGTATTCGGTGCGGACGACGTCGAACACCTGCACCTTCAGCCGGTGCAGCGGATCGAGCAGCACATGGCGGCCCGGCGCGAGCACCCGCATGAGCTGGCCGTCGCGCCAGACCAGCGCCCGCTCGCCATCCTCCACCGTCACGGTCTTCGTCACCAGATGCCAAGTCACAACACACTCCCACGGTTTGCTTTCCGGCCCATCGGCCAGAATGCTGATGTCATCGATCAAAGGACGTGAGGACCGGACGACGCTTCCTGCGTGAACTGAGCGGGCCGAGGCTTGAGCGTCTGACGATGCCGGGCGCACGCGCGCGGTCGCGCGAACCATAAGTCCGAGCGTCCTTGCGCAGCCTTCCCGACATCTTCGGACGCGGTATCCACCGCGGCGCAGAGCCGGCTCTGCAGTGTCTTTGATCTGGTCGAAATGCCCTCGAAATTTTCTTGGGCAAAACGGCCGGACCGCGACTGAAGCGCGCGTCCGGTCCTCGTCAGAGGCGATTAGCTTTTCAGGCTAAACCGAAGCGCTGGAGCGGGAGTCGAACCCGCGACCCGATGAATCATAATCATCTGCTCTATCCAACTGAGCTATCCTTTGGTGGTGTCGACCGGAATCGAACCGATGCCTTCGGGCCTTCAACCCGACGCTCTCCATGAGCTACAGACTCCTTGCTCTTTGCGACGACGGAACACGGGACCGGACACCGGCCGCGCCAGTCGGGATCTCAGCGAGCCCGAACCAAAGTCATCACGAAGGATCGTTCTGCTACATGCAATTCCCATTTTACGCAAGACAAACATCTCGCTCATTTTCACTGCCGATCTCGTCGTTACTAATTAGATACACTTCGATCTCTCGATCATCAAAGAATGTCGCCCGCATGAGCGAAGCGGCATGCGGGTTCATACACGCAGCTCGTGATACCCCGGATATCGCTGCGCTCATCCGGGCTACAAACGCGCCACTACAAGCACGTGACCACCACGTAGCCCGGATGAGCGTAGCGACATCCGGGTTCACACGCGCAGCTCGTTGAACACCGCATGTCGCTCACGCCGCCGCCCGACGGGCGACGACGTGAGCTCATCTGGGCACCACGGCCATCGTCAGCGCTCCAGCTCCACGTCCCAGTAGAGATAGTCCTGCCACGTCTCGTGTAGGAATCTCGGCGGGAACAGGCGCTGTGCGGCCATCAGCTCGTGCCGCGTCGGCTCGAACGGCGGCCGCCGCGGCTTGAGGTGACGCCGGTCCTTGCGCGCGTTGCAGGGACTGCAGGCAGCGACGATGTTGCTCCACGACGTCTCGCCGCCATCGGCGCGCGGCACCACGTGGTCGAACGTCAGCTCGCCGTGGAGATAACGGCCGCCGCAGTACTGACACGTGAAGCGATCGCGCAGGAAGACGTTGAAGCGCGTGAACGGCACCCGCGTCGCCGGTCTGACGTAGTCGCGCAGCGCGATCACCGACGGCAACCGCATCGTGACGCTCGGGCTGCGAACGACCCGATCGTACTCGGCAACGACGACGTGCGATCCGCCGACCACGGCCCTGACCGCATCCTCCCAGCTGAACACGGACAACGGAAAGTAGCTCAGCGGCTGGAAGTCGGCGTTGAGAACCAGTGCCGGATTTGTTCCTGACATCGTCGACCTCCTCTCTCGGCTCGTGATCTCATCGGGTCATGTTGGCGCCGATGACGGGAATCGAACCCGCCTTACCGGATCGACAGTCCGGTCCCTTCGCCAGATGGGAACATGGGCCTGTTCGTCGCGCCCGGCCTGCGCCGGCACGATCATGGTCAATCAGTCGAATCCAGCCGGAGCATGCTCCGGCCGAACGCCATTGATGTAGTCGAGATAGATCTGGCGAGCGCGCGCCTCGGTGACGCCGCGGCAGGCCATGACGATGCGCACGAAGGCAAGCGCCACCGGCGAGCACAGTGCTCGCGTGTGGTCGGTTGTCTCGGAATCTGGGCTCATCATGCGGGTCATCAGACCCTCCGCTCTTGGTGCGGAGGGTCGAGATCCCGCCGCGAGTTACACTTGTGCTGGAATTCGCAGTCCCGATTTGTCCAGGGACAGCACGAGATTGGCAGGACCCTGACATGCGACGCCCATGCCGGACCCATCGCGCGACCAGGTAAACGGTCGTTCGTTGGCGGGGGCGTTCGCGAGATGTGAGCGTAGGCTCAACACGGTCGTGGTCCTCAAGAGCGCGCCGGCAAACGGCGCATCGATTTCGATGGGGCAGAGCTATGCGCAGAATTTCCCGAAGCCGTCAAGGCCGCAGCGCGAAGCGATGGCGTTGCAGTCCCCTGCACCGCGACAGATTTGCAACAACCAGACTGCTCGTCGGGCAAATCAGTTGCGCATTCTCGCGAGCTACAAGGTCGCAAATGGTCATTCGAGCGATCGAAAATGCGTGCGCGCGGAAGCTCATTTGTCGAGCACAGCCAATGGGATCACCACGCTCACCGCCGAGCCCGAACATTTTCCTATTTCCAAAAATCAGAAATCATGCATTCTATGCCGGTCCCGCCCTCATGAGAGGGGCGCTTCGCGATCGTCATGAACGTGGAGGGCGGGATGCGGTGGGCGCATCGCCTCGCAGCGTGACTTCGGTCATGCCGACGAACGCGGAGATGCGCACGGCGAAGTCGTGATGTCCTGACACCCCGACGCTGGTGTCAAGGTCGAGAGAGACGAATGCTCCGACCGATGGTGGCCAGACAGCCGGCGCACCAGGGAGACCACGTATAAGCCGTCAATCCATCGCGCGGGGAATGCCGGATGATGCGGCTGAACCTGTGGTGACTGCCGCCTGCTTTCTTTGTTGCAGGCGGGCCATGGGTGAGGCCCTCACCCGGCATTCCCCGCGCCCTCTCACGATTTTCGAGGGCGATGTCGCTGGCATCACTCGGGCGTCATTCGCCGCGAGAATGCGACGTCGTGGCCGAGGTGTTCGAGCTGTGTATCCGTCTGCCCTTCTTCCCCTGCGATCGCATGAAGCGGTCGCCCGGAGCGACGCCGATCCCGAAGCCGCATCACTGCGCTCGTTGCCGCACGGCATCCAATGGATTCTCGAGCTTGTGGCTCTAAGAGTGCATGCTCTTGGAGATTGGGAGATCGGACGAGCGCTGCGAGTGAATGCGCCCTCTCCCCTTGTGGGTCCCCTTGTGGGAGAGGGCATGTAGGAGAGCACGGCGTGCTCGGTTGGGTGAGGGGTCTGCCTCCGCGAGTTCGCTTGCGGAGAGATGCCCCTCACCCAACCGAATACTCGGAAGGGCCGTACATGCCCTCTCCCACAAGGCGAGAGGACGCTGTATCGCGCAGCGTAGTAGTTGGCGATATAGCACTCGTGCGGCGGGGGTCACGGCGCACCTTTGCACGCCCTCCAGTTCGGAACTACTGCTGAGTGCGAGGGCGACCATGCAGATCACACCTCAACGCCCCCTGCCCGCCTCACTCGATGCGGGCGAGGACGGCGAGCTTGCGGATGCCCTTGTTCTTGTAGGCATCGAGGAACGCGTAGTAGTCGCGGAACGACACGCAGCCGTTGGAGTCGCCGTTCGGGCCGAGCATGAAGGTGTGCGCCAGCAGGCCGTTGCGGCCGTGGATGGCGTCCTCGCCGCCGATCGGGTTCAGCCGCAGCGCCGGCACGCCATGGAACAGCGCCTCGCGCGGCTTCAGCTCATAGATATGCGGCGGCGTCACGCCGCGCATCTTGATCTTCTCCGAGCTTGGCTTGTCGAGGTTCTCGCCGAGGCCGGAATGCGCCTCGAGCTTGGTGCCGTCGGGCAGATACACCGCCTTGGCCGAGATGTCGTAGACCGCGGTGCTCAAATCATACGGCGGCCGGCCGCCGCGGGTCGGATCCTTGGCGATGCTGGCGGTGATGTTGGAATCAGCCGAGGCGTAGGCCAGGAGCCCGCCATCCTGGTTCTCCGGCTTGCCCCAGAGCTTTTCCTGGATCGAGTGGCGATCACCCGCGATCGACAGCACCGCCGCCTTGGCGCGCTCGGTCATCGCGCGCAGCGAGAAGCCGCTGCTCTTCGGCGCATTGGCCTCGGCAGCCTGCGCCGGCGTCACGGGCTGCTGCGGCTGCGCGGCCGGCTTGGTATTGGCGAGCGCCAGCTGCATCGGCGGCCGGGCATCCTTCTTCGGCGCCTCGGCAACCTTCGCAGGCTCAGCCGACTTGGCTTCGGACGGCTTCGTCTCGATCTGCCTGGCCTCGACGGGCCTGGGCGGCGCGGCTTCGGCGAGCTTGGACAGCGGCGGCGCGCCGTTCGCGGCGTTGGAGGCCACGCCCTGCGGCACGGCCGCGCCGAAGCGGTCGTTGAACATCTGCGGCGTGATGGCGGCGACCGTGGTGACGGGGGGAGATTCCGGGAATGCCGAGAAGGCGTCGCCCACCGCTTCGGCGGCGCTGCGCGTCGCGAGCCGCGGCGCAGGGCGCACGACGGGCTCGTCCTGCTCGATGCTGCCCAGGGTCGGATAGGCGTCGGCCGCGATGATCTTGGTATAGACCGTCACGGCGCAGCCCCCGATCAGGCATGCGATTGCCGCGCCACCGATCAATTTGTGAGAGAACGCGATCAGGGAGGACTTCCTGCGATTTCGTGCGGCCAACGCAGCTCGACTGTTACTCATTCACTCACGCCCGAACGAATACTCGACAACTCTCGCTCGATGCGCCACGGACACCCGCTTTGCATCTCGCAGAAGCACAGAGCTTCATTAAGGCGACTTTTAGTTAAATGCTGATTAAGTTTTGGCGGATTAGGGGCGGGTTAACCTTCAGGGCCTGTTTTGCCGTCAAAGAGGGCGGAAACAGGGCAAAACTGCAGCCACATGCAATATTACCGTACCGGGAAAATCCGGAGAGGCAGCATCCGTCGGCTGCGCCGATCCGTAAAACAGCGCACGCCGCGTTAACGATTGGGCCGGGGCGGCGGCGCGCGATCGATGATCTCTCGTTTGCGCGCGCTGACGAGGTAAAGGCCGCAGATCTCGCCGGTCGAAAGCCCCCGCTCCGGCAGGCCGGGCGCGACAAGCGCATCCGTAGCAACCCGGAGCTACAGGCGCTGTGGCCGCTGGCGGCAGTATGGTACGGGACGATTCTCTGCGACACTCCGTCGGCGAATCGTACCGCGTCCGCTCCCTGCCGAGACGACACGAGAGGACCTCTCCATGCAGATCCCCGACCGGAAGCTGGCCTTCGTGCTGGCCTCGACCAATCAAGGTACGATGATCGTCAACCGGCTCGACTATCGCATGATCGACGCCAACCGCGGCTACGGTGTCGGCTTCCAGATCCTCAACACCGGCGCGTTCGATCCGGGAGAGGTGCAGCTCGCCGTCCGCCTGCTCGGCGTGCGCCGCAGGCACTATGGCGACGGCGCGGTCGCAATCGACTGTGGTGCCAATATCGGCGTCCACACCGTCGAATGGGCGAAGGCGATGACCGGCTGGGGATCCGTGCTCTCGATCGAGGCGCAGGAGCGGATCTACTACGCGCTCGCCGGCAATATCGCGATCAACAACTGCTTCAACGCGATCGCGATCCATGCCGCGGTCTCCTCGGAGCGCGGCGTGCTCAACATCCCAAGCCCGAACTATCTGACCCCGTCGAGCTTCGGCAGCCTCGAGCTGCGCCAGCGTCCCAACACCGAGTTCATCGGCCAGGCCATCGACTACGCGAACGATACCGTCGAGGTGCGCAAGCTTCCGCTGGACGATTTCAACCTGCCGCGCTGCGACCTGATCAAGCTCGATGTCGAGGGCATGGAGCTCGAGGCGCTCGAAGGGGCGGCGGCGACGATCGAGCGCTGCACGCCGATCATGCTGGTCGAGAAGATCAAGACCGATGCCGACCAGTTGCGGCAATGGTTCGATCGCCGCGGCTACAAGACCGTCGACGCCGATATCAACATGGTTGCGATCCACGGCCGGGACAAGGCGCTGGCCGATATCATCCCGCAGGCCTGAGGCGCGCGTCAGCGCTGCAGCTCCGGCGGCGACGTGCGGTCGAGGAGCTCGGCCTTCGGCTCGCCGAGCGAGTAGAACGCGTAGGTCTCGATGGTCAAGGGCCCGCGCTTGCGCGCGGCCTCGCCGACCTTCTCGATGCGGCCGAACGTTTTGCTCACGTAGACCCGCGTCGCGATCTGTGCCTCGTCGACGAACAGTTGCGTCCCCGCGAGCTTGGCCGGATCAGGCTCGGGAAAATTGACCCAGCGGATGCGCTGGATCGGCTGCAGCACGCAGGTCCCCGGCGGGAGATAGAACGACAGCCAGGCGGTGGTGCCATAATCCATCGCCAGCACGCAGGAGGCGCCGACGCGCACGCGTGCCGCCTCGATCTCGTCGGCCAGTGGGCGCCAGCCGACGCCGACACTGCGCACCGTGGCGTCGCGCCGGTAGCCGGACAGCAGGCCCGTGTTCGCCTGCACGATCAGCGCAACGAACATCACGACGCCGGCGGGCAGCGCCCAGCGCAGGCAGAATGCCGCGGTGCGCTGCTCGCGCGCCGACCAGGCGACGAGATGGGCCGCCGCCGCAGCAGCCACTACGAAGGCCGGATAGATTGGCGCGAACCAGTTGGCCTCGACGCGGGCGTGCAGCGAATGCCAGACGAAATAGGCGACGATGACCCAGACCATCGCCTCGATCAGGACGCGTGCCGCCGCGTCCCCTGCCCGGCGGCGGGCCAGGCCATAGAGGCCCATCACGCCGAGGATGAAGACCAGCGGCGTGGCGAAGGCGAACTGCGTCGGGATGATCTCGGCGATGTAGACGGGCCTGACCGCCTCGACCCTGGCGCGGCCGAGCTGCTTGATGAACGACACCCATTGGTGATCGGCATTCCACAGGATCACCGGCGAAAACAGCGCGAATGCGACGAGGCCGCCGAGATAGGGCCAGGGCGAGGCCAGCCAATGCCGCAGCCTCGGCACGGCGACGAGCCAGATCAGGATCGCCGCGCCGAAGAACAGCGATGTGTATTTCGACAGCAGCGCCGCACCGACCGCCGCGCCGCCGGCGAGCCACCACGCGCCCCGGCCCGTCTCCAGCAGCTTGGCGCAGAAGAACAGCACGAAGCTGGAGGCGACCAGCAGCGGCGCGTCGGGGGTCACGATCAAGGTGCCGACCGCCGCCATCAGCGTGACGTTGAGCAGCAGCGCCGCGGTCGCCGCCACGCGCACGCCGCCGAACAGGATCTCGGCGGTGCGATAGACCGCATAGCTCATGGGCAGGCCGAGCAGGATCGAGACCAGCCGCACGCCGAGCTCGCTGTCGCCGGCGATCAAGGTGCCCAGCCGGATCACGACCGCCACCATCGGCGGATGGTCGTAATAGCCGCCGGCGAGATGCTTCGACCACATCCAGTAATAGGCTTCGTCGAAAGTGATCGGCGTGACCGCGGCCGCGATCAGCCTGACAATGACGAGGCCTGCGATGGTCAGCCAGACATTGCGGACCAGCCGGGCGTCGTCGGCGCCTGCCGCAGAGGTCATCGCTTGCGCCAGACGAACAATCCGGAGATCGCGTAATTCCACACCACGCCCATCAGCGCGCCGGCCGCGCCCGCCAGCCACCAGATCGGCTCCTGGTCGTAGACCGAGAAGGCGACGCCGACATTGGCCAGCAGCCCGACCGAGCAGACCAGATAGAACACGAGCAGGCCGCGCAGGATGGCAAAGCCCTTCAGCCGCTGGTCGCGATAGGTGAGGAAGTTGTTGAGGATGAAGTTCGAGGTCATCGCCACGAAGGCGCCGAGCGCCTGTGCCTCGGCGAACGGCATGTCGAACAAATTGAGACCGAGAAACAGCGTGGCGAGATGGACCACCAGGCCGGTGCCGCCGACCATGGCGAACAGCAGGAAGCGCAGCGACACGACGTCGTTGGTCATCTTGGCCAGCACGAGGCCGAGGAAGTCGAGCGCGACCATCGAGTCGAGCTTGCTCTCGCCATGCAGGCGCGAGCCGAACGTATAGGGCACCTCGACCGTATTCAGACCGCCCTCGGCGCTGGCGATGATGTCGAGCAGGATCTTGAAGCCCTGCGTCGACAGTTTTGGCGCGATCTCCTCGAACCGGTCGCGGCGGATCATGAAGAAGCCGCTCATGGGGTCGTTGACCTCGACCTTGAGCGCGCGGCGCGCAATCTCGGTGGCGAAGGCGCTGGCCCCGGCCCGCTTGCTGTCGAAGCTCGCCGCGCTGCCGCCCTCGATGTAGCGGCTGCCCACCACGAGCTCGGCCGCGCCGCTCTGCAGCAGCGACAGCATCTTCGGCAACTGGGTCTCGTCGTGCTGCAGATCGGCGTCGATCACGGCGGCAAAGGGCGCGCTGGCGGCCAGGATGCCCTCGATGCAGGCGCCGGACAGGCCGCGCCGGCCGATGCGGCGGATGCAGCGGACGCGTTGGTCGTTGCGCGACAGCTCGCGCACCACCTGCCAGGTTCCGTCCGGCGAGTTGTCGTCGACGAACACGACCTCCCACGGCACGTCCTTGAACGCCGCCTCCAGCCGCCGGTACAGCGTGGTGACATTGTCGTGCTCGTTGAAGGTCGGAACGACCACCGAAACGATCGGAATTTCAACGGTTTGCTGGGCCACTTGCGGGGCCGGTCGGAGGGCGTCGGTCATGGTGCGGATGCGTATATCCGCCGCGTTCCGCACTGCCAAGCGCGACGGCCGCCGGAAACTGCAAAAAGGGCGAACTGTGGTGCCGCCGTGCACCGCCGCAAATCCGGCCCAAAAACGCCAACGACCACAAACAAAGGGCGCGCGTACATCCGGCGCAGCCGCTCTGCCGTGGTCGTCTCGGTGCCGGAGCCGTTGAGCTCGACGTCACCGTCGTTCCCCAAAATGGGGTGCGCCGGCCGAAATGCAAGGGCCGTCCGCCGTAGCCCGGCTGAGCGCAGCGACATCCGGGTTCACGCGAACTCTTCGGGAGACCCCGGATATCGCTGCGCTCAGCCGGGCTACGAAAGCCAGCCTAGTTCGGAACCTCGCGGACGACCGGTCCCCGCACCGCCGGGGCCACTGGGACGGTCTGCACCGGCGTGGGCGGCAGCTCGACCTTGGCCGGCTGCATCTGACGGGCCATCGGCCCGACGGGAACATAATAGAAGGCTGCCGCCAGCACGGCGGCCCCGACGATCGCGCCCAGCAGGCCACCGACCGATTCCGCTCTCATTGCCATATCTCCCCTTCCCGGCCCACGTCCTGGATACACGAGCCTCCGGAGCACGGGAAGAGCGACGCCCCAACAGCGCCGAACTGGCCAGAACCGGTCCGGTTGACTATCGTCTCCGTACCGCAACACCCTCGGCAATCAGCATCGGAATCGGTCCGTGAGCAAAGCCCCCGCACGCGCCTCGCAATCCAAGAGCCACATCTACATCGGCATTGGCGGCTGGACCTTCGCGCCGTGGCGCGGCGTGTTCTATCCGGACAAGCTGCCGCAATCGAAAGAGCTCGAATACGCCGCCTCGAAGCTGACCTCGATCGAGATCAACGGTACCTATTATGGCTCGCAGAAGCCGGAGAGCTTCCGCAAATGGGCGCGCGAGGTGCCGGACGGCTTCATCTTCTCGCTGAAGGGACCGCGCTTCGCGACCAACCGCCGCGTGCTTGCCGAAGCCGGCGATTCCGTGAAGCGCTTCTACGACACCGGCGTGCTCGAGCTCGGCGATCGGCTCGGACCGGTGCTGTGGCAGTTCGCGCCGACCAAGAAGTTCGACGAGGCTGATTTCGGCAAGTTCCTCGAGCTGTTGCCGCGTGAGCTCGACGGCCGCAAGCTGCGTCACGTCGTCGAGGTCCGCCATGACAGTTTCTGCGTCCCCGGCTTCGTCGCGCTGCTGCGCGAGTTCGCGACGCCGGTGGTCTTCGCCGAGCACGGCAAATATCCGGCGATCGCCGATGTCGTGGGTGATTTCGTCTATGCCCGGCTGCAGAAGGGCAATGACGAGCTTACGACGTGCTATCCGCCGAAGCAGCTCGATGCCTGGGCGAAGCGATTGCAGCTCTGGGCCAACGGCGGCGAACCGGACGACCTGCCCCGGGTTGACGACAAGCCGGCGAAGAAGATGCCGCGCGACGTGTTTGCCTATGTCATTCACGAGGGCAAGGTGCGCGCGCCAGCCGGGGCGATGGAGCTCATCGAGCGCGTGAGCTGACGCGAGGGGACGCACGATGGCCAAGAGCAAGACCCTGTTCACCATCGGCTACGAGCACACGCCGGCCAAAGCCGTGCTCGACGAGCTGCAATCGGCCGGCGTCAAGCTGCTGGTTGACGTGCGCGCGGTGGCGGCCTCGCGCCGGCCGGGCTTCTCCAAGAGCCAGCTCGCCGCCGGGCTCGACGAGCGCGGCATCGGCTACGTCCATCTGCGCGGGCTCGGCACGCCGAAAGAGGGCCGCGAAGCCGCGCGCAGCGGCCATTACGACACGCTGCACAAGATCTACAGCGCGCACCTGAAGACGCCGCAGGCGAAGGAGCAGATGGACGAGCTGGCCGCGCTGGTGAAGAGCGCCGGTCCCGTCTGCCTGCTCTGCTACGAGCGCGACCACGCTCATTGCCACCGGCAATGGATTGCCGAGATCATCGAGGACCGCGACCATGTCAAGGTGAAGAACCTGGTCGCGCCGCAGGTCTGACGCCTCACTCCGCCGCGCAGGTGAAGGATGACGCCTGCTCGACGTCGCCGCTGACATATTTGGCGAATGTCGGCCACGGGCACAGCGGCCGCGTTCGCTGCGGGCTCCATGTCGATGGCAGCTCCTTGTTGGCCGCATTGACCGAGGCCGTGATCGCCTCCGGCGCCTTGCCCTTCTCGACCCAGTCCATCAGCGCGCCCAGCGCATCGAATTTCTCCAGCGTGACGCCGCCGCCGCAATGGGTCTCGCCGGGCAATGCAAACAGGCGCACAAACGTGTCGGCCTTGCCCTGCACGTTGGCGTTGAGCTTCTCGTACCAGCGGATCGTGTCGTTGAACGAAAACACCGGATCGGCCTGACCGTGGTAGATCAGCATCTTGCGGGCCCCATTTTGGAACGCCGGCAAGGTCGGGTTATCGACCGCGGGCGGCGCCATGAAGTCCATCGCCGACTCCGTGAACGGGCCTTCCTTGGCGTAGATCTTCGGCGCGTCCTTGTCGAAGTCGAAGGTCTGAAGCTTCTCGACGAGCTTGTCGGGCGAGCCCTCGATCTCGACCGGCGGCGTGGAGAAGATGTAGTTGAGCGAGGCGCCGCCCATGGTGGCGATGATCGGAAGGTTGTTCCAGGGCGCCACCGGGCTCTCGACCTTCCAGGCGCGCCAATTGCCGGTGCCGACGCCACCATCCACCGGCCAGTCGGAATACAGCGGCTCGCCCTTGGAATTGTGTGGGCCAGCGAACACTTTCTTCAAAGCATCGACCTTGGCGGCCGGCAGGCAGGCGTCGGTCGCGCCGGCGGCGCAGCGGAGGCTGTCGAAATTGAACGCCTTCTGGCAGGCTTTCAGGTTGGCCGTGAGGCCGTCCTTGGCGCCGTCGAGCCCGTCGCAGACCTCCGTGATCCTGGAGGCAATCAGCTTGGCATCGTCCCGCGTGATCGACTTGCGAATATCGGCATCGGCCTTGGTCAGCGCCTGCACGTCCCAGGCGTGCTGCACGGCCGCGCGCGGCAGGTTGAAGCCGGGGTTGCCGACCAGGAAGCCGTCATACTGCTCGGGCATGCGCTCGGCAGCGACCATGGTGTGGCGACCGCCATTGGAGCAGCCGGCGATGTAGGAATAATCCGGCTTCCTGCCGTAATGCGCCGAGATGATCGCCTTCGCGATCGGCGCCAGCGTGATGTCGGCCGAATAGCCGTAGTCGCGGCGTGCCTGCGGATCGAGGCCGAAGGCGGAGCCGGACGCAAGCCCGCGCGGCTTGTTGGCGGGATCGTTGCCGGAGTGGCCGCTGTCGGACGACAGCACCGCGAAGCCGCGGGCCAGCGGCGTGATGCCACCGCTGACGAGACCATCGGCCTTGTCGCCGAGCGCCGGCACCACGACGCCGTCATTGCCGCCATTGACCTGATGCAGGAAGCGGCCGTTCCAATTCTCCGGCAGCCGGATCTCGAACTGGATCGCATAGGCATGGCCGTCGACGCCGGTGCGCTCATTGACCTTGCCGGAGAGGATGCAATGCCGCGGCAACCCGTCGGCGGCCTCCTGCAGCTTCGATCCCGTCAGGGTCAGCCCTGGGACCTTCAGCGCCTCTGCCGTCACCTTGCTGCAGGCAACATCCTCGGCTCCCGCTGGCCCCCCGCCGGCTGCGCACGCGAGGCTTACCCCAGCCAAAAACAGCGCCCCGGTTCGGATCATGCATTCCCCCCTGATGATGCTTCTCATTGGGGTCAGTTAAACGCGGAGACCGTGCAATGTAAATCTCCGACAGCGAGCGACGGGTTGCCAGTCAGTGCAATTGCCAGACCTCGAACGGCCGATCGTAGCCGCGCACCGACACCGCGCCGTGGAAGACGGCGTCGCGCGCCCCGTCGCCGGCGGCCTGCCGCACCGCGCTCGAGATCAGGAGGCGCGAATCGAGCTCCTTGTTCAGCGCCTCGAGGCGGGAGGCGAAGTTCACGGTATCGCCGATGACGGTGTATTCCTTCCGCCGCGGCGACCCGATGCTGCCGGCAACGACCTCGCCGAGATGAACACCGATCCCGATCCGCAGCGGCCAGGACGACATCGCATTGACGCGGTCCATGGCGGCGACCATCTCGCGGGCCGCCGCGACTGCCTGCGGGGCCGCATCGCGCGACTCGAACGGCGCGCCGAACAGCGCCAGGAAGCCATCGCCGAGGAACTTGTTCACGATGCCGCCATGGCGCTCGAGAATCTCGACGAGAACAGCAAATGCGCCGTCGAGCCGGTCAACGACCTCCTGCGGCGTCTTCGACCGCGCCGCCGCGGTGAAGCCGCGGAAGTCGACGAACATCACCGCGACCTCGTGGATGTCGCGTGCCTCCGCCGTCCCCTCCTTCATCAGGCGCTCGACGACCTGGGGCGAGACGTGCTGGCCAAACAGATCCGTGACGCGGTCGCGCGCCGACGCGGCCTCGATGCTCGCCGCGAACTGGCGTCGCAGCTGCACGCTGACAGCACCAGCGAGCATCCCGCACAGCAGGATGATGAAGCTGCGCTCACCGTGATAGTAGATCTCCGGATTCTGGCTGAGATCGATCGAAGGCCGGTCGAACAGCGCCACCACCAGCAGCTCTACCGCGGCAACCAGACCGGTGAAGCTCGACAGCCAGAAATCGAGACGAAGCGTCGAGAGAACGATGAAGATGAAATAGACAAGTGGCGCGCCGAAGCCCAGTGCCTTGTCGTGACCGATGCCCTCGATCTGCAGAACGAGGACGAACGTTGGCAGCGAGGTCTCGACCAGCGCGCTGACATAGCGCCAGATCACCGGCACGTCACGGCCGTGGCGGATGTCCGACTTGATCCTGAACAGGATGAGAGTCTCGAAGCCGATGAAGACCACGATGATCGCGTAGACGTAGAGGACCCCGATCCGGCTCGGCCAGATCCACTCCGAGATCTTGGGTTCGAAGGTTTCGACCAGCACCGATATCACGAGAAACAGCGCCGCAGTGCTGATCAGCACCCTCACGCGCAACAGCTCGGTGTTCAACGTCTGGCGCATCAGCGCCTGGTTGAACGTAGCCGACGCCGCCGGCTCCGCGCCGGCCTGCCCTTCCCACGAGATCGTCATCCTGCCCCAGCCGTCTTCTGAGCCCGGCCGCCATTGTGCCTCAATCGAGGGTGCGGCGGAAGCGCAAGACGGCGACCGTCATGGCGAACAGCATGAGGCCGAACAGGGCGATCGTATCATGCTGCAGGTTCGCAAGCGTCGAGCCCTTGAGCATGATGGCGCGGACGATGCGCAGATAGTGCGTCAGCGGCAGGCATTCACCGAGCACCTGCGCCCATTGCGGCATGCCGAGGAAGGGAAACATGAATCCCGACAACAGGATGCTAGGCAGGAAGAACATCATCGACAGCTGCATCGCCTGCAATTGGTTCTGCGCCAGCGTCGAGAAGGTGTAGCCGATCGAGAGGTTGGTCGCGATGAACAGCGTCGACAGCAGCGCCAGCAGCAATAAGCTGCCCATGATGGGAACGCCGAACAGCAGCACGCCGATGCCGATGATGATCGTCGCCTGCAGGAAGCCGACCATCACATAGGGGATGATCTTGCCGAGCATGACCTCGACCGGCTTGATCGGCATCGACAGCAGGCTTTCCATCGTGCCGCGCTCGATCTCGCGCGTCACCGAGAGCGCGGTGAAGATCAGCATGGTCATGGTCAGGATGGTGCCGACCAGGCCCGGCACGATGTTGAGCCGCGACGAGGCCGCCGGATTGTAACGGGCATGGGCCCTGATTTCGAACGGCGTGGTGACGGGATTGCCGGTGTAGAGATCATGCGCCAGCGCGGTCTGCACGATCATGCCGAGCGAGGACAGTGCCGAGGACGCCGCGACCGGATCGGTCGCGTCGGCCGCGACGAGCAAGGCCGGCCGGTCGCCGCGGCGGACCGCGCGCTCGAAGCCGCGGGGGATCTCGACGCCGAACAGGACCTTGCCGGACAGCAGGAGATCGTCGAACTCAGCGACGCTGCTGACTTCCCGGGTGAAGCGGAAATAGGCGGTGTTCTCCATCGCCTTCAGGATCGAGCGGCCGAGGTCGCTGTCCTCCTGCAGCAGCACCGCCGCCGGCAGATGATGCGGCGTGGTGTTGATGGCGTAGCCGAACAGCATCAACTGCATCACCGGGATCATCACGATCATCGCAAACGAGACCCGATCGCGCTTGAGCTGGATGAACTCCTTGACGAGCATCGCATAGGTGCGCCGCCAGAAGCCGAAGCGCGGCTCGGAAGACGTGGGATGGACGGCCGCATCGCTCATTGGAAGTTGTCCCGCGAACGGTTCATCAGGTCGATGAAGACGTCCTCGAGCGAGGGCGCGGCGGGCTGCCAGTGCAGGTCAGCCTTGTCGCGCCAGGACGCGATCGCCGCGTCCAGCGCGTTGCGGTCGCGGCCGGACACGTGCAGGCTGGTGCCGAACGGCGCCACCATGTCGACACCCGGCTTGCCGGTGAGGTCAGCCGTGAGCTCGCGCAGATCGTCGCCGCTGACCGTGTAGGTCGTGAGCGCCGATTGCGCGATCACCTCGGCGACGGTGCCGTGCGCCAGCAGATGACCATAGGCGATGTAGGCAATCTCGTGACAGCGCTCGGCCTCATCCATGTAGTGGGTCGAGACGAGCACGGTCAGCCCTTCGCTGGCGAGCGCATGAATCTCGTTCCAGAAATCGCGCCGCGCCTTGGGATCGACGCCGGCAGTGGGCTCGTCGAGCAGCAGCAGTTGCGGGCTCGGCAGGGTGCAAGCCCCGAGCGCCAGCCGCTGCTTCCAGCCGCCCGACAACTCGCCGGCGAGCTGCCGCTCGCGGCCGGCAAGCCCGAGCCGCTGCACCATGTCGCGCGCGGCCCGGCGCGGATCGGACATGCCATAGAGGCGCGCCACGAATTCGAGGTTCTCCCGCACCGAGAGGTCCTGATAGAGGCTGAAGCGCTGCGTCATGTAGCCCACCCGGCGCTTGATCTTGTCAGCGTCGCGCCGGATGTCGAAGCCGAGGCAGGTGCCCTCGCCGCCGTCGGGTGTCAGCAGGCCGCACAGCATCCGGATGGTCGTGGTCTTGCCCGAGCCGTTCGGGCCGAGAAAGCCGTAGATCGAGCCGCGCTTCACCTGCATCGACAGATCATGCACGACCTCGCGGCCGTCGAAGGACTTGGTCAGTCCCTGGACGTCGATCGCGATCTCGGCCGGTCCCGCCCCGTTCATTGCTTGTCCGCCACCGGAGTCTTCCGATCGGGAGTCTTGAGGTTTGGATAGATGCTGACCGGCTGGCCGACGCGCAGCGCGTCCGGCCGCGAGGGCCGCGCCTGGATCAGATAGACGAGCTTGTTGCGCTCATCGAGGCTGTAGATCACCGGCGGCGTGTATTCCGCCGAGGTCGCGAGGAAATAGATTCTGGCGGTCAGATCATCAGCGCAATTGTCACAGGTGACGCGGACCTCGTCGCCGATGGCGAGTTTCGGCAGATCAGGCTCGGGCACGTAGAAACGCAGCTTCATGTTGCCCGGCGGCATGATCGACAGCACCGGCCGCTGCGCCGCGACCATCTCGCCCTCGCGGAAGTAGATCTGCTGGACGGTCCCCGCGACGGGCGCCACACCTTTGCGCCTTGCCAGCCGCGTCTGTGAGGTCACGAGATGGGCCTCGGCGACGCGCAGCGCCGAAACGGCGGAGTCGAGCGTCGCCTGCGTCCCAGCGCCCGTCTTGCTCAAGGCGGCGGCGCGGTCATAGGTCTGCTGCGCATTGGCCAGCGTCGCCTTGGTCTGGTTGAGATCGGCCTGCTGCAGATCGTCGTCGACCGAATAGAGCGGATCGCCGATCTTGACCACGTCCCCCTCATGCACGTTGAGCTTCGTGATCCGGCCCGCTTCGTCCGGGCTGACGAAGATCATGTCGGCCTCGACCCAGCCCTGATAGCCGGGATCGCGCGTCTCCTTGCAACCGTTGAACGTGAAGGCCGTGACCAGCACGGCGAGGCAGTGCAGCAGACTCATGTCGGCCTCCTCGCGCCAAAGATCAGATCGAGATGCGTCTGCAGCATCGCTTCCGCATCGAGCGGCGCATGACGCTCGAACAGGCTCTTCCAGATCACCGCGACCATCATCGGCGCGATCATCAGTTGCGGATGTTGCGCCAGCTTGGGCTCGCGGATCTCGCCGCGCGTGATCGCCAACTGGATCAGCGCACGCATGGCCGCGAGACCGCGGGAGACGACCTCGCGATAGTAGAAATCGGCAATGGACGGAAAGCGCGGCCCTTCCGCGATGATGAGCCGGACGAGATCGGCCCGCCGGGTGCCGGCGATTTCCTGCAGGAACATGCGCGCCAACGCCTCGACCATGTCGCGCACCGAGCCGCCGGCCGGCGGCGGCGCCGCAAGACGGCCGACGAAGGGCACGATCGCGGTCCGGATCAATTCCTCGAACATCGATTCCTTGTCCTTGAAGTGCAGATAGATCGTCCCCTTGGCGACCCCTGCCCGCTTGGCGACGTCGTCCAGCCGGGTCGCCGCGAAGCCTCGGGCGATGAACTCGTCCATCGCCGCCTGCACGATCGCCGCGCGGCGCTCGGCGGAGCGATCCGCCCGGCGCGAGGCGCCGGCTGCCGCCGGCTTGACGGGCTCAACTCTGCGCTCGGACAATTTCGACGGCTTCGACATTGAACAATTATGACTGACTAGTCAGTCATTGTAAAGAGGCCCCGAGAAGGCTGAGCCGTCGGCGCGGGTCAGGAGCCCGACCCGACCGCGCGCGGCCCCTCATCAGACGAAGTCAGCGCGATCACGCGCAGGACCTGATGTAAGGCCGATTGATCTCCCAAAGCTCGTCCACGATCTGGCGCGCGGCGGCGGCCGAGTTGACGACGGGATCGATGAGGAGCGCCTGCAAGGCGAGATCCTTGGACGCCGTCATGGCCGCCTGCACCGCCAGTTGCTGAACCTGAACCTGGACCGACATCAGCTTGGCGACGGCATCTGGAAGCGGGCCCAGCGAAACCGGATGGATGCCGACGCGATCCGCGACAACGGGCACTTCGACAGCGGCCTCGGCAGCCAGGTTGGGAATGACGTGACGGTTCAGAACGACGCCGGACTCGATGACCTGCTTGCGATCGTGCAGCACCGAACCGATCACGGTGACCGCGCGCTCTCCGGATGGCATTCGCCACCAGTCCGGCATGCCGGCTTTGCCCGCCAGGACCTCGTCGATCTGCCGAATCAGCTTGGCCCGCTCCGCCTCGTCCCACGCAAAGTCGTACCCGCTCTCGCCCGCTTCCCAGCCATACGCGAGATACTCGCCGACATGGCTGTCGCCGCAGCCCAGCCAGAAGCCGAAGTCGCGCAACAGCGCCCGCGTCAGCGGCGCGACCTTGGGGTCGTGGCTCCCGGCCTTTTCGCGAAGCAGTGGATAGAGATCGGCCCCGGTGTCGCGATCCCGGATCTGCACGAGGCATTGGAAATGATTGAGCCCGGCGCCCCACACGTCCACGCGCTCCTCGGCGAGTCCCAGAATGGAGGCCACCTGGCTGCGCGCGATGAAGATGCCATGGCACAGGCCGATATGCGCGACGCGGCTGTGAAGCCCGAGCGCGAGGATGATGCGGCTCTCGGGATTGGAGAAGTTGATGAACAGCGCGTCCGGACAGCGCCACTCCATCTCGCGCACGAAGTCGAAGACGACCGGCAGGGTACGGAGCGTGAAGAACAATCCACCAGGCCCGCCATTCTCACCCAGCGTGTGTCGGATGCCGTATTTGCGCGGCACCTCGAAATCGAGCTTCCACAGGCGGTTGCGGTCGATCGCGGTGGCATGGATCACGAAGCCGGCGCCGTCGAGCGCCGCGCGCCAATCCGTGGTCGCCTCGATCTTGAGGCCGGCGCCGGAGAGGTCGTTGAGCAGCCGGGCGAGTGCTTCCGACCGGGCAAGCCGGACCGGATCGCGGCCGATCAGCACGAGCGTCGAACCGGCGAGATCATGCGTCGAGAACAGGTCTCGGAAAACGCTGAGTCCGAAGGACGCGCTGCTCGCGCCGAGGAAGACGATCTTGGTGACGGCTGCCATGAACAATTTGTGCCAGCGCCGCGCGTCCCCCTTCCTGATCCAGATCAAACCGCCGCGAAGTGTTCGGCGCGGCGGCGCGCCAATCGGTCATGCTGATCAGCCGAAGTCGAGCACCACGCGACCATCGATCTTGCCGGCCTTCATGCGGTCGAAGACGGTGTTGATCTCCGACAACGGCGCCGTGGTCACCTCGGCCGTCACCTTGCCGTCCGCGGCAAACGCAATGGCTTCGTCGAGGTCACGCCTGGTGCCGACGATCGAGCCGCGCACGGTGATGCGCTTCAGCACGACATCGAAGATCGGCGTCGGGAATTCGCCCGGCGGCAAGCCGACAAGGCTGACCGTCCCCTTGCGGCGGACCATGTGCAGCGCCTGGGCGAAAGCCGGCGTCGACACCGCGGTGACCAGTACGCCATGCGCGCCGCCGCCGGTGATTGCGATCACCCGCTCCACGGCATCCTTGTCGAGCGCATTGACGGCATGTTCAGCACCCGCCTCCAGCGCCAGTTTCAGCTTGTCCTCGGCGATATCGAGACCGATCGGCTTCAGCCCCATCGCCTTCGCGTACTGGATGGCGACATGACCGAGGCCGCCGACGCCGGAGACCACCACCCACTCGCCGGCGCGCGTGTCGGTCTCCTTCAAGCCCTTGTAGGTGGTGACGCCGGCGCACAGGATCGGGGCGATCCTGGCGAAGTCCACATTGGCCGGCAGGCGCGCGGCGAACGCCGCGGACGCGATGACGTATTCGGCAAAGCCGCCATTCACGCTGTAGCCGGTGTTGTGCTGGTGCTCGCACAAGGTCTCCCAGCCGGTCTCGCAATATTCGCAGCGCAGGCAGGCATCGTGCAGCCACGCCACGCCCACGGCGTCGCCGACCTTGAAATCGGTGACCCCTGGCCCGAGCGCCGCGACGATCCCGGCCGCCTCGTGACCCGGGATGAACGGCGGCACCGGCTTCACCGGCCAATCGCCGGAGGCGGCGTGAAGATCGGTGTGGCAGACGCCGCACGCCTTCACCTTGACCAGAATCTCGCCGGGTCCCGGCGCAGGAATCGGAACGTCTTCGATGACGAGCGGCTTGCCAAAGGCTTTGACGACGGCGGCTTTCATGGTCTGCATCTGTCTGCTCCTCATGTCGCGGCGCAAACTAACGACGTCGGAGTCGTCCGGTCTTGATCGGCGTCAAGCCGCGCCGCCGCATGAGGTAACAGTTTGATGACAGCGCAATGCGCCCGTTTCTGTCAGGCGTGAAATTTGAGTCCGTCGACGACCTTGTCGACCACCTTGCGCTCGGCACGAAACGCCAGTCCCACCAGATTGAGATCGGTGCGCGCCACCGCCTTCACGGCATCGCGGTTGGCCTCGTCATGCGTGGTCTTGAACATGTCCTCGGTGTAGAGCGCAGGCTTCACGCTGCGCGACAGCGCCCGATCCAGAGCACGCGCCAGCGCGGCACGATCCGGCGCGCCGTAGATCAGGATCGGCTGCCCGATCAACGCGTGATACAGGGTTGCCGAGCCGTCCTCATAAGGTGCGCCAATGCATTCGGGAAATGCGGCGGCGATGCCGCTGGAAAGAAACGCCGCGACGTTGAGCTTCTGCCAGGCTTCGAGATCGTTGCGGATGATCAGCGCGATCTTGGTGTCGAATTGCATGTCACTTCCGGGGTTCGATGTCATCGAACGCCGAGAATAGCCGAGCCGTTCTCGGGGTGAAGCATCGAAATGAAAGCGGACGTGGAACCCCGGCAGCCGAGCCGTTGAGATCATCAGACTTGAATCAACCCTTGGCGTCGCAGACCCAGGCGCGGATGACGCATTCCTTGCCGCCATATTTGTAGCATTCCCGGGTCGCCTCGTTGAGCGAGGTCGAGATCGTCGGCCGAACAGCATAGCCGTGGGCGCCGCAGGGATTGGTGAGATCGACCGCGAACGCGGCGCAGGCCTTCTTCATCGTCACCGCGGTGCAGTCGCCCTTGCACTGCTTCAGCGCGGCGGCCTTGGCGAGATGCTCGGCGGGATAGTCGAACGCCTGGCCGTAGGCGGCGCACTGGCCCATGGCGAACGCGCCGGCGGCGTGGGCCGGGCTGATGGCGCTGGTGCTCGCGATGCGCGCGGCAGCAACGATCACGGTCAGTCCAAATGCAAACAGCGCGAAACGTGGCGCAGCGGTCGAAATGATCACTCTCTCCTCCCCCGAGGCCCAATGTCGGCAAATCTAGCCGGGGGTCGTTGAGACTTGGTGAATGGGAGGTTGAGGGCGGGCTACGTGGGCTCAGCCACGCCGCGCGGCTTCCAGCGCCTGCGGCGTGTCGATGTCGAGAAACGCACTGTCACCATCGACCGGCACCTCGGCGACGGCCTCGGTGTGCTTGGCGATCAGGTGCCGCGCGCCGACGTCGCCGTCCAGCGTCATCAGCTCGGCGAAGAAGCGGCGCGACCACAGCACGGGGTTGCCGCGGCGTCCTTCGGACACGGGCACCACGATCAAATTGCCGCGATCGGGCGCGAACGCGGCGATCAGACGGTCGAGCAGATCCGAGGAAACCATCGGCATGTCGCCGAGGCACACGACCGCGCCATCGACGCCCTCAGGCACCGCGGCAATGCCTGATTTCACCGAGCTGGCGAGGCCGCCGGCGAAATCGGGATTGCGGACGAAGCGGACCTTCAGGTCGGACAGCGCCTGTTCGACCAGCTCGGCCTGATGACCGGTGACGACGATGACCTCGCAGGCCCTGGAGGCCAGCGCCTGCTCGGTGACCGTCCGCACCAGCTTCTTGCCGTCGAGCTCGGCCAGCAGCTTGTTCGGTCCGCCCATCCGGGTCGAGCGTCCGGCGGCAAGCACGACCGCGGCGACCTTGCGCTCACCCTCGGCTTCCGGCTTGGCACGCGGCTGCGGCCGCGTCACGATTTCCATCAGCAGGCCGCCGACGCCCATCGCGGTCAGCTCGGCGCGGGTGACCTTGATGCCGGCGAGCAGCCGCATCAGCACCCAGTCGAAACCGTTCTCGGCCGGCGAGCGGGCGCAACCGGGCGCGCCGAGCACCGGCACACCGCCGGCATTGCCGATCAAGAGCAGATTGCCGGGATCGACCGGCATGCCGAAATGCTCGATGGCCCCGCCGATGCCGGTGATCGCGGCGGGAATGACGTCGCGGCGGTCGGCGATCGCGGACGCGCCGAACACGATGACGAGCTCGGCGCCCAGCGCCAGCAGCTCCCTGATCGCAGCCGCCAGCGCGGCCTGCTCATGCGGCACGCGGCGCTCGGCGATGATGGTGGCGCCGGCCGGTGCGAGCCGCTCTGCGGTGACGCGCAGCGTCTTGTCGATGACCTTGGGCGCGAGCCCAGGAAGAAGCGTCGAGACCACGCCGACGCGCTTGATCACATAGGAGGCGATGCTGAGCGCGCCCCTGCCCGCCGCAGCGACGGCGGCATCTCGCAGGCGGCCTTCGACGCCGAACGGGATCAGCTTGACGGTGCCGACCATCTCGCCTTCGACCACCGGCTTGAACGCCGGCAGGGTCGCAAAGGTGATGGCCTCGTCGACGCCGTTGATGCGCTCGACCGCGGTGCGGTCGATCATCAGCACGCCGGGCTGCGCCGCGAACAGATTGGCGCGCCCGGTGAATGCGCGATCGACGTGAATGCCCGTGCCGGCGACGACCTTGGCGACATCGGCGGCCGCCTCGTCCTCAGAGACGTCGCCGGCCTCGAGCCGGACGACGACGATCTCCTTGACCTCTTCCCGGGCCAGCGCCTCGACCTCCGCGGGACCGATCAGCGTGCCCTTCTTCAGCACCAATGATCCCTTGCGCAGGGTGTGCACCGTCACCCCGCCGATCGCATCGGCCGGACTGGCAGGACCGAACTTCATGCCGCCTGCTCTTTCTCCTTGGCCGGCAACCGCAACGTGGCGGTGATCTGGGCCATGATCGAGACCGCGATCTCCGACGGCGACACCGCGCCGATGGCGAGCCCGATCGGCGCATGGATGCGGGCGATGTCGGCGTCGCTGGCGCCCTGCGCCCGTAGCCGATCATGACGCTTGGCGTGCGTCTTCCGCGAGCCGAGCGCGCCGATGTAGAAGCAGTCGCGCGAGAACGCGTGCAGCAGCGCCGGATCGTCGATCTTGGGATCATGCGTCAGCGCGACGAAGGCCGTGTAGTGATCGACGTTGAGCGGCGGCAGGGCCACGTCGGGCCATTCCGCGATCAGCGGCACGTCGGGGAAGCGTTCGGGGCTGGCGAAGGCCGTGCGCGGATCGACGACGGTGACGTCATAGCCCAGCGACTTGGCGATCGGCGCCAACGCTTGGCTGATATGGACGGCGCCGATGATCACGAGCTTGGCCGTCGGGGCGTAGACGTTGAGGAACAGCCGCTTCCCGTCCACCTCGACCATGCCGCTCTTGCCCATGCGCAGATAGGTCGACAGCTCGTTGCGCAGCGGGTCAGTCGCGATGGCGGCGGCCTTGACTAGGCGCTGCGCGCCGGACGCGACGTCGGTGACGAGAATGGCCGGGCGACGCGCGGCACGCTCGGCGTTCAGTTCTGCCAGCGTTGCAAGTTGCATCGGTCAGCCCACTTTCTCGACGAACACGCGGATGGTGCCGCCGCAGGACAGCCCGACGTTCCAGGCGGTCTCGTCGGCGACGCCGAACTCCAGCATCTTGGGCTGGCCGCTGGAGATCACGTCGAGCGCCTCGGTGACGACCGCGCCCTCGACACAGCCGCCTGACACTGAACCGAGGAACGTGCCCTCGTCGTTGATCACGAGGTTGGAGCCGACCGGGCGCGGGGCCGAGCCCCAGGTCTCGACCACGGTGGCGAGCGCCACGCCGTGACCGGATTTGTGCCAGTCCTCGGCGGCCCTGAGGATGTCTTCGTCGCGATTGAGCATGGTCATCTCCCTCTCAGGCGGCGGGCTGGATCGCGCTGCGCTGATGCGGTGGCAGCGGCGACGACAGCGCCGAGATCAGCGTCTCGATCGAGGTCAAGTTATGCACCGGGCGGAATTCGTCAACGTGGGGCAGCATGGTTTTGATGCCCTGCGCCTTCGCCTCGAAGCCGGAATAGCGCAGCAGCGGGTTGAGCCAGATCAGCCGCCGGCAGGAGCGGTGCAGCCGGTCCATCTCGAAGGCGAGCTTGCTGTCGGCCTCGCGCTCCAGCCCGTCGGAGATCAAGAGCACGATGGCGCCCTGCCCGAGCACGCGCCGCGCCCACTGCTTGTTGAAGGTCTGCAGCGAGGTGGCGATCCTTGTGCCGCCGGCCCAGTCCTCGACATTCGCCGAGCAGCTCGCCAGCGCCTCGTCGGGATCGCGCTGGCGCAGCGCCCGCGTCACGTTGGTCAGCCTCGTGCCGAACAGGAACACCGAGACCCGCTTGCGCGCATCGGTGATGGCGTGGAGGAAGTGCAGGAACAGGCGGGTGTACTCGCTCATCGACCCGGAGATGTCGAGCAGCGCCACGATCGGCGCCGGCTTCTCGATCCGCCCCAGGCGATGGAAATTGATGATCTCGCCCTCGGTGCGCAGCGCCTGGCGCAGGGTCTTGCGCATGTCGATGCGGTGGCCGCGCGGATCGGTGGTGTGGCGGCGCGTCTTCAGCTCGGCCTGCGGCAGCCGCATCTTGGCGATCGCCCTGGTGACGTCGGCGATCTCCGCCGCGCTCATCTGCGCAAAGTCCTTCTTCTGCAGCACCTCGCGGTCGGACACCGAGAGCCGCAGGTCCTGCTCCTGCGCCTGCGGCTCCTCATGCATCTGCGGCTGCGACATCGCCTCCTGGACGCGGCGCGAGGCCGGCGGCGGCTTCTTCTTGGCGTGGTCCGGCAGCGGCACCGAATCGAGCATCGACTTCCATTCCTCGGCGGGACGGAAGAACAGGTCGAAGGCCTGGGCGAAGATCAGCGCGTGCTCGTGGCGCTTGACGAAGATCGATTCGAGCGTGGCGAAGACATCCGGCCGCTTGCCGATGTCGATGACCTCGAGCGCGGTCATGGCATCGATGACGGCGCCGGGCCCGACGGGCAGGCCCGCGGCGCGCAGCGCCCGCGCAAAGCCAGCGATGTTGTCGGCGATGCCGCCGGTCGGCGGCGCGAGGTGATTGATGCTGGTGGACATGGCTCCATCCCCTCGTCATTCCGGGACATGCGAAGCACGGGCCCGGAATCCATAACCACGATCGTGAGTATGGATTCCGGGCTCGCCCTCCGGGCGCCCCGGAATGACGACCGTTGTTGTTGCGCGACCCCGCCTCAAGTCTCGCTGGTCGCGTCCTTGATCACCTTCTGCAACGCATCGCCCTGCATGCGGGCGATGTCGTCCTGATACTTCAACAGCGCGCCCAGCGTGTCGCCGACGACCTCGGCGTTCAGCGAGCGCGCATCGAGCTCGGTCAATGCGGTCGCCCAGTCGAGCGTCTCGGCGACCCCCGGCGACTTGTAGAAGTCCTGGTCGCGCAGCGCCTGGACGAAGCGCACGATCTGCTGCGACAGCCGCTGCGAGATGCCGGGCAGCCGGGTCTTGACGATGGCGAGCTCGCGCTCGGCGGAGGGATAATCGACCCAGTGATACAGGCAGCGCCGCTTCAGCGCGTCATGGATCTCGCGGGTCCGGTTCGAGGTGATGATGACGATCGGCGGATGCGGCGCCTTGACGGTGCCGAACTCCGGGATCGTGACCTGGAAGTCGGAGAGGATCTCGAGCAGATAGGCCTCGAACGCCTCGTCGGCGCGGTCGAGCTCGTCAATGAGCAGAACCGGCGCGCCGGCGACATCCGGCTCCAGCGCCTGCAGCAGCGGGCGCTTGATCAGGTAGCGGTCGGCGAAGATGTCCGACGTCAATTGATCGCGGTCGACCTCGCCGCCCGCTTCCGCCAGCCGGATCGCGATCATCTGCGCCGCCGAGTTCCATTCGTAGACGGCGGAGGCGACGTCGAGACCCTCGTAGCACTGCAGCCGGATCAGCTTGCGACCGAGCGCCGCCGACAGGACCTTGGCGATCTCGGTCTTGCCGACGCCGGCCTCGCCTTCGAGGAACAGCGGCCGGCCCATGCGCAGCGACAGATAGGTCACCGTCGCCAGCGATCGCTCGGCCAGATAGCCGCGCGAGGACAACAATTCGAGCATCGCGTCGACCGATGCTGGCAGGGCCGGAGCACTCATGGGCGAGACCGCTTCCTTCTTCACGCGTCCGTCACGAAGCCGGAGCCTCGGGTTCGGCGGCTCCCTCCGACGCGGTTGAGGCCTTGGCGCCGGTATTGGCCGCATCGACCGCACGGCGCGCCAGCACGCCGATCAGATGGGCACGATATTCGGCGCTGCCGTGAATGTCGCTGTTGAGGCCTTCGGCGGAGACCGGAATGCCTTCCAGCACCTTCGGCGAGAACCGCTTCTGCAGCGCCTCCTCGAAGGCGGTGACGCGGAACACGCCGTTGCCGCCGGCGCCTGTCACGGCGACCCGCACGTCGGACGGACGGCGCGCGACGAACACGCCGACCAGCGCGTAGCGCGAGGCCTGGTTGCGGAACTTGACGTAGGCCGCCTTCTTCGCCAGCGGGAAGCTCACCTTGGTGATGATCTCGTCCGGCTCCAGCGCGGTCGTGAACAGCCCGAGGAAGAACTCCTCGGCCTTGAGCTTGCGCTTGTTGGTGACGATGGTAGCGCCGAGCGCGAGGCATGCCGCCGGATAGTCCGCGGTCGGATCGTTGTTGGCGATCGAGCCGCCGATGGTGCCGCGATGGCGCACCGCGGGATCGCCGATCAGGCTCGCCAGATGTGCGAGCGCCGGAATGGCCTCGCCGACCGTTGCCGAGTTGGCGACGTCGGCATGACGCGCCATCGCGCCGATCACCAGGTTGCGGCCCTTCACCTCGATCGTATCGAGCCCCTCGACATGGGAGAGATCGACCAGATGCGGGGGGCTTGCGAGCCGCTGCTTCATGACCGGCACCAGCGTGTGGCCGCCGGCGACCAGCTTGGCGTCTTCGTTCTTGGTGAGGAGATTGGCGGCCTGGCGCACGGTCGCCGGCCGATGATATTTGAATTCGTACATGGGGAAATGTCCTGTGCGCAGCGGGCGGACTAAGGCGAGGTCAGACGTTTAGGCGAGGTCCGATTTGGCCATCGCCTTGGCGCCGGCGGCGATCGATTGCACGATGTTCTGATAGCCGGTGCAGCGGCAGAGATTGCCCTCCAGCTCCTCGCGGATGGTCTCTTCGCTGAGCTCATGTCCCTTGCGATGGACGAGATCGACCGCGGTCATGATCATGCCGGGCGTGCAGAAGCCGCATTGCAGGCCATGGTGCTCGCGAAACGCTTCCTGCATCGGATGCAGCGGCGCGCCGTCGGCAGCGAGCCCCTCGATCGTCCTGACCTCATGACCATCGGCCATGACGGCCAAGGTCGTGCAGGACTTGACCGCCTTGCCATCCAGATGGACGACGCAGGCGCCGCATTGCGACGTGTCGCAGCCGACATGGGTGCCGGTGAGGCGCAGATTCTCGCGCAGGAACTGCACCAGCAGCGTCCGCGGATCGACGTTCGCCGTGACGGGATTACCGTTCACAATCATGGAAATCTTGGCCATTCAGGACTCTCTATTATCCGCGCCACAGCGTTGCACTGCAGCGCAGCCCAGCAAAATCAGTCGAAAACCATCATATGGGCGCTCCCGGCGGCGGGCAACCTCGCCCCCGGCCGCGCATGGGTCGGTTGCGATCAGCCTTGAACGGCCTTGGCGAAGTTGGCGAAGAACTCGTCAGCGAGTTTCTTGGCGGTGCCGTTGATCAGCCGCTGGCCGAGCTGCGCCAGCTTGCCGCCGATCTGCGCTTCGACATTGTAGGTCAGCAGCGTGCCGCCGTCCTTGTCCGCCAGCGCGACGACCGCGCCGCCCTTGGCGAATCCGGCGACACCGCCCTCGCCTTCGCCGGAGATCTTGTAGCCGTTCGGCGGATCGAGATCGCTCAAGGTCACCTTGCCCTTGAAGCGTGCGGAGACCGGTCCGACCTTCATCTTGGCGACGGCGCGGAGGCCGCCATCCTCGGTCCTCTCCAGCTCCTCGCAGCCGGGAATGCAGGTCTTGAGCACCTCCGGATCATTCAGCTTGTCCCAGACCTGCTCTCGCGAAGCGGCCAGCTGGACCTCGCCCGTCATCGTCATTGCCATGTGCATCTCCCCCCGATTGGCGCGGTTAGAGGCATTCAAGTAAAGCACCGAACGCCCAAAAGGAAGGGCGGGCAGCGCCCGGAAGCGTTGCAGAAAAGCCGGAGCACCGCAGCATTCCGGACCTCGCCGCCGTCGGGTTTTGATTGGCAGACGGCGGCGGCGGTGCTTAGTTCGCCATCAAATCTGCACGATTCCTCCGGCGGCGCGACCGCCTGCGACAAGGATTCCGCCCATGCCGATGATCGATGCCGACGGCTGTCTGTTGAATGTCACCGTCGAGGGCCGCGACGGCGGGCCGACCCTGATGCTGTCGAACTCGCTCGGCTCGACCCTGCAGATGTGGGAGCCGCAGATGCGCGCCTTCACGCAGGTGTTCCGCGTGATCCGCTATGACCGGCGCGGTCATGGCAAATCGCAAGTGCCGCCCGGGCCCTACTCGATCGAGCGATTCGGCCGCGATGCGCTGGCGATTCTCGATGACCTCAACATCGAGAAGGTGCACTGGTGCGGCGTGTCGATGGGCGGCATGGTCGGGCAGTGGCTCGCCGCCCATGCCCCTGAACGCGTCGGCAAGCTCGTGCTCGCCAACACCACCTGCTACTACCCCGATCCGGCAATCTGGGACGCCCGCATCAAGGCGGTCGAGGACAGCGGACTCGCTGGAATCGCCGACACCGTCATCGCCGGCTGGCTGACACAGGAGTTTCGCGATCACAATCCTGATGTCGCCGATCGGATGAAGGCGATGCTCGTGGCCACGCCCGTCGAGGGCTATCTTGCCTGCTGCGCGGCACTGCGCGCCTTGGATCTGCGCGAGGATCTGCCGGCCATCAAGAGCCCTACCCTCGTCGTGGCCGGCCGCTACGACAAGTCGACGCCGATCGCGATGGCGGAAGCGATCCGCAGCCGGATCGCCGGCGCCAGCATGACCATCGTCGATGCCGCGCACATCTCGAATGTCGAAGCGGCAGGCCAGTTCAACGATGCCGTGCTGGGCTTTCTGACCCAGCGCTGATGCACCGCGACGGATCGGGGCGTCATGCCTGCTGCGGCGACGGCGTCGCCGTGGACTCCATCATCTTCGGCGGAGCGGATGCGGAGGACGGCGAGGCCTGCGTCGACGGCTTCTCCACGAGCATGACGATGGCCGTGCCGAGCAGCATCAGGAGTTCCGTGGCATGCAGACGCAACGCCTGGGGCTCCCCGACTTTGGCGGCCATGATCATGCTGAAGAAGGCGAGCATGCTGCCGAAGCCGAGCCCGATCGACAGCGCCTCGACATAGCCGGCCACCTTTCGCACCCGCGGAACCAGGATCAGCACCAGGAACATCGCGAAGAAGCCTGCGACCGTCAGTCGCGCCAGCGCAAGCAGCCAGGCGGCACGGACCGTCTCGATGCCCGACAGCTGCAGATGGTCGCTGATGAACAGCGCCACCGCGATATTCGGCCGCGCGAACAACCCCTGGATCGGCGAAACCATGATCTGAAACGCGATGATGGTCCAGGCGGGCACGAAATAGAGCGCCAGCAGCACACCGTTGACGCAGCTGAGCCGCCAATTCCTGATCACGCAATCCTTGATCATGTCACGCCCACCTTTGCATCCCACAAACCGCCCGTCCGGCCGATTTCCAGACGAGCTAACGCCCGGCAAACCCGCACGGCAATTTAAACCATTTGTTTACCTTAACAGGGGGCGACGGGCGCGAGAGTCCACCGTCCAATCGCCGTGGAGACGGTGCTGATGACCTCGCCGGTCAGGCCTCGAATATCCGCGTGACAGCGGCCTTTCCGGCCATCGACGCGTCCTCGAACATCTGCATCGCATCGAACATTGCGCCCGCTCGGTCTTCACCCCCGCGATGCGGCTCCTCCGGCGAAAGACCGCCGTCGCCGACGCCTGCATCGGGGCACGATCGATGCGCCGGCAGCCCGATCGCGGCGGCAGCCGCTGATATCGTCCAGGCGCCTCGCAATTCTGTGCCGCCCCATCGGTGTTCTTGACTAGCGTCAAAGTAGCCGGACAATTAAATACTATCTTAACACGAGCACCACTGCGTTTCGCACAGCGGGATGATGATGCGGCAGGCAGCTGCCGAGCGGGAGTACCGCATGAAAGTAGCTCGGATCTTCATCGGCATCCTCCTGCTCGCCGGCGGCCTTTACATCCTGATCGGCGAGCATTTCGCGGGAACTTCAGGCGACGCGACCGTCAATGCCCGGCTGTACGTCGTGCGCGCGCCGATCGAAGGCCGCGTGACGCTGGGGGTGAGCAATATCGGCGCCAGGGTCAATGCCGGGGAACTCATGGCCGAGATCGTCGATGACCGATTCGACACCACGCGCCTGCTCAATCTCGAGCGCGAACGTGACGAGCAGAAGATCGCGCTCAAGCGGGTTCCAGCGCAGCGTTCGGCGCTCGAGCAGGCCCGGGCCGCCTTCGCGACCCAGTCGGCCAACTACAAGACCGGCCGCGTCCGGCAGATCGCGGCACGCATCGCCGAGGCAAAGGCGGCGGAAGATGCCGCGGCCGCCCGGCTGAAGCTCGCGGATCTCACCTTCACGCGGGCCAACGAGCTGAAGGAACGCGGGGTCCAGACGATCGCCAGCCTCGACCAGGCCAGCGTGTCGCTCGACATCGCCAAGCAGGATGTCGAAAGCGCGAAGCAGCGCACCAACTATTTCGAGACCGAGCTGGGCTCCGCGCAATCGGGGGTCTTCATCGGCGACTCCTACAATGACGTGCCGTTCTCGATGCAGCGCATCCACGAGCTCGACCTGCGTCTCGCCGAACTTGCCGTGGACGAGCAGCAGATCCAATCCCGCCAGCTCCAGTACGAGCAGCAGATCAACGCCGAGCGCGTCCGGATCAATCGACTGACCTCGGCGACGCTGAGGGCCCGCGTGCCGGGCATGGCTTGGGACTTCCTCGTCGACGATGGCGAGTATGCCCGTCGCGGTCAGGATCTCGTCAAGCTGGTGGACTGCAACAGTCTCGTGGTGACCGCGAGCGTTCCCGAAAGGCTCTACGACAGCCTGTCGATCGGTGTCCCGGTGCAGTTCCGTCTGTTCGGCGACGACCGGATATTCGATGGGACGGTGACACGTCTCGGCGGCTCGGGCGCCTCGCAGCTCTACGCCAATCTCGCCGTCGGCCCGACGCCGCAGCACTTGCAGCGCTTCGACGTCACCGTGGCGGTGCCAGATCTCGCCAAGCAGCCGGACCTGTCCTGCGCGATCGGGCGCACCGGCCGGGTGATCTTCACCAGCGGACCGGTCGCGGCATTCCGCCGCTTCGTCGCCCGGTACGGCTACTGATGCCGACGCTGTCACCATTTCTGTCCGCGTTCGCAGTCATTGCAGTCGTCATCGGACTGCGCCTCCTGGTGTTGCCCCTCCTGGACCCGAGGAAATGGTACTGGCGGGCCCTGCTCCTGAGCGGCTCGATCCTGCTGGCCTGGCGCTATGTCGCCTGGCGCTTCACGGAGACTCTTGCCCCGCTTGGCCTTACGCCGGATGGGATCCTCAGCTGGGGCTTCGCCATTCTCGAAGCGCTCACCGTCGTGTCGTCGTCCTTCGCCTTCCTGATCCTGACCCGGACCAAGGAGCGGACGACGGAAGCTGATCGCCATGCCGGCTGGTGGCTTCCGAGGCCGCCGCCTCGGGTCGACATCTTCATCACAACCTATAACGAGCAGCTCGAAGTCCTGGAGCGAACCATCGTCGGCGCCAAGGCCATCACTTATGCGGCATTACGCGTTTTCGTCCTCGACGACGGCAGCCGGGCCTGGCTCCAGAATTACTGCGCCGAGCACGGCATCGGCTATGTCGCCCGTACCGACAAGTCGCACGCCAAGGCCGGCAACATCAACAATGCCTTGCGGCTGCGCGCGGCGGATGCGGACCGGCCGGACTTCGTCGCCGTTCTCGACGCCGACTTCGTGCCTCATGTCGACTTCATCGAGCGGACGATGGCGCTGTTTCACGACCCGGCTGTCGGCCTCGTACAGACGCCGCAACACTTCTTCAACCCGGACCCGATCCAGCACAATCTCGGCATCGGCGCAGCCTACCCCGACGAGCAGCGCCACTTCTTCGACAACGTCGAGCCGGCGCGCGACGCCTGGGGCATCGCCATGTGCTGCGGGACCTCCTCGATATTCCGCGTCTCCGCCGTGGAGGAGATTGGCGGCGTCCCGACCGAGAGCGTCACCGAGGATTTCCTGCTCACGCTGCGCCTGTCTGCACACGGCTATCAGACCGTGTACCTGAACGAGGCGTTGTCGGAGGGATTGGCGCCGGAAGGCCTTGCGGAATACGTCGTGCAGCGCGGCCGCTGGTGCCTCGGCCTCATGCAGATCGCGCGCAACGTCTACAATCCGTTCGGCTCCCATGGTCTCGATGTCTTCCACCGGCTCAGCGTGCTCGACTCGCTGCTCTACTGGACGTCGACCTATCCGTTCCGCCTCGCCGCGCTGATCTGTCCGCTGCTTTACTGGTGGGGCGGCGTGACCGTGGTGAATGCCTCGATCGCCGACATCATCCGGTACTACGGCCCATATTATCTCTCGATCATGTACACGCTGAACTGGCTGTCCAAGGGACTGTTCATTCCGATCGTCAACGATGTCTCGCAGATCGTCGCAGCCTGGCCCGTGCTCCGTGCCGCCGCTCTCGGCCTTCTCTCCCCCGGCCCACACAAATTCTCGGTCACCGCCAAGGGCGGCGACCGCGCCAAGATCATCGTCCAATGGCCGCTGATGCGGCCCTTCCTGATCCTGATGACGCTGACGGTCGGTGGCCTGATCGTGTCGCTGACGTCCGATTTCGTGTTCAATACCACGGCGACCGCGGGAGACGGCGTCGTCATCGTGATGTTCTGGACGGTCTACAACATTCTGGTGCTGTCGGTGGCGATCGCCGTTTGCATCGATCGTCCACGCTACAACCGGCCGCAACGTCAGATCGTCGAGCCGATAACCCTGACGGTCGACGGCAAGGCGCAACGCGGCTGGATCGTCAATCTCGGTCCCGGCGGCGCGCGCGTCAGCGGTCCCGTCGGCCTTGCGACCGGCACCACCGGCACGCTCACCCTGCCCCTGATCGGCGAAATCCAGACCAAGGTCGCGGCTCCGACAAACGACGGCTACCGGCTCATATTCGGCGTAACGCCGCAGCAGCGCGCCCAGATCATCGAGCGACTACACACGGCAAGTGGAGTGCCGGGCGCCGACAGCGGCGATCTCGGCCGCATGCTGAAAGAACTCGCGCGAGCCGTGGCCGATTGAGGAGAACACGATGACCAGGCGACGGTGGAGCTTACAGACTACGGTGTTCCTCGGCGGCGCGACGCTGATCCTCGTGACGGCGCTGGCCGTGGCCATTCTCTATTCGGCGTCTCTGCAGCGGCGCGGCGAGGAACTCGCGATCGAGCAGTTGAGGACCCGCGGTGAGCTCAGCACAAACCTGCTGGCGCGACAGATGTACGGCACGTGGAGCGACGTGTCGCGGCTCGCCGCGATCATCGACCCAGCCGACGTCGCCGAGGCGCGCCGACAGATCCAGTTCGTGAGCGAGCTCGAGCCGCGCTATGCCTGGCTAGGCATCGCCGACCCCGGCGGCAAGGTGATCGCGAGCAAGGACCGGATGCTGGAAGGACGAAGCGTGGCCGACATGCGCTGGTTCCGGCAGGGTCTCGGGACGCCGACGGCTGTTGATGCCCACGAGTCGGAGGCGCTAGACCGGTTGTCGCAGACCGCTTCGGGATCGTACCGCTTCATTGCCATGTCGGCTCCGCTGATGCGCGACGGCACTCCCGGCGGCGTCATCGGGGCTCAAGTCGATTGGAAATGGGTGATCGAATCCGTCGCGGCGCTGGCGTCGCGCAACATAGACCTGGTGTTGCTGTCGCGCGAAAGTATCGTGCTGTTCGGGCCGCCGGATCTCGTCGGCAAGCAACTGACGATCGGCTCGGCGCAGGCCGCAAGCCGCGGGGCCTCGGTCGCGCTCATCGAGCGATGGCCCGACGACAAGGACTATTTCACCGTCACCATCCCCACCGTGGGCTACGCCGATCTGCCGAGCTTCGGCTGGTCCGTCCTGGTCCGGCAGGACGCCGTTGCCGCGATGGCCCCGACCCGCCAGTTGGTGCGCTCGTTCTGGTTCAATGTTGCCGGCGGCGTGTTCTCGATTCTGGTCCTGCTCAATTTCGCCGCGCAATGGGTGGCGACGCCGATGCGCCGTCTCGCCCAGGGCGCCGAGACCATGGTGAAAGATCCGTTCTCCGGCCTGCTGGCTCGGGAAACCCGGTACGACGAGGCGACGCGGCTGCGCGACGCCCTGGTCCGGCTTCAGTCGAAGCTGATGGGGAAAGTGCCTGGGCCGCCGGAAGACAGCGGTAGCGGCATATAGCGGCGCCGCAACCAGTGCGAGACCCCCCCTTTTCGGCGCTCGGTGCTGGGTTCCCTGGCGTTCGTTTGATGGCGACGGCCGGCCCCCGAGGAAGGCAGGGGAACCGCGCCATCAAAGGAGGCGGGATAAGCCCGCAATTGTGGCACTGCACGCTGTTGCGGCACCCGGTTCCTAGCTGTTAGTACTGCCGCACGCGTCGCCTTGGGCGCGGGTGCATCTCCAGGCATACCAGCACCCGCTCTGCAAGGCCCCCGCCGCGTTGCGAACCGGTATCGGCAGTCTCACCCACGGCAGTTCATGGATTATTTCGCGCAACAGCTCATCAACGGCCTCGTCCTCGGCTCGATCTACGGCCTGATCGCCATCGGCTACACCATGGTTTACGGCATCGTCGGCATGATCAATTTCGCCCATGGCGACATCTTCATGATCGGTGGCTTCATCGCGCTGATCTCCTTCCTGGTGCTGGTATCGCTGGGCCTGACTGCGGTTCCGGTGATCCTGCTGATCGTGCTGCTGGTGTCGATGGCCATCACGGCGCTCTATGGCTGGACCATCGAACGCGTCGCCTATCGCCCGCTGCGGCACTCGTTCCGCCTGGCGCCCATGCTGTCCGCCATCGGCATGTCGTTCGTGCTCACCAACTATTCGCAGGTGTCGCAGGGCGCGCGCGTCAAGCCGGTGCCGCCGATCATCACCGGCGGCTACACGCTGCACGAGGGCGCGAGCGGCTTCGTCGTCCAGCTCTCCAACATCCAGATCGTGGTGGTCATCACCACCATCGTTCTACTGGCGCTGTTCACCTGGCTGGTATCCCGCACGCGGCTCGGCCGCGACATGCGCGCCTGCGAGCAGGATCAGACCATGGCGGCACTGCTCGGCGTCGACGTCGACCGCACGATCTCGATGACCTTCGTGATCGGCGCGGCGCTCGCTGCCGTCGCCGGCATGATGTACCTGCTGTATTACGGCCTGGTCGATTTCTTCATGGGCTTCGTCGCCGGCATCAAGGCGTTCACGGCGGCGGTGCTCGGCGGCATCGGCTCGCTGCCGGGTGCGATGCTCGGCGGCCTCGCGATCGGACTGATCGAGACGTTCTGGTCGGCCTATTTTTCCGTGGAGTACAAGGACGTCGCGGCGTTCTCGATCCTGATCGTGGTGCTGATCTTCCTGCCGACCGGCCTGCTCGGCCGGCCCGAAGTCGAAAAAGTCTGAAGATGGAGTCCGCGTGAGCGCGTCCCTTCCCGCCTCGTCGAAAGGCTCCGAACCGGTTGGAGCCGCCTTCATCCTCAGGAAGGCCTTTCTCAGCGCACTGGTCGCTCTCGGCCTGTTCTCCCTGATGGTCGGCGTCCGCACCGAAGCGGGCCAGAGCGGCCAGCTCGTATACTGGACCCGCTTCGGCGACCTCGCCAGCCTGGTTGCGGCGGTGTTCGTCGGCTCGATCGTGGTCGAGCTGCTGCGGCTATGGCTCGGACCGCGCGGCGGCCTCGGCAGCTTCGTTCCGCCGGCCGTGCAGAGCGGCATGTCGGTCGCCGGCCGCTATCTCGCGCCGGCGCTGCTGATCTTCACCCTCCTGGTGCCGGTGATCTTCTACAATCAGCGTTACATCCTCGACCTCGGCATTTTGGTCCTCACCTACGTCATGCTGGGTTGGGGCCTCAACGTCGTGGTCGGTCTCGCCGGCCTGCTCGACCTCGGCTACGTCGCGTTCTACGCCGTCGGCGCCTATTCCTACGGCCTGCTCTCGACCACCTTCGGCCTGTCGTTCTGGATCTGCCTGCCGCTCGCCGGCATCCTCGCCGCATTCTGGGGCGTGCTGCTCGGCTTTCCGGTGCTGCGGCTGCGCGGTGACTACCTCGCCATCGTCACCCTGGCCTTTGGCGAGATCATCCGCCTTGTCCTCATCAACTGGCAGGACGTGACCGGCGGTCCCAACGGCGTCTCCGGGATTCCGCGACCGACGTTGTTCGGCATTCCGCTCACACCGGGCGAAGGCGGCCTTGCGTCGATGCTCGGCATCCCGTTCTCGCCGACGCATCGCATCGTCTTCCTGTTCTATCTGATCCTGGCGCTCGCGCTCTTGACCAACTGGGTCACCATCCGGCTGCGCCGGCTGCCGATCGGCCGCGCCTGGGAAGCGCTGCGCGAGGACGAGGTCGCCTGCCGCGCGCTCGGCATCAACATCACCACCACCAAGCTGACCGCATTTGCGACCGGCGCGATGTTCGGCGGCTTCGCCGGCGCCTTCTTCGCGACGCGCCAGGGCTTCATCAGCCCGGAATCCTTCACCTTCCAGGAATCGGCGCTGGTGCTCGCCATCGTCGTGCTCGGCGGCATGGGATCGCAGCTCGGCGTGGCGCTGGCGGCGCTCGCCATGATCGGCGGCTTCGAGCTGTTCAGAAGCCTCGAGGACTACCGCATGCTGGTGTTCGGTCTCGCCATGGTGCTGGTGATGATCTGGCGTCCCCGCGGCATTGTCGGCCATCGCGCGCCGACCGTATTCCTGGAAAAATCCAAGAGCATCTCTTCGGACCTCGTCAAGGAAGGCCACGGATGAGCTCCGCTCCCATTCTCGCACTCGAAAACCTCACCATGCGCTTCGGCGGCATCGTCGCCGTCAATGCGCTGTCGTTCACCGCACAACGCACGCAGATCACGGCCCTGATCGGCCCCAACGGCGCCGGCAAGACCACCGTGTTCAACTGCATCACCGGCTTCTACAAGCCGACGTCTGGCGTCATCCGCCTGACCCATGATGACGGCGCGCAGTTCGAGATGCAGAAGCTGAAGGACTTCAACATCTCCAAACAGGCCAAGGTGGCGCGGACGTTCCAGAACATCCGGCTGTTTCCGGGCATGACGGCGCTCGAGAACCTGATGGTCGCGCAGCACAACGCGCTGATGCGCGCGTCCGGCATGACGCTGCTCGGGCTGCTCGGCGTGCCCTCGTGGCGCGCGGCCGAGCAGAGCGCGATCGACAATGCGGTGTTCTGGCTGAAGCGCGTCGGTCTGATCGACCGCGCCGACGACGCGGCCGGCAATCTGGCCTATGGCGACCAGCGCCGGCTGGAGATCGCGCGTGCGATGTGCACCTCGCCGGCCCTGCTCTGCCTCGACGAACCGGCCGCCGGCCTCAACGCGCGGGAGAGTGCGGCGCTGAGCGAGTTGCTGCTGTCGATCCGGGCCGATCACGCCACGTCGATCCTGCTGATCGAGCACGACATGAGCGTCGTCATGGAAATCTCCGACCGCGTCGTCGTGATGGACTACGGCGTCAAGATCGCCGAGGGCACGCCGCGCGATATCCGCGACGACCCGAAGGTCATCGCCGCCTATCTCGGCACCGATGAGGAAGAGGCCGCAGCCGTGATGGAGGCCGAGGCGTGAGTGCGTCCCTGCTCGCGATCCGCAATCTTCGCGCGTCCTACGGCAAGATCGAAGCGCTGAAGGGCGTCGATCTCGACATCAAGCCCGGCGAGATCGTCGCGCTGATCGGCGCCAACGGCGCCGGCAAGTCGACGCTGATGATGTCGATCTTCGGCCGCCCGCGCGCGAGCTCCGGGCACATCGTCTATGACGGCAACGACATCACGCAGGTGCCGACGCATCAGATCGCGCGGCTGCGCATCGCACAGTCGCCCGAGGGACGCCGCATCTTTCCGCGCATGAGCGTGGCGGAAAACCTGCAGATGGGCGCCGATGCCGGCGAGACGACCGACGCCGAGCGGGCCGCCACGCTGGAGCGCGTCTTCGCGCTGTTTCCCCGGCTGAAGGAGCGCATGGACCAGCGCGGCGGCACGCTGTCCGGCGGCGAGCAGCAGATGCTTGCGATCGGGCGCGCGCTGATGAGCCGGCCCCGCCTGCTGCTTCTGGATGAGCCCTCGCTCGGCTTGGCGCCGCTGATCGCCCGCCAGATTTTCGACGCCATTCGGACACTCAACCGCCAGGACGGCCTCACCGTGCTGATCGTCGAGCAGAACGCCAATCATGCGCTGAAGCTCGCCCATCGCGGCTACGTACTGGTCAACGGCATGATTACGCTGTCGGGCACCGGCACCGAGCTGCTGCAGCGGCCGGAGATCCGCGCCGCCTATCTTGAGGGCGGCCGCCACTGAGGCGGGCCCTCAAAACCCGGCCAGAATGGCCTTAGTCCTTCGTAGGTGTGGTCAAAAATTGCCGGTGACTTCGCCGGAAAATCAGCCACAATGCGCGCGGTCTGCGGCCCGCCGTTCGGGCCGTTCCGTGTCGACCTACCCCCCGCGAGGATTTCTCATGAAACCACTCAAACTCATCGGCTTGGCCCTGGGCGCATCGCTGGCGCTCTCGACCGCAGCTTTCGCCGAAGACATCAACATCGCCGTGGCCGGCCCCATGACCGGCAGTGAATCGGCCTTCGGCCGCCAGATGCAGAACGGCGCCGAGATGGCGGTGGCCGACCTCAACGCCGCCGGCGGCGTGCTCGGCAAGAAGCTCGCACTGCAGGTGGGTGACGATGCCTGCGATCCGAAGCAGGCGCGCTCGGTTGCCGAAAAGCTCGCCGGCTCCGGCATTCCGTTCGTCGCCGGCCATTTCTGCTCGTCGTCGTCGATCCCGGCCTCCGAGGCCTATGCCGACAGCAACGTCCTGCAGATCACGCCCGCCTCGACCAACCCGCTGTTCACCGAGCGCAAGCTGTGGAACGTGGCGCGCGTCTGCGGCCGCGACGACCAGCAGGGTCTCGTCGCCGCCAACTACATCGCGAAGAACTTCAAGGGCAAGAACATCGCGATCCTCAACGACAAGACCACCTACGGCAAGGGTCTCGCTGACGAGACCAAGAAGGCGCTGAACAAGGCCGGCGTCACCGAGAAGATGTTCGAGTCCTACAACAAGGGCGACAAGGACTTCAACGCGATCGTCTCCCGCTTGAAGCGTGACAACATCGATCTCGTGTATGTCGGCGGCTATCATCAGGAAGCCGGCCTCATCCTGCGCCAGATGCGCGACCAGGGTCTCAAGACCATCCTGATGGCGGGCGACGCGATGAACGACAAGGAGTTCGCCTCGATCACCGGTCCTGCCGCGGAAGGCACACTGTTCACCTTCGGCCCCGAGCCGCGCAACAAGCCGAGCGCGAAGGCGATCGTCGACAAGTTCAAGGCCAAGAACATCGATCCCGAGGGCTACACGCTCTACACCTACGCCGCGATCCAGGTCTGGTCGCAGGCGGTGAAGAAGGCCAATACCACCGACGCCAAGAAGGTGATGGACACCATCAAAGCCGGCGAGTGGGACACGGTGCTGGGCAAGCTCGGCTTCGACGCCAAGGGCGACATCAAGCAGATCGACTACGTCGTCTACAAATGGGACGCCAAGGGCGGCTACGCCGAGCTCGGCGGCAAGGGATCCTGATAGGAACTCCCGCTTCGATCATCAGCTGGATGCAAACGCCCCGGTCATCGACCGGGGCGTTTTGTCGAAGCGCCTGAAGGAAATTGCGAAACTCCGTCATACGGAGAGAAAGTAGCAGGCCGGCTCAGCCGGCACAGGCCGAAAGCGATGCGGCCCCCTTCGCCGCGACTGCCGACCGGGCCGTTTCGACGGCGCGCATCAGCTCCGCCGGGCGGAACGGTTTCTGCAAGTACACGACACGGGTCAGCTCGTCCGACATCGACGCGCCATCGAAGGCGTTCATGCCGGAGACGGCGACCACCGGCACGTCGGGAACCAGCGCACGCATGCTACCGATGAGATCGAGCCCATTGGAATCATCGAGATAGATGTCGACGATGGCCGCATCGAATGCCTGGTCGCGGAACAGCTGCAGTCCGGACGCGGCGGTTCCCGCTTCGACCACGTCGAACTGATTGACGCGCAGCACCATGGAGATCATGGCGCGCACATCCTTCTGATCGTCGACCACCAGAATCCGTGGCATCAACTTCTCCAGAATTTTTCCGTTGGACAGCCTACAACATCGAAGGAAATCGAGCACAACTACCGGTATATTTATCTCATTAGCGGTAAAGGTGCAGTTACTTCTACTATCGACTCATTCTACAGAACGTCTCGATCTGGTACCATACAACCTTCATTAGAACATTGATTTTTATCGCGCACAAGTGGTGGACGCCGCGTTTTGCACGTTGGCTCTGTTGCGCAGGATTCCTGGAGATGCAGAGCATCGAGGATCATCGCGAAGTCCTTCTGTCGACGTCCACCGCGACGCGCCGAGACCAGATCGCAGCATTGGCTGCGATTGCGATCTCGACCCTGCTGTTTGCCGCTGCCGCTCCCTTTGCAAAGGTGCAGTTGCCGGCAGTGCCTGCGTTCGTCGCGAGCTACCAATCGGCGTTGGCGCTGAACGATCTCATCACTGCGTTCCTGCTGTTCTCCCAGTTCGTGCTGCTGCGCTCCCGACCACTGCTGTGGCTGGCCTCCGGTTACCTGTTCACCGCGCCGGCGTCGCTGCTGCATACGCTGGTGTTTCCGGGGCTGTATTCTCACAGCGGCCTGCTCGACGCAGGGCCGCAGACCGCGGTTTGGATCTACATGATCTGGCACGGCGCGTTCCCGCTGTTCGTTCTCGCCTATGCGCTGCACGACCGTGTCCATCCGACACCCGTCAAATCCGTCGCGCTGTCGCTGTCGGTCGCCATTCTCGGCGTGGCGATCGCGCTTGCGGCACTGACCTGGGCGGTGATCGCCCATGATGCAGCGCTGCCCGCGCTCGTCCGCGCCGACGCTGCCACGCCGGCATTGAAGATCGTGGTCGGCGCCATCTGGTGCGTGACGTCGGCTGCCCTGCTCGTGCTGGCGCTGCGCCGGCCGCACAGCATTCTCGACCTCTGGGTCATGGTGGTGCTGTGCGCCTGGCTGTTCGATCTCTCGCTCTCCTCGCTGCTCAACGCCGCCCGATTCGACCTCGGCTACTACGCAGGGCGCATCTACGGCCTGCTGGCAGCGAGCTTCGTGCTTGGCGTCCTGCTCGCGGACAATGTCAGTCTGCAGGCAAGACTCACGCGGCTGTTGCAACGGCAGCGCCGCGAGAGCGAGAGCGAGCGGGCACGCTTCATCGCGCGCGAGCGGCTGTTCAGCGCCGTGGTGGAATCCTCCAGCGACGCCATCATCACGCTGACGCTGCAGGGCAAGATCACGTCATGGAACCGCGCTGCCGAACACCTGTTCGGATATCGCGCAGACGAGGCGCTCGGCCACGACATCGGCCTGATCGTGCCCGCGGAACGGCGCAGCGAGGTCGATCGCATCCTGAGCCGGATCGGGGACGGCGAGAACATCGAGCATCACGAGACGATCCGCCGCCACAAGGACGGCCACGAGATCGAAGTGTCGCTCGGCGTGTCCCCGATTCTCGACGCGCGTGGCGCGGTCGTCGGCGCCTCCAAGGTCGCGCGCGACATCACCGAGAGCAAGCGCACCCGAACCGCCCTGACCCGTGAGACCGAGGAGCGCCGCCGCATCTTCGAGACCTCGCAGGACCTGATCCTGGTGGCCAACTCCTACGGACAATTGATGCAGGTCAGCCCGAGCGCGGTGGACGTGCTCGGCTACCGGCCGGAGGAGATGGTCGGCCGCAATGCCAGCGACTTCGTCTTTCCGCCCGAGCTCGAGGCGGTCCGTAGCCAGATGCGCGCCTGCCGCCGCGGCCGCGACGTCCACAATTTCGAGGCGCAGCTCCTGCACAAGGAAGGCCGCGGCGTCGTCCTGAACTGGATGGCTAGCTGGTCGGACCCGGTGCAGCGCCACTTCTTCGTCGGCCGCGACCTCACCGAGAAGCGCGCCGCCGAGGCGCAATTCCGCCAGGCGCAGAAGATGGAGGCGGTCGGGCAGCTCACCGGCGGCGTCGCCCACGACTTCAACAACATCCTCACCGTCATCACCGGCAGCATCGGCATTCTTGCCGACGCCGTGTCCGACCGGCCGGAGCTCGCCTCCGTCGCCAAGCTGATCGACGACTCCGCCGACCGCGGCGCGCAGCTCACGCGGCAGTTGCTGGCCTTCGCCCGCAAGCAGCCGCTGCAGCCGACGGATATCGACGTCAACGCGCTGTTGAACGAGACCGCAGCCTTGCTGCAGCCGACGCTCGGCGCGCAGATCGAAATCGAGCGCACGCTCAGCTCCGATCCATGTACCGCACTGGCCGATCCGAACCAGCTCGCCACCGCGATCGTCAACCTCGCGCTCAATGCACGCGATGCGATGCCGCAGGGCGGAAAGCTGACGCTGGAAACGGCCAACGTCGCGCTCGACCAGGACTATGCCGACGCCCATAGCGAGGTTGCCGTCGGCGATTACGTGATGATCGCCGTCAGCGATACCGGCTGCGGCATCCCGCCCGCCTATCTCGAGAAGGTGTTCGATCCGTTCTTCTCGACCAAGGGCACCGGCAAGGGCACGGGCCTCGGCCTCAGCATGGTGTTTGGCTTCGTCAAGCAGTCGGGCGGCCATATCAAGATCTATAGCGAGGTCGGCCACGGCACCTCGATCAAGCTGTATTTGCCGCACTCGGCGTCCGCTCCGGCCGCCAGCGCGGGCCTGCAGGCGCCGGACGCGCGCGGCGGCAACGAGACGATCCTGATCGTGGAGGACGATCCGCTGGTACGCCAGCACGTGATCGCCCAGGTCGGCAGCCTCGGCTACACCACCCTGGCTGCAGCCAACGCCGCCGAGGCGCTCGACGTGCTGGAGCGTCATCCGGAGATCGACCTGTTGTTCACCGACGTCATCATGCCCGGCGCCATGAACGGCCGCCAGCTCGCCGATGCCGCCCGCGCGCGGCGGCCATCGCTGCGGACGCTGTTCACCTCGGGCTATACCGAGAATGCGATCGTGCATCACGGCCGCCTCGACGCCGGCGTGCTGCTGCTGCCCAAGCCCTACCGCAAGCCCGAGCTCGCCCGCATGATCCGCATCGCGCTGGAGCGATGAAGCAGCGCGCTGTTGCATTGAGCCGCCGCGCCGGCCGCGCTATCCATCCGGCATCATCACCTGCAGCGAGGGCGATCGTGCAGAACCTCCTCACCGACATCCCTGGCGTGCGCGTGGGCCACGCCGATGACGCGGCGCTCGCGTCCGGTGTCACCGCGATCCTGTTCGATCAGCCGGCGGTCGCCGCGATCGACATCCGCGGCGGCGGGCCCGGGGTGCGCGAGGACGCTCTGCTCGATCCTGCGAATACCGTGGAACGGATCGACGCCATTGCCCTGTCGGGCGGCTCGGCGTTCGGGCTGGAGGCCGCGAGCGGCATCCAGGCCTGGCTGGCGGAACAGGGGCGCGGCTTTGCCGTGCGCGACGCGCTGATCCCGATCGTCCCCGGCGCGATCATGTTCGACCTCTTGAACGGCGGCAACAAGGCCTGGGGTCGCTACACGCCCTATCGCGAGCTCGGCTATGCGGCAGCGGCGGCGGCCGGCACGAGCTTCGCGCTCGGCAGCGTCGGTGCCGGGCTCGGCGCCACCACCGCCAACCTGCAGGGCGGGCTCGGCTCGGCGTCGGCGACGACGACAGGCGGCATCAAGGTCGCGGCCGTCGCGGTGGTGAATGCGGTCGGCAGCGTCACCGTCGGCGACGGTCCCTGGTTCTGGGCAGCACCGTACGAGGTCGACGGCGAGTTCGGCGGCCGCGGCCTGCCGGCCGCGTTCATGCCGGACATGCTGGCGATGCGCATCAAGGGCGGCCCGGCGGCGTCGGCCGCCGAGAACACGACGATCAGCCTCGTCGTGACCGACGCCGTCCTGACGAAGGCGCAGGCCAAGCGGCTCGCGATGATGGCGCAGACCGGCATGGCGCGTGCGATCTATCCGGTGCATCTGCCGCTCGACGGGGACATCGTGTTCGCGGCGGCGACCTGCGCCAGGCCGATCGAGCCGCTGGTCGAGCTGAGCGAGCTCGGCATGGTCGCGGCCAACGTCCTGGCGCGCGCGATCGCCCGCGGCGTCTATCACGCGAGGCCGCTACCCTTCGCCGGCGCGCTGCCGTCCTGGCAAGGCCGCTTCGGCAGTTGAGCCTACGCGCTGACCGCGGTCGTTGAAGTCGTGGAGGCCGACAGCATGTTGGACTGCCGCTGGATCAGCTTCTCGATCATGTTGTAGGACGAGGTCGCAGCGCTGGACGCGGTGGTGGCCGCCGGCGTCGTCAGCGTCACCTTCGAGCCATCCGCGTAGGTGATCGTGGTGGTGGTCGACCCGTCGCTGTTGGTGGACGAGGAGCTCGAGGCGCCCGACAGCGCCTGCATCAGCGCATCCGCTCCTGCTCCCGACGAATTGCCGCTGCTGCCCGACCCGCCAGAGCCGGCCTGATGACGATGATGGCCACGACCGCTGCCCGCGCCCTTCAGCGCCGATGTCAGCTCGTCCATGCTGACACTGCCGTCGCCGTTGCTGTCGAGCTTGCCGAACACCTTGTCGGCATTCGCAAGGTTGGTGCCGCCGGCGCCGAGCGCAGTCTCGAATTCCGACTTCGTGATCTGCCCGTCGCCGTCGCCGTCGATCTGCGAGAACAGGTCCTGCAGCGGATTGGCGCTCGAGCTCGCGCTCGACGTCGTGCCCGACTGGCTCTGCGCCGCCAGCAGCGCGTTCATCGTCTCCGGCGCGATCTGCCCCGAGCTGCTGCTGCCGGAGCTCGACCACGGGGCGAAATTGCCGGAACTGCCCGCGTTGCCGCCGCTGAGGCTGAACAGCCCGCCGCCAGCATTGCCCGATTTGCCGGAACCAGACTTGGTGGATCCCAGCGACTGCAGTCCATCCAGGACCGACGCCGCGGCCCCCAGTGCAAACCACATGGTGAAACTCCGAGAAGGCCGCAGCGAACGGCGGCGACATGCGAACGTCCGCTCTCCTCGCAATCGCCATGCCATCGCCAAACTGCTGATATGTCCGGACATTTCGCGATGTTGCGGATGCCCCAACCCGGCACTTCATGCCGCGCCCGGCAGATTTTTCCTGCTCGCGTTGCCGGACTGGCCCCTGCATGATACGGCGACAATCCCGATCGCACTGGAACAGCCGTCCATGACCCAGCCCTTCACGCCGCGTCCGCTCGTCATCGCGCCTTCGATCCTGGCGTCGGATTTCTCCAAGCTCGGCGAGGAGGTTCGCGCCGTCGATGCCGCCGGGGCCGACTGGATCCATCTCGACGTCATGGACGGCCATTTCGTGCCGAACATTTCCTACGGCCCTGACGTGATCAAGGCGCTGCGCCCGCACACCACCAAGATCTTCGACGCGCATCTGATGATCACGCCGTGCGATCCCTATCTCGAAGCCTTTGCCAAGGCCGGCTGCGACCACATCACGGTCCATGCCGAGGCCGGCCCGCATCTGCATCGCTCGCTGCAGGCGATCCGCGCGCTCGGCAAGAAGGCCGGCGTCTCGCTCAACCCCTCGACGCCGCTCAACGTCATCGAATACGTGCTCGACCTCGTCGACCTCGTGCTGATCATGTCGGTCAATCCCGGCTTCGGCGGCCAGGCCTTCATTCCCTCGGCGATCGGCAAGATCCAGGATCTGCGGGCGATGACCGCCGGCCGGCCGATCGATATCGAGGTCGATGGCGGCGTCGGCCGCGACAATGCCGGCGCGCTCGCCGCGGCCGGCGCCAACGCCTTTGTCGCAGGCTCCGCCGTGTTCAAGGGCGGCACGGAGGAGGCCTATCGCAGCAACATCGCCGCGATCCGCAGCGCCGCCACGTTGGCGCGCGGCGAAGCGATCTGAGGCACGCGAGGCGGGATGCACACGCTCACGCCGCAGCCGCTGGCGAAAGCCGCGTTCGCCGCCTTCGGCGACGTCGTCGAGACCGATGGCGCCCAGCCCATCGACATCAACCAGGGCTTTGCCCGCCGCTGCAACGGCCTCGCCGCCATCGACGTCACCTCGGGCGGCGTCGACGTCAATATCAGCCTGTTCGAGGCCAAGCCGCGGCCGCTCCCGATCGAGATCAGGCTGATGGAGCGGCATCCGCTCGGCACCCAGTTGTTCATGCCACTGCAGGACCGGCCTTGGCTGGTGCTGGTCTGCGCCGATCCGCGGGATCCCGCGAGCTACCGCGCCTTCGCCGCCAGCGGACGCCAGGGCGTGAACTACGCGCGCAACGTCTGGCATCATCCGCTGCTGGTGTTCGACGAGGCCTCGCGCTTCATGGTGGTCGACCGCATGAGTCCCGACAATCTCGAGGAGCTGTGGCTCGACCAGCCGCTGTTCCTGAGCATCCCCTGAATCATGGCGCGCGGGCGTGCCGATCCGCGCGCAGGAGAGACGACGATGGACAAGCCGAACTACTTCGTGCCGCAGGGCGGCCACCCGCCGCAAACCGATCTTCTCACCGGACGCGCCGTGTTCACCGAGGCCTACGCCGTGATCCCCAAGGGCGTGATGCGCGACATCGTCACCTCGGCGCTGCCGTTCTGGGACAAGACGCGGACCTGGGTGATCGCGCGTCCCCTCTCCGGCTTCTCGGAGACGTTCTCGCAATACATCGTCGAGGTGTCGCCCGGCGGCGGCAGCACCCAGCCGGAGCCTGATCCCGAGGCCGAAGGCGTGCTGTTCGTCGTCGGGGGCGAAATCGCGCTGACCATCGCCGGCACCGATCATCGCTTGGGCAAGGGCGGCTACGCCTTCCTGCCACCCTCCTGCAAGTGGACGCTGAAGAACGCCAGCGCGGTGCCCGCGACCTTCCACTGGATCCGCAAGGCCTATGAGGCCGTCCCCGGCATCGCCGCGCCGGACGCCTTCGTCACCAACGAGGCGACGACCGCGCCCGTCGGGATGCCCGGCACGGACGGCCGCTGGGCCACCACGCGCTTCGTCGATCCGCTCGACGTCCGCCACGACATGCACGTCAACATCGTCACCTTCGAGCCCGGCGCCGTGATCCCGTTCCTGGAGACGCATGTGATGGAGCACGGACTCTACGTGCTCGAGGGCAAGGCCGTCTACAAGCTCAACCGCGACTGGGTCGAGGTCGAGGCCGGCGACTTCATGTGGCTGCGCGCGTTCTGCCCTCAGGCCTGCTACGCCGGCGGCCCCGGCCGCTTCCGCTATCTGCTCTACAAGGACGCCAACCGCCACATGAAGCTGCGCCCGTTCCGGTGAGGTGAGCCGAACGCCGCAGTGGTGGCGTACTTGCTGCGGGACTGACAGCTTGGAGTTGATCACCCTGCATAGAGCGTTACGAAATGATGACCGCATTGGAGCAAAGTCTCGTCAAGCTACGAGGCACCCAGGTCGATGTCTCCGCCGAGGATGCTCCTGACGAAATCGGAGCAGCAGCCGTCGGCTTGAAATTTTCAGACGGCACCATCTTGAAGGCCTTCTACTGGCGCCTCATACAAGACGACCGCGCTGTGCTGTCGAGCTTCGATCACCGACAGCAATATGGTCTTCCGACCCCCAACGACGCGACGCAGGAAATGTCTAGGCTCCTGCATGGTACATCGTGCAGCGATGCCCGGTTCGACAGAGAAACGGCTGACCTGATCCTGCTCTTTGGCAACTCGATCAAGCTCCAGATCTTGAACTTCACCGCTTACGAAATCTGGCAGATCCACTTTCCAGACGGCTCCGTAGAATACTCGAACTATGCTCTCAGTTGATACGCCCACGGTTCATGCGCACATCGCCCTCGCCGGCGGAAACGGCGCTGAACGGTCGGGCTGAGGTGCCGCCGGCGTAGCGCTCGAACCGCATGGTGAAGGTCTCCTGCCCCGCACTCAAATGCTGTAAGAGAGCAGCCCCCACGACATCCTTCTTCACGCACCGCTGCCACGCCTCACCCTGAGGAGCCCGCCAGAGGCGGGCGTCTCGAAGGGCGAGGCCCCGGACCGGGCCTCATGGTTCGAGACGCGCCTGCGGCGCTCCTCACCATGAGGAGTTGCCTCCTCATCCGCCCGACCCGACCTTCGCCGGCACATCGTCGTCGTCCATCTCCCGCGCGGCAGCGCGCGTGCGGACCACCGTGACGGTGCAGCCCGCCTCCGCGGCGACCTTCGCCGAGACGCTGCCGAGCAGCGAACGCAGCACCGAATCGCGCCTCGCGCCGATGATGATGTGGTCGACCTGGTTGGCCTCGGCGAACTCGATGATGGTGGCGGCCGGATCGACGGCCTCCAGCACATGCACCGTCAGCCGGCTGGCGTCGAGCTTGAGCGGCGTCGCCCAGTGCTTCAGCGCGACCATGCGGTCGATGTGCTTGTTGTTGCCCTCCTCGTCCAGGGTGCGGTCGATGGTGAGGCGCCCGAGCTTCAGCACGTTGACGCAGGCGAGCCGCGCCGCAGGCAAGGTCGCGAGGATGCGCTGCGCGGTGAGCCGCAGCGCGCCGTTGAGCTCCTCGCCGCCTTCCGCGGTGTCGATCGCGACCGCCACGATCGGACTGGAGGCGATCTGCACCGCGACATCGGATGCTTTCTGTTCCGGCTGCACCAGGCCGCGGTTGAAGCGGCGGCGCCACACCGTGGTGATCGGGTCGCGCTTGACCTTCTCCGCGCGCGCCGTGAGCTTGACCTGGTCGGGATGGCCGAGATCGAAGGCAAGCTGCGCCGCGGTCGGGTAGCGCCAGACCGGCTCGATCTCCAGGCAGCGCAGCACGATCTCCTGCAGCCACGGTGGATAGTCCGGCTTCAATTGCCGCGGCGGATAGGGATCGCGCCAGAGCCGCCGGCGCATGCCCCGCAACGTCTCGGTCTCGCCGAACGGCCGTACGCCGGTGGTGAAGAAGTAGAGCAGCACGCCGAGCGAAAAGATGTCGCTGCGCGGATCGCTGCGCGTGCCCATCATGCGCTCGGGCGCCATGTAGGGCGCGGTGCCGTAAGGCAGGCGGAACTCCTCCTGCAAGAGATCCGGCAAGTGCTTGTGGCAGGACAGGCCGTAGTCGATCAGCACCGCCTCCCCCGTCGGCCTGAACATGATGCTGGAGGGCTTGATGTCGTGATGGATGACGTGCTGCCGGTGAATATCGGCGAGCGCGGTCGCGATCTTCGCGACCAGCACCCGCGCCTCCTCGTAGGCCAGCGGTAGCTCGGGCAGCCGCTTGTACAGTGTCTCGCCCGGGATCTGCTCGATCACCACATAGGCCTGGGTGGCGAAATCGCCGGTGCCGAAACAGGCCGGCACGTGCGGTCCCGATAGTTTTGGCAGGATCATCTGCTCCATCTCGAAGCTGACGATCGCCGCGGGATCCTCGCCCTCGGAGACGCGCGGCACCTTCATCAGGATGGGCCGGTCAATGTCCGGATGGGTGACGCTCCACAACGTCGCCATGCCGCCGGAATGCACGCACTCGCCGACCGTGAAGCCGTCGATCACGACGCCCGGCTTGAGCTTTGATTTCGTCATGCTCTAGCGCCCCATCGAGAGCCGCTGCGCCAGCCAGGGCGGCAGGCCGTTGTCGCGAATGCGCTGCGCCGCCGCCTCGACGTCATAGGGCACGCGGCAATAGGTCAGCTCGCGGGTCTTGGTGTCGAAGGTCACGAACGACGCGGCCGGATCACCGTCGCGCGGCTGGCCGACCGAGCCGACCACGGCCAGCCATTGCCGGCCGCGCAACAGCTGAATGGGCATGTTGGCGGTCGGGGTAAAGCTCGTCATCTTGGCGGTGGCGGACATCGAGTACAGCGCCGGACGGTGGATGTGGCCGCAGAACGTCACCTGCGCCTCGGTCGCGATCATGCTGCGCGCGGCATCGGCCGACGACTGGACATAGCGCCAGCGCGGCGGGCTGGACGCCTCCGCATGCACGAACAACCGGTCGTCGTCACCGATGCTCATCGGCAGTTCGGCGAGAAAGCGGCGCTGCTCGGCGCTGAGCCGGCCGCGCGTCCACTCCATCGCCGCCTGCGCCTCGGCATTCATGGTCTCGCTCGCGACCGAGACGGCATTGTCGTGGTTGCCGCGCACCGCCAGCCCGCCCTCGGCGACGATCGCCATGACCGTGTCGACCGACCATTCCGGATCGGCGCCATAGCCGACGATGTCGCCGAGGCAGATGAGACGATCCGCGCCACGCGCACGCGCCACCTCCAGGCACGCCGCAAAGGCCTGCCGATTGGCATGGATATCGGTGAAAATCGCCAGCAGCACCCGTGTCCTCCCGGTTCCACCGTACAAGTGGGCTTCGCACGGAATTTGAGCAACATCAAACCAGGCGGATCGGAGCTAGGAGTTTTTCGGCGCGGCCGATCCATCGGCGTCACGACGTCGCGTTCTCGCGGCGGACCTCGCCCGAGCTGTGCGATCGCTGTGCCCCATCGAACGAGCGAGAGGGCGCGGGGAATGCCGGGTGAAGGCCTCACCCATGGCCCGCCTGCAGAAAAAAAGCAGGCGGCAGTCACCACAGGTTCAGCCGAACATCCGGCATTCCCCGCGCGACGGTTTTAACGCTTATATCGTGATCTCCCCGGGGACCGGCTTGTTGACCCCGTCATTGACGCAGCGCGCGAGCGCTGGCGTCAGCTTGACCTCGGCACCGGGAGGCCAGGACGACACGACTTCACGTCCGCAGGCCAAGCGCTCGTCTCACGCTAGCCCAGCGTCCATCGCTTCCCCGCCCCACGTGTCGTGACGATCGCGCGCTACGCCCCTCTGCTCGGGACGGGATGATAGCGTATAGCATGACTTCTGAAAAAGCGAAATAGATTTCTTGGATGGCGCTTGCTACACGGCGAAATCCGTTCCCGCGTCTCACGCTCCGGAATAACCGATGATTATCGCTGTTTGGAACGAAGTACTTGGTGGTGTCGATCTGATGGTCGATACCGAGGGCGTCGATGTGTTGATAGATCAATTGACTAGACTTAAGACGCAAAACAGAAATCACCTGCATATTTATGATGTCGGGCTGACATCTCCTTGGGGACACAAGCAGGTTGCCAAGCAGATCGTCATCAATTGGATTGGCGAACCCGACCTCTTTGAGGAGGAGGAGTCGTAGTCCGTGCGCCCACGCCGGAAGCGGCAGTCGAGTGTCTCACGCGCTCTGTCGGTGAACCCGGATATCGCTTTCGCTCTTCCGGGCTACACGATGATGAAGACCTCGCTGCTGTCATAGTCCCCGCCTCGCATGGTCGATGAGCGCGCGGAGCTTGGGCGCCAGGTTCCGGCGCCTTGGAAAGTACAGGTAGAATCCGGCAAACGGCGCGGAAAAGCTTTCGAGCAGCGGCACCAGTTCGCCACGCGCGACGTAGGGCTGGAACGTCTCCTCCATGCCGAAGGTGATGCCGCCGCCCGCGCATGCGGTGCGGATCATCAACGACATGTCGTTGGTCGTCAGGCTGGGCTTCACCTCGACATTGAAGTCCCTGCCCGCTTCGGTGAACTCCCAGCGATAGGGCGCGACCAGCGGCGCGGGCCGCCAGCCGATGCAGGCATGATGAATCAGATCGCTCGGGTGCGCCGGCGCGCCGTGCGCTTCCAGATAGCTCGGTGCGGCGAAGGCCAGCTGCCTCTGATCTCCGGACACCGGGACAGCGATCATGTCCTGCGCGATGACTTCTCCGAGGCGTACCCCCGCGTCGTAGTGCTCGGCGACGATGTCGAAGGTGTCGTCGGTGATGGTGATGTCCAGTTCGATCGCGGGACAGGTTTGCATGAACGAGGCCAGCAAGGGCCCGGAGAGGAAGCGTTCGGCGATGGAGGACACGGCCAGCCGCAGCAGGCCGGACGGCGGCCCGGCCTTGTCGCCGATCTGCTCGGCAGCGGCATTCAGCGCGCCGATCGCCGGCGCGACGTCCGCATAGAAACGGCGTCCCGCCTCGGTCAGGCTGAAGCTGCGGGTCGTCCGGCTGACCAGGGAAATCCCGAGATGGTCCTCCAGCCTGCCCATGGCTTGGCTGACGGCAGACCGCGTCACGCCCAGCCGGTCCGCGGCAAGGCGGAAGCTCCCGGCCTCGGCCACCGCCACGAACAGCTCGATCATGTTCTTGTCGATCCGCATTGGTTAGATGCGCTTACCACCGAGGCAAGCATTGGGCAAATTGTCGTGACAATGCCGGCAACCTAGCTTCCGCCCGTCACCAACCGACGGGAGTTGAACATGGACAAAGTCATCCTGATTACTGGGGCGTCGAGCGGCATTGGCGCGGGGATAGCACGAGAGCTGGCCGCCACGGGCGCGCGGCTGCTGCTGGGCGCGCGCCGCCTGGATCGGCTCGAGGCGCTCGCCGCCGAGCTGCACGCGGCCGGCCAAACCGCCGAGGTTCGGGCGCTGGATGTGACCAACCGCGCCGATGTCGCGGCCTTTGCCGAGGCTGCGCGCGCGATGTGGGGGCACGTGGACGTCATGATCAACAATGCCGGCATCATGCCGCTCTCGCCGATGGCCTCGATGAAGGTCGACGAGTGGGATCGCATGGTCGACGTCAACATCAAGGGCGTGCTGAACGGCATCGCGGCGGTGTTGCCCGGCATGCTGGCCCGCGGCTCCGGACACATCATCAACATCGCCTCGATCGGCGCTCTGCAGGTCGTGCCGACCGCCGCAATCTACTGCGCGACCAAGCACGCCGTGCGGGCGATCTCGGACGGGCTCCGGCAGGAGAATGAGAAGCTGCGCGTCACCTGCATCCATCCGGGCGTGGTCGAGAGCGAACTCGCCAGCACCATCACGGACGAGACCGCAGCCGAGATGATGCGCAGCTACCGCGCGATTGCCCTGCAGCCGGACGCGATCGGCCGCGCCGTGCGCTATGCCATCCAGCAACCCGACGATGTCGACGTCAACGAGATCGTCGTTCGTCCGACGCGGGCGCCGTGAGGCGCAGGCGGCTCTACCGCAACACCACCTCGAGAAGGTTGGCGAGCCGCGCAGCGGCGAGCGCGGCCTGCTTGCGGGCAAGGTCGCGGGCGTTGGTCTCGTACTCGCGGGTCAATTCGACCGGCTGCTTGTCCGTGCGAACGGGAGAGGCATAGGCCACCGTCTTGGCGAGATCGAAGCTCTCTTGCGCCCACACCGCGGGGTCGATGATCTGCGCCTTGCCGGCGTCGGGCGTGACGGTCGACAGGCCTCCGCGCTGGTCGGCGTCGAAGATCGCGCCGAACACGGTCGAATAGCCGCCGAAGATGCCGTCCCAATAGGCGTGCAGATTCTGCGTCTCGCCGTTGGCGGCGATCACCTGCTCCTCATTGCCGCCGCGGTCGCCGCCTTTGTCGGGAAGCGCGGACGAATAGCGGGCGATGGCGTGCAGCGGCTGGTGCAGATCGCCGACGAGGTGGATGCTCCAGCTGAGGCTGTACGAACGCAGCGGCTCCGAGGCGTCGGTGTTCGCCGGCAGCTTGGCGATCATCAGCTTGAGCTGCGACACCGCATCCACAGCATCAGGGCGCGGCAGCGGCGTGTCGTCGGCCGAGAACAGCGCGTCCTTGTAGTGCCAGTACTGATGCTTGAGGTGGCCGTACGGCACCAGCTGCTTCGCCGTCGAATCCGTCACCTGATCGTCGTAATAGTCCGGCTTCATCTTGATGTCGTCCGGCCAGGTCGCCGCATGCACGAAAGCGTATAGCTTCTCCTGTCCCGCAGGCGCGCCGGCAACCCAGCTGGCGTAGTCGGGATTGAGCTTGAGCAGCGCATCGGCCCGGTCCCGCGTCGCCGGGGACAGCTTCTTGTAGGCCAGATAGGCGATCTGCATGTGGCCCTCGTCCCACCAGGCCAGAGCCGGTCCGGCCGGCCACAACATCAGGGCCAAAAACGCAATCATCAGCTTACGCATCGCGAAGCCCCCCTCGAGATTCAATCAACAAATGAAACGCGCGTTCGGCTGGATTACTAGACGATCCTGAGCCTAGCCTGAATGGAGAAAGTTGGCAATTTCACCGCTTGCGCCGCGGTCATTTTCCGCCGTCATTGCGAGCGCAGCGAAGCATCCAGGGCTGCGAACTGGACCCTGGATTGCTTCGTCGCTTCGCTCCTCGCAATGACGGTGGCGAGTTATCGACTCTCCGCTGGGAGGCTCTTCCGCGTCGCCCCGTTCACTGCTCGTCCTTCGGCGGCATGCGCGGCGGCAGAAGTGGCGTGAACGAGACGCCGTCGCCGGCGTTCTTGGCGGCCTTGAACTCGCCGGTGGAGGGATCGCCGCCGGCGGTCTCGATGATGGTCTTCGGCAGAATGTATTCGCGCGCGGCGTCGATGACGCCGCCGTCGCCGGTGCCGAAATCAGCGGCGCGACCGCCCTGCGGATGACCGGCCGCGATCTGGTCGGCGGCGTGCTGGGCCTTGTCGGCAAGTGTGTCGCTGTAGGGAATGCGATAGGCGCGCGGCACGCCGCTCGGACGGTTGTCGTCGTCCAGCGCCTCGACCCACAGATAGACCGCGCCGGGATCGCCCTCGACGGAGTGCGGATCGACGATCCGCACCTGCAGCACCTTGAAGCTCCGCGGCAGCCGGTCGACGCTGGCCCAGCCGAGCAGGCCGCGGGCGCCGACGAAGCTGCCGACATAGAACGCGCTGGTGACGATCACTGCGACCGCCTTCACCTGCCACGGCAGCCTTGCATAGACCAGCACCAGCAAGAGCAGCGCGCCGATCAGCGCATAGCACACGGACAGCGTGACGATGACGGTCTGCAGATTGCTCATCATCGCCTGATCATCCTGACGCCGGTCTTGGGATCGAGGTCGGCGCCGTTGGCGCGGACATTCCGGAACGTCTCCAGCAGCGATTTCGGCCGCCGCTGGACGTCGATCACCTTGCCTTCCGCATTGAGCTTGAATCGCAGCGCGGTCTTCTCGTCGCCGGAATGGTCGAGCACGACCTTGTCGTCGAAGATCACCTGCGCGGTCGGGTTGAGCTTCTGCACCTTCACGGTGGCCTCGACCGGCGCGCCGCTGACGTTCTGGAAATGCGAGATGTTGACGGTGTATTCGCCGGCGACGATGCCTCTGATCGTGACGATCTCCTCGCGGATCGGCGACGGGATCTTCAGGCCGTTGACCAGGATGAAATCGTTGGCGCCGCCGCGGTCGTCGCGATCGAGGGTGAGGAAGCCGGCCTCGCGATGCCGGTACCAGGCGATGTTGCCGACGGGGTCCTGCACGAACAAATCGAGATCGTCGGGATGGTTGTCCGGCCAGTCCATCGTGATCAGGAACTCGGCCTTGCTGTCCACCTTGCCGTCCTTGGCGTCCGGCGAGATCGCGAGCACCGCGATGAAGAAGAAGAATGCGACGATCTGCAACGCCTTGAACAGCATCACGCTGAACGGGTCGAACTGCTCCTCGCGCGGATAGAGTCCGAAATCGTCCATCATGCGTCCTGCTCCGGCGCGCGATCCATCGCGCGCTCGAGCCGCGGTGTCACCCGCGTCTCGGTGAGCATGACCGCGTCCGAGAACACGCGCCCGGTTGCCGCATCCAGCATGTAGTACTGGATGCGCACCAGGATCGAGCCGACGAGGCCGGCGAGCGTCGTGTACATCGCCACGGCCATGCCGTCGCTCATCAATCCCATCGAGGACTTCATCGCCAGCTTGTCGTTGATGTCGAGACCGGCAATCGGCGCCAGCATGATGATGAAGCCGATGATGGTGCCGAGCAGGCCGAGCTTCATCAGCGTGTCCGAGGCGAAGCCGCCGAAGCCGTTGGAGCCGCGCAGGCGGTCGGCGAGCGTCCGCAGCAGCAAGGTCTGGTCAAGACGCCCTGCCCCTTGCGTTTGCGCCTTGGTGACGAGGCTGCGGATGTGGTTGGTGACGAGCCCTTTGGGAAGCAACTGAGCATCAGGTTCGAGCGCGCGCGCCGCATCGGGCCCGATCAGCACGGCGCGGCAGCGCCGCGCTGCATCCGCTTCGCGCGCGATCGCTCTGGTGCGCCAGAAGCAATGGCAGCAGGTCACGACGTAGAGCACGGCGATGACGCTGGAGATGTAGGTGCGGTCTGAGGCGACCATCAGGTGGAAATAGCCGTAGCGGGCGAGCACCACGGCGGCGAATATCGTGAGGCCGGTGAAGATCATCCAGAGCAGCAGCGGCCCGCGCTCGGCGCTATCGCGCGCAGGTTCCACCCGATCGGCACTGCTGATCACGCTCATGCAAGACCTCCCGATGCGCGCCGTTTCGTTCGGCGCTTCGCAGAGGGAGTTAAGCAGAGCGGCGGAACAGCGTCCAAAGACATCTGCCTCGAGGCGCTCGGGAAAATTTCCCAACCTGCGGCTTGCTGCAGTGCATTTACTTGGCGGAGCAGCAGCCCATTGTTACGCTGCGGCAAAAGCCGTGGAGAGGATCGCATGCGTCTCGTGCTCCAGCTCATTGCGCGCCTCGCGCTGATCGTGCTGCTGTGTCTGGCCGCCGCGGCCGTATGGGTCACCGTCGACGCCTATCGCAGCGTCGACCGCGCCACCGCGGCATCGGCCGACCGGGTCTCGCAGGCGCTGGAGGCGCTGTATTGGCGCGAGCTGCTGCTGCGCGGCAACCGGTCGCGCGAGCGGCTGCTGCCGCTGCCCGACTGGCGCACGACCGAGACCATGAAGCTGATCGCGCCCGGCATCTGCGTGCAGCTCAAGCCCGAGGCCGCCTTCGAAAAGCCGCTGTGCGGCCAGAGCAAGGGCCTCGGCGCCGCGCCGCCGCGCTGGTTCTCGGGCGCGGTGGAAGCCGTCCTCGGCGATCACGCGGCAGTCGCGCAGCCGATCAGCGCGCGCTCCACCACCGCGGGAACCGTTTCGGCGATCGCCGATCCCGATGCGGCGATCCAGCTCGCCTGGCTGCGCATCCGGGACAGCTTTGGCGTGGCGCTGGCGATGGCGGCCGCGATCGGCGTGCTGGCCTCGCTGGCGATCGCCCATGCGCTGGCGCCGGCGCGCAGCATCGTCCAGGCGCTGCAGCGGATGGCAGAGGGCGATCACCGCCCCGCACTGCCGCGCTTCCGCTCGATGGAGCTCGCGATGATCGGCCGCGCCGTCGGCGAGCTCGGCGACCGGCTGTCCCAGGCCAACGAGCAGCGCGCGGCGCTGACCGAGCGCCTGCTCGACATCCGCGACGAGGAGCGGCGTGCCCTGGCGCGCGAGCTGCACGACGAGTTCGGGCAGAACCTCACGGCGATCCTTGCCTTTGCCTCGACGATCGAGAGCGCCGGCAACGGCCGCAACGATCAGGTGGCGCAGGATGCGCGCATGATCACGCAGTCCGTATCCCACTTGATGGCCTGCCTGCGCGGCACCTTGAGCCGGCTGCGCCGTCCGCTCACCGAAGAGCTCGGCCTCGCCGCAGGCCTGATCGCGCTGACCGAGAACTATCAGCATGCCGCGCGACCCGCGATCCGGCTCGACCTGCACGGCGATCTCGCCGACATCCAGGGCCCGGTCGCGGTCACCGCCTATCGCATGGCGCAGGAATGCCTGACCAATGCGCTCCGCCACACCAGCGCGAGCGAGGTGTCGTTGCGGGTCGAGCGCCGTCAGGGTCCGGAGAGCGCGCTCGTGATCTCGGTCGAGGACGACGGCGGCGGCGATGCGACGTTGCTGGCGCAATCGCGCGGCTTCGGCCTGACCGGAATCCGCGAGCGCATCGCCGCCGTCGGCGGTTCGCTGTCGATCGGCCCGGCCGCGCGCGGGCTCAGCGTCTCCGCGACAATTCCACTGGCCGCCTGAGATAACGCGGATGCCCGAGCGCACAGGCATTTCGATCCTGCTGGTCGACGACCACCCGGTGGTCCGCCAAGGCTATCGCCGCGTGCTGGAGAGCCAGGAGGGATTTCGCGTCATCGCCGAGGCCGACAGCGCCGCGGCGGCCTATGCCGCGTTCAAGGCGCATGCGCCCGACGTGGTCGTGCTCGACATCTCGATGAAGGGCGCCAGCGGGCTGGAGGCGATCCGCAACATCCGTGCCCGCGACAATCGCGCCTGCATCCTGGTGTTCTCGATGCATGGCGAGGCGCCGCTGGTGAAGGCAGCGTTCGCCGCCGGGGCCGGCGGCTTCGTTACCAAGAGCAGCGAGCCGTCGGCGCTGGTCCGCGCCATCCGCATGGTGATCAGCGGCGGGCGCGCGCTCAGCGACGACGTCGCCCATGTGCTGGCCGCCGACAGCCTCGATCCGCAGCAGACCGTGCTGGACCGGTTGGGCGAACGCGAGATCGAGATCCTGCGCCAGTTCGCCTCGGGCCTGACCACCGAGCAGATCGCCGCGAACCTGCACCTCAGCGTCAAGACGGTGCAGAACTATCATTATCTGGTGAAGGCCAAGACCGGACTGCAGACCGATGCGCAGCTCGTGCGGCTGGCGGTCACCAGCGGGCTGACGGATTTGTAGTCCGGATGAGCGCAACGATATCCGGGGTCTCACGCACTCCGCGTCTGAACCCGCATGTCGCTACGCTCATGCGGGCTACGCTTGGCTAACGCGCCGCAAGCCCGCGCAACAACAACGTCAGCACCGCATCGGCTCGGGCCGAGCAGGTGCACTCGCTCCACTCGTCGGCATGGGCCGGATGATGAAAACTTCTCGTCGCATCGAAGATCGCGGCGGCCGCAACTTTTGGATCGGCGACGTCGAACGCGCCCTGCGCGACGCCCTCCGCGATCATGCCCTCGACCTGGGCGATCAGGTTCTGCTTGTGCGCCTTGACCACCGAGCACGCCTCGCGCGCCAGGGTGAGATAGGTCGCGAACATCTCCGGATCTTCGCAGACCCGCTTCTGCTTGGCGCCGAACAGCTCGCGCAGCCAGCGCTCCAGCTTCGCCGGCGCGGGGCCCGGCTCCGCCGCGATCTGCGCCAGCGGCGCGCTGACCCGCTCGAGCCAGCGCTTGGCAACCGCCTCGCGCAGCGAGGCCTTGCTGGGAAAGTGACGATAAACGGAGCCGTGGCTGACATCGAGCGCTCTCGCGACGTCGACGACCGTCGCTTTGGCGAGCCCGTACCGGCGCAACACATCCTCGGTGACTTCGAGGATGCGCTCGGATGTCAGAACCACGGCCTCATTCATGCGTGCACCATATCGGCGTCGGACGTATGCGCCTTGATCTGGATCGTCTCAGCCCGATCGGCGGACGACGGCGCGCGGAACTTGGCGGCCTGGGCCTCCAGGTGACGCGCGACCTGGAGATTCAGCCAGTCCTGAAATTGTGAGTGCAACAATCGCTTTTCAATCTTCATCGAAGCGGTCCTTCGCAGTTGAAACCGCTGAACCCAAGGTCAGACAGTGCAGGTTGGTCTTAAGCACGGTGGCACAATCGATATACATCATCGCGCTGACAGATTTCAATATCTGTCAGCACGATTTTTGAGAAATGGTATTATAGTCTTGAATTGAGCCGCCAGCTCGCCGGAAAGACCGCCGTTTGTGTCGATCCGGCCGCTCTGGTAAAGCGCGGCGTAAAATGTCGGCGCGGACGCTTGGTCCCGCCCACCTTCCCTCCCGCCTCGGAGCGCCGTCGATGATCCCCCGCTATTCCCGTCCCGAAATGGCCTCGATCTGGGAGCCGCAGACCCGGTTCAAGATCTGGTTCGAGATCGAGGCGCATGCGGCGGACGCCCTGGCCGAGCTCGGCACGATCCCGAAGGACGCCGCCAAGACGATCTGGGCCAAAGCCAAGGACGCCACCTTCGACGTCGCCCGCATCGATGAGATCGAGCGCGAGACCAAGCACGACGTCATCGCCTTCCTGACCCATCTCGCCGAGATCGTCGGCCCCGAGGCGCGTTTCGTGCACCAGGGCATGACCTCCTCCGACGTGCTCGACACCTGCCTCAACGTCCAGCTCACCCGCGCCGCCGACCTGCTGCTCGCCGATCTCGACCGCGTGCTGGCGGCGCTGAAGACGCGCGCCTTCGAGCACAAGATGACGCCGACCATCGGCCGCTCGCACGGCATCCATGCCGAGCCGGTCACGTTCGGCCTCAAGCTCGCTTATGCCTATGCCGAATTCTCTCGCGCGCGCGAGCGCCTGGTCGCCGCCCGCAAGGAGGTCGCGACCTGCGCGATTTCCGGCGCCGTCGGCACCTTCGCCCAGATCGATCCGCGGGTGGAAGAGCACGTCGCCAAGGCGATGGGCCTGTCGCCAGAGCCGATCTCCACCCAGGTGATTCCGCGCGACCGCCACGCGATGTTCTTTGCGACCCTCGGCGTCATCGCTTCGTCCGTGGAGCGCCTGGCGACCGAAGTGCGCCATCTGCAGCGCACCGAGGTGCTCGAAGCCGAGGAGTTCTTCTCGGAGGGCCAGAAGGGCTCGTCGGCGATGCCGCACAAGCGCAACCCGGTGCTGTCGGAGAACCTTACCGGCCTCGCCCGCATGGTGCGCGCCTATGTGACCCCGGCGATGGAGAACGTCGTGCTGTGGCACGAGCGCGACATCTCGCACTCCTCCGTCGAGCGCATGATCGGCCCCGACGCCACCGTCACGCTCGACTTTGCGCTGATGCGCCTCGCCGGCCTGATCGAGAAGCTGCTGGTCTACCCGGCCAACATGGAGAAGAACCTCGACAAGCTCGGCGGCCTCGTGCACTCGCAGCGCGTGCTGATCGCGCTGACCCAGAAGGGGGCGAGCCGCGAGGACTCCTACAAGCTCGTCCAGCGCAACGCGATGCCGGTCTGGCGCGGCGAAGGCGACTTCCGCACCTTGCTCAAGGCCGATGCCGAGGTGAAGAAGTATCTCACAGATGCCGAGATCGACGAGCAGTTCGACCTCGGCTACCACCTCAAGCACGTCGACACGATCTTCAAGCGCGTGTTCGGGGAGGCGTGATCCCGTGTCGGGCAGGCGGACGTCGCGTCAGTCCGCCTCCTCGCACTTGTCCTGCTTGACCTTGAACATCTTCCGAAACTGAGTCTCGAGCGCGCTCCGCATCGCCTCCATCTTCTTGGCGCCGGTGTTGCGGAGGTTGTAGTTGACAGCGCAATTGGTCCAGCCGAAATTGACGAGGTAGATCCGCATGCGCTCCTGCCCGTCCACCTTCTGGGCTTCGGCAGAATAGCGGGCGTTGCAGGCCTGCGGGCTGGCGTTGTTGGCGCAGCCCTGCGCGACGGTCTGGCGAAACATCTGCTGCAGGTCGGTCTTGCCCGCGATCGCGTCGACGAAGCGTGCGCAGGCGGCGGCAGGCTGATAGTCGCGCAATGCCGAGGGCGTCTTGAAGCCGCGGGTCTGTGCCAGCTCGAAATCGCAGCTGTCCTTCAGCTCCGCCACCCTGGCGCGGCGATAGTCGTCGACGCCGGGCAGCGCGATGAACTCCAGCCGGGCGGCGACGTCGAGCGCAGCCTTGCAGGCGCGATCGATCTTATCGGGGTCGAGCGCGGCGACCGCCTTCGGCTCGAACGCCGGCAGCGTGCCGGGGGACTCGAAATCGGACGGGCCGAACAGCAGATGCACGGTATTGCGCAGCCGAATCTCGTCCTGCTTGGCGGGATCAAACCGGACCGTGAAACGGCAGCCGCTGTCCCAGGACATCGTTCGCTCGGCGGCATCCGCGCTGGCGCCGGCGAGCGTGACGGCGGTGAGCGCCAGGCTTGCGATCCATCCGGTCCAGCTTCGTCGGGTCATGGCACTCCTCGCAGGCGACCTTTGCCTGCATCCTACTCTGTCCCCGCGCCGACGCCAGTCCGTGCCGCACACATCCGCAGCGCGACGTCGTCACGCTCGACGTGGCGATGCCAGACCTGGCGGCGCGCGCAGCTACAGTTTCTTCAACGAGACGATCGCACTACCCTTGTTGTTGAAGTAGAATCGATACAACAGCCAAGGAAACAGGATGGACGTGTCGTTGACATAGACGAACACCTCCCCATCGCTGCGGGCCGTGAACCTGGCTGTCCAGCGGCGGCTGCCGGGCGTTTCCTGCTGGAAAGCCGGGAGATGCTCCTCGAGCCCCGTGCTCCCCACCCGCACGATCGGCGCGAACCAGTTCGACCAGATCAGACGCTTGAATGGTATCCCGGGTAGCTGGGTCCAGGTGCCGTAACCGAAGCCGGCCGGAGTCGCAGGGATGCCGCCGTCGCTCCATGCCTCCCCGACGTCGAGCACGATCTGATAGGTCTCGCCCTGCGCCACGGTCAGCGCCGTCGGATAGCAATGGTGCCGCGTCTCGAACACTGGCCGAATGCTTCCACCAGGGTATGCGCCGATCTCTGTCTGCTCGACCTCGGTCGGCCTCAACGTCTCCTTGCAGAACAGCCCGGCCGTATTGGCCGCGCCGAACCCCAGCCACCAGAACAGCCAGAACATGATGGCGAACGGGAATATCCACGTTTTGAGCAGATAGAAACCGGCAACATACCAGCCCTGGCGACGCAGCGAATAGACGGTCGCGCGCCAGCCGGTCACCCGCGTGTGCCGTGACGGATCGTTCCAGGCGATGCGTGCGGCGTCGCGGATCGTTCGCTGCAGGGAGGTGCCCCACGCCGTCAGGCCGAAGGCCACGGCTACTCCGATCAGCAGGAACCCTGGGGAATCCCGGAATGCGACGAACCAGGGATCGAGAAACTTTGGCAGGAACGCAGCGGCCGCGTTGACCACCGGATCGCCCACCACGTGCAGCGGTACGTAGAGGAATCGCGGCCAGTAGATGACGAAATAAGGGATCGCCGCGACGAACAGCAGCGCGAACATGGTCGTGAAATAGACCACGCGGCGCAGCCACACCCAACTCCAGACATCATCCTGGACACGTATCCGCGCGCATCCCTGATCGCACGGATGCAGACCATCGACTGATGTGCCCGAGTCGTCGGTCACGCGGTAGCTGGCCGGCACGACGACCGGTGCATAATGATCGGTGCCCGACCGGATGCGTTCGAACACGGTGTGGTGGATGACAGGCTTCACCGGCGGCAACGGCGGCTGTGGCAGGCTCGGATGCAGATCGCCGGCCAGAAGCTCCGTCTGCGGCTTGAACGGCGAATGCAGCAGCCATTTCATGCGCCTGATATCGTAACGCAGCGAGAGCTTGTACGGCGGCGCGTCGTAGATCTCGCGCAGATTGCGCGGCTTATAGCGGTAGTAGGCCGCAAGCCCCTTGCGGGAGTCGTTGAGCTTATCGAGCGGATCGATCTCTGGGTCGTAGAGCAGGCTGCGCCGCTCCTCGAGATAGACCAGGCCATAGGCCTGAGCCCGGTCCAGCATCCAGTCGAGCGTCACATAGGACAGACCATCCTGCGGATAGCCGCCGCCGATGTCGGAGTGCACGCCGGTGAACCACACCTGGCTGATGCGCTCGCGGTCACTGGCCGGCAGATCGGTGCGCAGATGCGGCGGCGGGTCGGCGCGTTTCGCGGCCTCGCTGCGTGGATCGTGATCGATGCCGAACAGCCAGTCCTTCTTGTCACTCCGGCCGGGCACCGCCTCGTCACGCCCCCACACGTAGCGCTCGTCCCAGATCACCGGGCGGAACGCATCGCGCTCCTCCTCGATCGCGAGCGCATGGCAGGCGCGATGGACCTTCGAGCTCATGAATTGGTCTGGCATCGACAGCGGCCAGATCCAATAATCGATGGCACGGGTCATCTCCTCGATCGGACCGCCATAGGCGTCGACCGTGTCCCAGATGCCGACGAAATGGATGCTCTCCACCTGAATGGGCGGCGGCTCGGGGGGCAGGTTACGCCAGCTGCGCAGCTTGCGGATTCCCCAATCGCGGATCCCGCGGAGATCGAGGCCGATCCTGCCGAGATAGCGGAGGATGCCGCTGTTGTAGCGCCGGCGGTAGCGGCGATAGGCATCGGCGGCGAACCGTGCCAGATCAGCGTCATTGTTGTTGTAGGGAACGAGCCCCTGCCCCGCGATCATCGCCGCCACGATGCGGATCGTGAAAGCGCCGCGGCTGAAGCCGAAGCAGTAGATGCGATCGCCAGGCCGGTAGTTGCGGCAGCAGAAGCTATAGAGCGCAATGACGTTGCGCTTCAGGCCGAAGCCAAAGATGCCGCCGAGCGCCGCGAACAGCTTGAACGACGAGGTGCCGACGCCGTCGTCGTAGAACGCGATCTGCCGGCTGGGATCGCGCAGATCGAGCAGTTGGAACAGCCGCCAGACATTCGTCTTGAACAAGGCCTTGGCACTGTTGCCGGTCCCATCCGACAGCAGCACGATGTTTCTCGCAGCAGAGTTGGACATGAGGCCCCCCGACCAGAATGCCGGAGCGGAGCTTGGGACCCAATTGTAATAAAAGCAAGGCGCAATCCCCGCGCGAGCGACTTGGGCTGCTCGGCCTGTCAGATTGCTCTCGGGATCGCAGCAGCGACCGTCTCCGCGCAGCTCGCATCACCCAGAAATGATCGAGAGAGACCCTCATCCAGTTGTCGTGCGAGAGGACGTCGACCTCTGATCCTTCGACATCGCGCCAGCGTGGTCTTATGCAGGCCGCTCCTTTGCGCGTGCGAGACCCGGATATGATCGAGACGACGACCGCCTATGATCCCCTGCTGCGATGGATTCACTGGGCCACCGCCCTGCTCTTCATCGCGGCCATGCTGATCGGCCTGTATTGCGGGCTGCAGCCGGCGGGGACGTCGCCACGGCGCGAGCTCCTGGAAATCCACAAGTCGCTCGGCATCACGCTGTTTCTGCTGGCGATCGCCCGGCTGATCGTGCGGGCCCGCACCAGCGCCCCGCCCGCACCCGCGGCGTTCGGTCCGGTTGTCCGCGCGCTGTCGCAGCTCAATCACTGGGCGCTCTATGCCGTGCTGCTGGTGATGCCGGTGACCGGCTACATGTTCTCGTCGGCCGGCGGCTATTCGCTGCGTTATTTCGGAACCTTCAGCTGGCCGCGGCTGTTCGCCGGCGACAAGGCGATCGCCCATGCCGGCGAGGTCACGCACGATACGCTGGCCTATCTGGTCTATCTCGTGGTCGGCCTGCACATCGCGGCCACGCTCTGGCACGCGTTCGTCAAGAAGGACGAGACCTTGGCCCGGATGTGGCCGCGGCGGTGAGCGTAGGCGCGTCGCATCTCGTCGTAGAATGATCACTCTCGCCCGTCATGCTCATCGATCGACCGACGAGCAGGAGACCCATTAGATCGGCTTCGCTGCCACGACGAGATCGCCGGCGCGCTGGTCCTGCTTCAGCAGCGCGGCCAATTCGCTCTCATCGAGCGTCTCCTTGACCAGCAGCCGGCGCGCGGCGCGCTCCAGGACGTCGCGCTTGTCCTGCAGCAGCTTGCGGGTGCGCTCGAGCGCTGCGGTCACGATGGTACGCACCTCGGCGTCGATCGCGTCGCCGGCCGCCTCGCCATAGTCGGCGCTGCGCGAGGCGCCCGGCGCCAGGAACGACTGGTTGTCGCGCTCATAGGCGACCGAGCCCAACTGCTCCGACATGCCGTAGCGCGTCACCATCGAGCGGGCGATGTCGGTGACGCGGCGGAGGTCGTCCGCGGCGCCCGTCGACAGATGGCCGTAGACCACGAGCTCCGCGGCGCGGCCGCCGAGCAGCACCGCCATCTTGTTCTCGAGCTCCTCGCGCGTCATCAGGAAGCGGTCCTCGGTCGGACGCTGGATGGTGTAGCCGAGCGCGCCGACGCCGCGCGGAATGATCGAGACCTTGTGCACGGGATCGGTGCCCGGCAGGCTCATCGCCACGATCGCATGCCCCATCTCGTGATAGGCGACGATCTCGCGCTCCTTCGGATTGAGCAGCCGGTTGCGCTTCTCGAGCCCTGCGACGATGCGCTCGATCGCGTTGTTGAAATCGTCGAGCGAGACTTCATTGGCGCCACGCCGCGTCGCCAGCAAGGTGGCCTCGTTGACGAGGTTGGCGAGATCGGCGCCGGTGAAGCCCGGCGTCAGCGCCGCCACCTTCTCCGGATCGACGTCGGCGGCGAGCTTCGCCTTCTTCAGATGCACGTTGAGGATCTGGATGCGGCCCGGCTTGTCGGGACGGTCGACCAGCACCTGGCGGTCGAAGCGGCCGGCGCGCAGCAGCGCCGGATCGAGAATCTCCGGCCGGTTGGTCGCCGCGAGCAGCACGAGGCCGGTGGAGGAATCGAAGCCGTCGAGCTCGACCAGGAGCTGGTTGAGGGTCTGCTCCTTCTCGTCATGGCCGCCCGCGAACGGGCCCATGCCACGGGCGCGTCCGAGCGCATCGAGCTCGTCGATGAAGATGATCGCCGGCGCCTTGGCGCGCGCCTGCTCGAACAGGTCGCGCACGCGCGCCGCGCCGACGCCGACGAACATCTCGACGAATTCGGAGCCCGAGATCGAGAAGAACGGCACGCCGGCCTCGCCCGCGACCGCCTTGGCGAGCAAGGTCTTGCCGGTGCCGGGCGGGCCGACCAGCAGCACGCCCTTGGGCATGCGGCCGCCGAGCCGGCCATAGGATTTCGGATCCTTCAGGAAGGACACGATCTCGCGCAGCTCGTCCTTGGCCTCGTCGACGCCGGCGACGTCCTCGAAGCGGACGCCGGTGTTGGCCTCGACATAGACCTTGGCCTTGCTCTTGCCGATCTGCATCAGGCCGCCGCCGAGCCCGCCAGCGCCGCCCATCATCCGCCGCGAGAGCCAGTACCAGACGCCGAAGAACAGCGCGATCGGCATCACCAGCGAAAGGATGTCGCCGAGGATGTTGCTCTCGACCCGGCCGGTGAAGGTGACATTGGCCTTGGCGAGCTCCTTGGCGAACTCCTGGTCGACGCGGGTGGTCGCGAAGCGCGTCTGCCCGCTCGGCAGCGGCTCCTTCAGCGTGCCTTCCAGATAGTTCTCGGAGACGCCGACCTCCTTCACCTTGCCGGCGTTGAGCAGATCCTGGAATTGGCTGTAGGGAATGACGGCGACCTGGCGATAGCTCGTCCACGCATTGTGGATCATCATCGCGACGAAGATCGCGACAACAGCGTACCAGAGATTGAAGCGGGTCTGCTTGGTCATGGGTCTCTCGATCGGTGATCAGTCGAAAACGGGCGGCCGCAAACCTGCGGATCATCCGGCGCCGCCCTCAGGTGCGGTCCTGCGCTGCGGCCTTGGGCACGAACACCGCCACCGCGCGCGGCAGCACGGAGAAGCGCGCCGGCGTGAAGGTGACGAGCTCGCCGTCGGCATTGATCGGGCGCGGCCGCCGGGTGCGGATCTCGAATGATGTGTCGCGCGATGCGCGCACCTCCTGCCACAGGCCGTGGCGGCCCCTGCGGAAGTCATAGGCCATCGCCAAGAGCTTCCAGACGCGGCCGATCTCCAGCGAATAGAGATCGAGGTGGGAATCGTCGATCTCGGCACGGTGGTCGACCGCCATGCCGCCGCCGTAGTAGCGGCCATTGCCGACCGCGATCTGCAGCGTCTTGACGCGCACCGCGCCGTCGGACGACACGATCATCGCGCGGAACGGCCGTGCATTGGTCAGCACCTTCAGCGCCGTGACCGCATAGCCGAGCCGACCGAACCTGCGCTTGGTCTCCTTGGTCAGTTGACGCGCGAGCTCGGCGCTCAGGCCGAGGCTGGCGACGTTGAAGAACGGATGGCCGTTGACCTCGCCGAGATCGATCCGGCGGCGATGGCCGGCGGCGATCACGTCGACCGCGGCCTCCATCTCCTGGGGCAGGCCGAGCGTACGGGCAAGGTCGTTGGCGGTGCCGGCCGGAATGATGCCGAGCGGCAGGCCGGTCCTGACCAGCGCCGGCGCAGCCGCGTTCAGGCTGCCGTCTCCCCCGGCGACGACGACCGCCTCCGCGTCGTCGGCATGGGCCTCGATCCACGGCGCCACCTCGCGCGGACTATGCGGTGCCGAGATCACGAGATCATAGCCGGCCGCGCTCAGCCGCGACACGGCAATGCCGGCCGCCTCACCGCCGGAGCGGCTGCCGCGGTTGATGATCATCAGGAGGCGGCGCGTTGCCACGGCGGGGCGCGACGGCGGCGCCTTCGCGATCGATACCTGGTCACCCCCCGTGGTCACGATTGTCTCCCGTACACAAGATGCCAGCGCGCCTCGGCGCGCGGGTTCCATACAAAGTGGCGAGCAGGCACTCCGGTTCCATCACGATCCCGGCCCCAATCGGAGGATTCCGGAAGGCATGCGGATGACGATTGTCGGGATGGTGAAGTGGGGGGCGAGAGCCGCGAGGGCCGATAGCTACAAGCGACGCGTGTGGCCGCATCTCGTCAAACTCCTCCGCGCTCCAAAGCGCGCAATACCGTCAGCGGTATCGGTCATGAAAGAGAGTCCGACATCATAGTCCCGGGGACTATCAGAGGGGCCCGGATCTCCGGTCCTCTGGAATTAGTTGACCGACGCCCGCCTGCAAGACGCCTGCCGGGGTGGCAGACACTCTGTCGCACCTCGCCGTTCATCTTGCTGAACGTTGACGCAAACCGCGGGCTCTTGAAAACCGCGGGCTCTTGAAAACCAATCGGCACACACCCACGTCCGTCGCCTACCCCTGGTCCGGGCCCCTCTGGTGAAGCTGCCGGTGCGCTCACGATGTCGGACCTGACATCAATCTCACCGGCCTGATTAAGAGGACCCGTCGTGGAATTCCTGTTCATCGCGTTTGCCGGCAAGCCCGTCTGGATGTGGCTCGCCTTCCTCGCAATCGTGCTCGCCCTCCTCGTCTTCGACCTCGGCATCCTCCATCGCAAGACGCGCGAGATCTCGGTCCGCGAGAGCCTCGTCATGAGCGCCGTCTACATCATGCTCGCCCTGGCCTTCGGCGCCTGGGTGTGGTGGCAGCTCGGCGCCGAGGCCGGCACCGCCTATCTCACCGCCTTCACGATCGAGAAGGCGCTGGCGATGGACAACGTCTTCGTCATCGCCATGATCTTCAGCTATTTCGCGATCCCGCGCGCCTATCAGCACCGCGTGCTGTTCTGGGGCATCGTCGGCGTGATCGTGCTGCGCGCGATCATGATCGGCCTCGGCGCCGCGATCGTCGCCCAGGCGAGCTGGGTGCTGTATCTGTTCGCGCTGTTCCTGGTCGCGACCGGCGTCAAGATGCTGGTGTTCAAGGACAAGCCGCACGACGTCGGCGCCAATCCGGCGCTGGCCTGGATGCGCCGCCGCTTCGACGTCACCGACCGCCTGCACGAGGAGCGCTTCTTCGTGCGCCAGCACGACGCGCGCGGCAAGCCGACCTGGTTCATGACGCCGCTGTTCCTGGCGCTGATCCTGATCGAGTTCGCCGACGTCATCTTCGCGGTCGACTCGGTGCCCGCGATCTTCGCGATCTCGACCGACCCGTTCGTGGTCTACACCTCGAACATCTTCGCGATCCTCGGCCTGCGCGCGCTCTATTTCGCGCTCGCCGCGATGGTCGATCGCTTCCAATATCTCAAGCTGGCGCTGGCGGCGGTGCTGATCTTCATCGGGTCGAAGATCTTCCTGGCCGACCTGCTCGGGCTCGAGAAGTTTCCGCCCGCCATTTCGCTCGGCATCACCTTCGGTCTGCTCGGCGCGGGCATCGCCTACTCGCTGTGGAAGACGCGGCCTGCGGTCGAGCCGATGAAGTGAGGCAGGTCAGAGGACATGAGGTTGCTGCGTGGCAATGAATGATGTCACATCCGACGATGAGGACTCCTCGGCGCCGCGCCGTCACAACGGGCCGATCAGCCGCCGGCTGCTCGCGATCGCCCGCACGGTGCGGTCCGAGGAGCCGTCGATCGGCGAGTTGTTCGACCGGCTGGAGTCGGAAGGTCTCGGCCTGACCCTGCTGCTGCTGACCCTGCCGGCGCTGATCCCGTTGCCTGGCCCGTTCGGCATGGTGTTCGGCACGTTTGTCGCGCTGGTCGCGTTGCAGATCCTGTTCGGCGCCGAGCGGCTGTGGCTGCCCGAGCAGTTGCGCCGCCGGCCGGTGCCGCAGCGGCTGCTGCGCAAGATCATCCGCGCCGGGCTGGACTGGGCGGGCTATGCCGAACGCGGCCTGCGCGAGGACCGGCTGGTCTGGCTGACCGGCCGGCCGGCGCGGATGCTGCTCGCGCTGCCGCTGCTGCTGATGGCCGTCACCATCATCCTGCCGATCCCGATGGGCAACGTGATGCCGGCGCTGGCGCTGATCGCCGCCTCGATCGGCTTCATGGCCGGCGACGGCCTCGCGGTGCTGGTGTCGATCCTGATTGCAATGGCCGCCGTGGTCTGGACGGCCGTTCTGCTCTACACCGGCGCCGCGGCGGCCGATTATGCCGCAACTCTCCTGGCACGGCTTGCGGTGCAACTGCGGGCCATGCTGGAAAGCATCGGTGTCGATCTCGGCTTTGCCGCCGGCGTGACAACCGTGTTTGCAGTGGCAACCGGCATCGCCGCGCTGGCCCTCTGGGTGCAGGCGGTGCGCCACCGCCGCAGCCGGCGCGCATCCTACGATCCGGCGCAGGATCCCCGCGAGCGCTCCCGCGCGCTGGCGCGTCGCGGCCGCGGCCTCGTGGCCGCCGCGAGCATTGCGACCACCGCAGCCGCCGTCTTCGTCGCCACGCGCTTCATGCTCACCGGCTCGATCTGAAGTTCCCGCTGTGGCAGCGCGGCCGCGCGACGGTGCATTGCGGCTGCGACGGACATATCTCCGTGAGCGCCTGTCCGCGCAAGCGCGAGCACTTGTCATTGAAGCGGCAACAAAAAATGCGACCGGTAAGCGCCGACGCGTCGCGTATCATCGACGCCCTGCGAGAAATGCCACTGTCCCTTTGTGCCGGCTGCAGCTATACGAGAGATGACTGTCACTAAACGGTTACAGAATCGACACATGCCCGATTCGAACGCACCGGCGTCGATCCACGGCGATGGCCATGCGGTCGGCGTGCGGGAGGGTGGCGAGTCGGCGAGCAGCGATCCCGGCGGCGCCGCCGACAGCTTGACTGCGCAGCACCTTGCCGATCATGCGGTCACGCAGGGTGATGCCACGGCGCCCAGCGTGGACGCCGCAGCGCCGTCCTTGCCGGATCCGGCGGCCGGCAGCGGCCACGAGATCGAGCTGAAGCTTCTCGTCCCACCCGATCAGCTCGCCGGCTTCAACAACGCGCCGGTCGTCATCGCGCATGCGCGCAACAAGGGCTCGCGCAAGCATCTGACCTCGGTCTACTACGACACGCCGAAGCGCACGCTGTGGAAGAACGGCTTCACCTTGCGGGTGCGCCAGAGCGGCTCGCGCTTCGTGCAGACCGTGAAGGCGCAGCACTGCGACGATCCGCTCAAGCGCGGCGAATGGGAGGCGAATGTATCTTCGCTGGCGCCCGATCCGGCGCTGGCGGCCGCGCTGCTGCCGGAGGAGCTGCGCGCGACGCTGGCCGATGCAACGCTCGAAGCGGTGTTCACGGCCGACGTGCATCGCCATGCGCGCATGCTCGACGTGCCCGGCGCGACCATCGAGATCGCGTTCGACAGCGGCGTCATCAAGGCCGCCGAGCACAGCGAGATCGTGAGCGAGATCGAGCTGGAGCTCAAGAGCGGCAACCCCGCCGCCATCTACGAGATCGCACAGCGCATCGGCGATCACGGAGCGATCCGGCCTTCGATCCGCAGCAAGTCGGCGCGCGGTTTCGATCTCGCCACGGGCAAGGCTCCCGGCGCCGAGAAGCCGCGCAAGCCGTGCCTCGATCCAGCGGTGTCGCTGGACGAGAGCTTTGCGATCGTCCTGCGCGGCAGCCTGCATCATCTGTTGCAGGCGATGCCTGCGGCGGAGGACGGCCGCGATCCGGAAGGCGTGCATCAGTTGCGGGTGGCGCTGCGCCGCCTGCGCGCCGCGCTGCATCTGATGCGGCCGCTCGGGACCTCGGCGAGGCTCGACGGCCTCGAGGCGGATGCGCGCTGGCTGGCGCAGAGCCTCTCGGCAGCGCGCGACCTCGACGTGTTCCTGACCGATACGCTGCCCGAGATCGCCGAGGCCTGCCCGACGGTCGCAGGCTTCGACTCCCTTCGCGCGCTCGCCGAGCGGCGGCGCGAGCTCGCCTATCGCACGCTGCGCATCGCGATTGCCGAGCGCCGCTGCGCCGCTTTCGTGCTCGGCCTCGGCGAATGGATCGAGACCCGCGGCTGGCGCAACGACGTCTCCCCCGACGATCTCCGACGCCTCGCCGCGCCCGCGATCGATTTCGCCGGGCCCGTCCTGTCGGAGCGCCATCAGAAGGTGCTCAAGCGCGGTCGCCGCTTCAAGAAGCTGCCGGCCGAGCGCCGCCACCGGCTGCGTCTTGCGCTGAAGAAGCTGCGCTACAGCATCGACTTCCTGCTGCCGCTCTACGGCGCCAGCAAATCGGCGAAGAAATACGCGAGAACGCTCGCCGGCTTCCAGGAGCAGCTCGGCCACTACAACGACATGGCGGTCACCGCCGGCGTGATCGAGACCCTCGGCACCACCTCCACCGACGCGGCGATCGCGGCCGCCGCGATCACCGGCTGGCAGTCGCATGCCATGGCGGGCGTGGAGGAGCCACTGCGCGAGGCGTGGCGCGCCTTCACCAAGGCGCCGACGCCGTGGGAGGCCGAGGAGGCGTGACGACCGGAGGCCGATGACGTCGGTTCATGGACCGCATTGATCTGGTTCAAGACATCCGGGCGAGAGATGTAGGAGCGTGATCCCATGAAGATATCCAGCGTGACGTGTCCTCATTGCCGTGCCGCCTACGAGATCGCGGAATCGACATCCGCGGTCGGCTCGGCCGGCCGGTTCGACTGCGGCGTCTGCGGGACGCCATTGGCGGCGTGGGACGAGCCGAAGCTGCGGGCCTTCCGGCTGGAGGTGCCGCCCGAGCACAAATACCCGCGCGTGCCGGCCCCCGCCCCGCTCGCCTGACTCCCGTTCCGAAATCCGGAACGACCGGCATGGTCGGTCGAGATGACCGCGCATCTGCGCATGGCACTATGGCCGGGCGCAACTTGCCTGGCTTTTTTGACCGGGTCATAGTCGGTGACAGCGCGGTGCTGCCGGCCGGTCTGGCCGCATCACTGCAGCGTCCCATTCCACTTCAGCGAGTCATCCGGTCCTCATGCCCATCCTCAACAGCATTGCCGCTCTCTCCGACGAAATGGCCGCCTGGCGCCACGATTTCCACGAACATCCCGAGCTGTTGTACGAGGTGCATCGCACCGCCGGCATCGTCGCCGACAAACTGCGCGAATTCGGCTGCGACGAGGTGGTGACCGGCATCGGCCGCACCGGCGTGGTCGGCGTGATCCGCGGCCGCAAATCGGCCTCCGGCAAGACCATCGGCCTGCGCGCCGACATGGACGCGCTGCCGATCGAGGAGACCTCGGGCGTGCCCTACGCCTCGAAGACTCCGGGCCTGATGCATGCCTGCGGCCATGACGGCCACACCGCGATGCTGCTGGGCGCCGCGAAATATCTCGCCGAGACCCGCAATTTCGATGGCACCGCCATCGTCATCTTCCAGCCGGCCGAGGAAGGCGGCGCAGGCGGCAAGGCGATGGTCGATGACGGCCTGATGACGCGCTGGGGCATCCAGGAGGTCTATGGCATGCACAACATGCCGGGCGTCCCCGAAGGGCATTTCGAGATCTCGCCCGGCGCGATGCTCGCCTCGGCGGACGCGATCCACATCAAGGTCACCGGCAAGGGCGGACATGGCGGCGCCGGCCCGCACCGGGCCGTCGACAGCATCCTGATCGCCTCGCAGATCGTCAACGCGCTGCAATCGATCGTCGCCCGCAACGTCGACCCATTGAAATCCGCGGTCATCTCGGTCTGCTCGATTCACGGCGGCACCACCTTCAACGTGATCCCCGAGACGGTCGAGATGCTCGGCACCGTGCGCACGCTCGATCCGGAGATCCGCGATCTCGTCGAGAAGCGGATCGTCGAGGTCACCGAAGCCACCGCGCGCGCCTATGGCGGCTCGGCGGAAGCGATCTACGAGCGCAAATATCCGGTGACGATGAACCACCCTGCGCAGGCGGCTTTCGCCGCCGACGTCGCCCGCGAGATCGCTGGCCAGGAGCGCGTCAACGACCGCGCCATTCCGCTGATGGGCGGCGAGGACTTCGCCTTCATGCTGGAGGCCCGCCCCGGTGCGTTCGTGTTCCTCGGAATGGGTCCCGGCAACGAGTGCCACCATCCGGCCTACCGCTTCAACGACAACATCCTCAGCGCCGGTGCGTCGTACTGGGTGAAGCTGGTCGAGAAGAGCATGCCGGCGAACTGATCGGCTGACGAAAACGTAAGGTGGGCAAAGCAGCCGCCGAAGGCGGCAGCGTGCCCACCGTCGCGCGGCATTCTCCGCGGCGAGATGGTGGGCACGGCGCCACCACGATCTCACGCGACGAAACAGCACGGCCGCGCCTTTGCCCACCCTACAGACTGGATTCCTTCGCTCGCAATGACGCCGGTGGTGGGCACCGGAAGCCCTCCAAGCTCCGACATCGCGAGCGCCAGCGAAGCGATCCAGGGGCGCAGTGCGCGAACCAGACTGGCGTGCGCTTCGAACTCCAAGGGAACAGTTCGCTCCCTATCGAAACGTCGCGCGCGGCCAGCGGCTAGGAGAAGGGCTCCCTCTCCGTCCGCGAGGCCCATATGCAGCGCAGCTCCGACCTCCCCCGAGACCTCGCCCTCCTGCTTCTGCTCTCCACCCTGTGGGGCGCCTCCTACACCCTGATCAGGATCGGCGTCGAGACGATCCCGCCACTGACCCTGATCGCCGCGCGCACGCTGATTGCGGGGCTGCTGCTAGCCGCGATCATCCGCAGCCGCGGCCTCGCCTGGCCGCGCGAGCGCAGGATCTGGCGACGCTTTCTGATCCAGGCCGGCCTCAACAGCGTCGTTCCATTCACGCTCATCGCGTGGGCCGAGCGCACCATCGAGGCAGGCCTCGCCACGATCCTGAACGCGACCTCGCCGATCTTCACCTTCCTTCTGACCGCGCTGGTCACGCGCCACGAGCCCGTCACGCTGCGCAAGCTGATCGGCGTCGCGGCCGGCCTCGCCGGCACCAGCCTCATCGTCGGCGTCGAGGCGCTGCACGGGCTTGGCCAGCAATTATGGGCCCAGCTCGCGATCGTCGCCGCCACCATCTGCTATGCCGGCGCTGCGATCCTGGGCAAGAGCTTCAAGGGGCTCGATCCGATGCTGCCAGCCGCGGGATCGCTGCTGTCGGGCGCCGCGGTGCTGATACCAGTCGCGCTCGTCGTCGACCATCCATGGGCGCTGGCACCGTCGCTGCGCTCGGTGCTGGCGCTGAGCGCGCTCGCGACCGTCTCGACCGCCGCCGCGATGGTGATCTATTTCCGCCTGGTGCAGACGCTCGGCTCGATCGGCGCGACCGCGCAATCCTATCTGCGGGTGCCGATCGGCGTTGCGATCGCCGTCGCCGGCCTCGGCGAGCACCTCGCGCCGACGACGTGGATCGGGCTCGGCTGCATCATCATCGGCGTGCTCGCAATGACGATGCCGGTGCGCAAGGCGGTCACGAAAGATCGGGAAGCGTCGTAGCCCGCATGAGCGCAGCGACATGCGGGGACGGTTGCCCGGGGTCGCTTCGCTCGCCCGGGCTACGCGGAGCGAGCAAACCACGCCTCACCCGATCTCAATCGTCACCTTCCCGAGATGCGCGCCGCTCGCCATGTAGTGGAACGCCTCGCGTGCCTCGCTGAACGGAAACACGCGATCGACCACCGGCTTCACCTGATGCAGCGCCAGCGCGTTCGCCAGCGCCTGGAGATCATCGACCGCGCCGACCGTGACGCCCTGCAGCCGCTGCTGCTGCATCACCATCAGCGGCAGCCGCAGCTCCGAGGCCGGCGCGCCGGCGAGCACGCCGATGAAGGCGATGGTGCCGCCGATCCGGGTGGCGCGGATCGATTCGTTCAGCGTGCCGACGCCGCCGACCTCGACCACGAGATCGACGCCCTGCCCGGTGATCTCGCGCGCCTTCTTGCCCCAGTCCGGCACCTGCTTGTAGTTCAGCGTCACGTCGGCGCCGAGCGCCGCCAGCCGCGCGATCTTGGCCTCGCTCGACGACGTCGCGATCACCCGCGCGCCGGCGATCTTCGCGATCTGCAGCGCGAAGATCGAGACGCCGCCGCTGCCTTGCGTCAGCACGGTCTGGCCGGGCCCGATGCCGCCGAGCTTGATCACCGCACTCCAGGCGGTAACGCCGGCGCAGGGCAAGGTCGCAGCCTCGATGTCGGTGAGATGCGCCGGCGTCCGCACCAGCGCCTGCATCGGAAACACCCGATACTGCGTCAACGTGCCGTCGACGGCGCCGCCCAGCGCCGCGCGCATCTTCGCCTCGCTCGGCTCGCCGCCGGTCCAGCTCTCGAAGAAGCTGCCGATGACACGGTCGCCGGCCTCGAACGCCGCGACGCCCTCGCCGACCGCCTCGACCACGCCCGCACCGTCGGACAGCGGCACCAGCGGAAATTTCTGCCGCGAGCCGTAGCCGCCCCTCACCGTGAGCAGGTCGCGATAGTTGATGCTCGCCGCCGTCAGCCGCACCAGCACCTCGCCTCTCCCCGGCTGCGGCACCGGTTTGTCGACCAGCGCCAGCGCATCGATTCCGCCGGGCCCCTGCAGCTCGTAACATTGCATCGGATGTCTCCCGCCCCTGCGGCGCCGCCTTGTTGTTCTGACGGGAATGGTGAAGCGTTTCGTGCCGGCGATCAAGCCGAGTGCGTTCCGCGCGACGGACAAACGACGCGGCCCTCAGTCATCGATCAGCGGGATCACGACATGGTTCAGCACATACTCCGTGCCAACCCAGGTGATGGTGATCGAGAGCAGCAGCAATCCAGCCAGCAGCAGCATGTCGCGTCGTTCCATCGAACACATACGCGGCAGCGCTGCTGCGCGTTTCGCATCGCAGCCATGCCGCGCGCCGCGAGACATGCGACGCCTGCGAGGAACCGCACACCGACCGACGACACGCCGTCACATCGCCGCTTCGAACCTGATCCGGCAGACCAGACCTTCGTCGCGATAATCCTGCTCGATGCTGCCGCCGATCGCCGCAAGGCTTGCCCGGATCATGCGCGTGCCGAACCCCTCTTTCCCGGGCGGCTCGATCGGGTGCGGACCGAGTTCGCGCCAGGCCACGGTGCCCCGGCCGCCTTCCTGCGCGATCTGCAGCTCGAGCCGTCCGCCCGGGCCGCGCAGCGCGCCGTATTTGACGGCGTTGGTCGCGAGCTCGTGAAACACCAGCGCGAGGTTGCGCACCGCCTCCGGCCCCAGCGGCATGTCCGGCCCCTCGACCGTCACCGCGCCGGAGGCGCGATACGGCTGCAGCTCGACGTCGAGCAGCATGCGCAAGGTCATCAGGCGGTGATCCGACCAGGCCAGACTGTTGGCGCGCGCGACGGCATCGAGCCGCAGCGCGATCGCTTCTCCCTTGGCGCGATCCTCGCCCGACAGGCTCGATCTGACGATCGCCTGAAACAGTGCGAGCTGATTGTTCACGCGATGCCTCAGCTCGCCGAGCAGCAATTCGCGCGCATGCTCGCTGCGCTTCAGCTCGATCAGCGCGCCGCGACAGAGATGCGCAAGCCAGATGATCAGCGCCGCAGTGCTCAGGAACCCGACGAGGTTGACCGCCTCGGTATGATCAGGACGGTCGGTGAAGCCCACCAGCACCACCGTGGCCGAGAGCCAGGCGGCAAAAATGGCCGCGGGAATGCCGCCGAGCAGCGCGGCGAACACGACCGCGGGATAGAAGGTCGCGTAGGGCAGCGTCGCGCCGGCGAAATCCAACCCGATCCGGCCTGCGGTCGAAATCGCGACAGCAAACGTGGTGAGCAGAAACGTGGTCGCCGACCACTGTCTGCCCCGACCGATCCAATCTGAGAAACGCTGACCCACTCGCACGACTGACCCCGAGCGCAACGTCTATCGCCCGACGCCGCCGGGAACAAGCTGAAGGAACTGCCACTCAGGTGCAAAAATTTTAGGAACTTTTGCAGTGTCGTTGCGTTCAGCCGTCCCTTTTACCATCGCCGGACCGCATCATGCCGCGCCGTGGGAGAAGCCACCATTCAATCGTGACAGACATGCGTCACTGCATAGCGTGAAGCGCGCTGCATCGGGGCTGCTCGAGGGCATCGGTGCTACTCCGCGTCGCGTCCGAGTAGCACGAATGCCGGACGTTGCACGATCAGTTCGTCGCAGGCCGCGCCGACGAACTGATTGGCGATGGTATCGGAGCGCTGCACGTAAGAGAGCTTGTATCCAGCGCCTCTTGTTGCGCTAATCCTAGCGGCTTGCCGCTGAGCGCCGCAGCGTCGATCATGCGACCATGACGACGAAATCGCGCGAGAGACTCTACGGTGCCGGCATCCGCATCGCGCAGGAGCAGGCCGCGCGCGCACGCAAGGAAGCGGATCGTCTGGCCTGCGACGCCTGGAACAAGCGCATGCTCGGCTACAAGGGACCGGCGCAGCCGTCGCCGCTGCTCGGCGATGCGCTGAACGCGGGCTACTACTATCTCGAAGTGCGCTGCCTCGGCTGCGACACCAATCAGACGGTCGCGCTCGACGTCATCAGGCGCGCCAAGACGACGCCGATCCATGAGCTCGAGCGCTACATGCGCTGCCAGGACTGTTCGCGGCTTCGCGGTCATCCCTACAAGCGCAGCGCGCTGGTGGCATTGCGCGAGACCAAGATCTCGGCCGCACATCCGGCCTCGACATGGTGGCCCGGTGAACGATAGACAGTCGAACCGCGCGCGTCGTGTGTCGCCTCTGATCCGCGGAGGTACTCCGATCAGGACCGAGCGCTGCACTCGCAAAAATACATCGACACCCGGAACAAACATGAAGATCCACCGTTCTGAACTGTTGCCGGCGCGGCAGGGAAGCGGAACATGTCAGAGTTTATGACCCAGCCGGACAAGCTGCGGGCCGACGCGGCAGAATGCGCCCTCATTCGTGATCTCGCCACCGACCGCGACAAGCGCGAGCTGTTCGCGCGCCTGGCCGAGCATCTGAGCATGCTCGCCGCCGAGGTCGAACGCGCGGCGCGCGCACCCGACAGCCGCGCGGACGCCGGCCTTCGCTGAACCGCTCTCGCGACGACCTGCTCCGATTGCGCTCCGCTGCTGTCGCGGTGCTCGCCACACAATCGCGCAACTCCACTTCGCTATAGATCGGGATGATCCGCGATCGATTCGCGCAGCGAGCGATCACGCCCCTCTCAGCGCCACAGGTGCCGATCTTGCGACGTCTCCTCCCCCGCCTCGCCTGCCTCGTTCTGCCGCTTCTCCTCAGCTTCCCCGCCGCAGCCGCCGAGCTCGTCGGCCGCATCAGCATCGTCGATGGCGACACGCTGGTCATTCATGGCGAGCGGATTCGCCTGTGGGGCATCGACGCGCCCGAAAGCGCGCAGCTCTGCCGCGGCCGCGACCGCAAGCCATATCGTTGCGGCGCGCTGGCCGCCAACACGCTGGACACGTTCACGCGCGGCAAGGTTCTGCGCTGCCTGCCGGTCGATGGCGATCGCTACGGCCGCATCGTCGCGCGCTGCGCAGCCGGCGCGACGGATCTCGGCCAGTTCATGGTGGCGCGCGGGCTCGCGGTCGAGGAGCCGCAATATTCGCGCGGCGTTTACACCGCCGATCAGCGCGCCGCCCGCCGCGCCGGCCGCGGCATCTGGTCGGGCCGCTTCACCGAGCCGCCGCTCTATCGCAGCTGCATGCATTCAGGTGGAACGACGGCGGTGTGCTCGGACGGCGGGATCGGCTGGCGTTGAGTGGCGCCGCCTTGTCCACCGGCACAACAGCTCAATTGCCACGCCTCGGCGTCTCGCTGTACGGTCGCGCACCGCAAGGACAAGGGCTGGACGAGGACGATGACAGAGACAAAGACGCGCGTGGCGATCCTGTTCGGTGGGCGCTCGGCGGAGCACGACGTCTCGCGCGCCTCGGCGGCCAACATTGTCCGCTCGCTCGATGCCGGCCGCTACGCCGTCACGCTGATCGGCATCACCACCGAGGGACGCTGGGTGCTGGCCGACGCCGCGAATGACGGCACAGGCGCGGCCCTGACCGTACCCGCGGACGGCCCGCAGATCGTGCTGCTGCCGGCCGGCCGGGGCCGCGCGCTGGTCATCGGCGACGGGCCCCTGCGCGAGCTCGCCTTCGACGTCGTCTTCCCGGTGCTGCACGGTCCGAACGGCGAGGACGGCACCGTGCAGGGCGCGCTGGAGCTCGCCGATGTCGCCTATGTCGGCGGCCGCGTGATGGGATCGGCGTCGGCGATGGACAAGGACGTCGCCAAGCGCCTGCTGCGCGACGCCGGCCTGCCGATCGTGCCGTTCGTCACGATGACCGCCGCATCGGCGGTGAGCTATGAAGCGGCGGTCGCCGCGATGGGCTCGCCCGAGCTGTTCGTCAAGCCGGCCAATCTCGGCTCCTCGGTCGGCATCTCCAAGGCGCGCAACGAAGCGGAGTTCGACGCTGCCTGCCGCCTCGCGCTGCGCTTCGACGGCAAGATCCTGATCGAGCGCTGCATCAGCCCGGTGCGCGAGATCGAATGCGCCGTGCTCGAGCATCCCGACGGCAAGGTCGCCGCTTCCGAGCTCGGCGAGATCGTGCCCGCCGACAGCCACGGCTTCTATTCCTATGAAGCCAAGTACACCGACGCATCCGGCGCCTCGCTGCACGTCCCGGCGCAGGTCGAACCTGCGCTCGCCGCGCGCATCCGCAAGATGGCCACCGAGGTGTTCGGCGTGCTCTGCTGCGAGAGTCTCGCGCGCGTCGACTTCTTCGTCCGCGGCGAGGAGGTCTATGTCAACGAGGTGAACACCCTGCCGGGCTTCACCAACATCAGCATGTATCCGAAGATGTGGGAGGCCACCGGCCTGCCCCAGCCGGCGCTCATGGATCGTCTGATCGCGCATGCGCTGGCGCGTCATGCGCGGCTGAGAGAATTGGCGTCGCAGCGCTGAGGAACGCTTCTGCGGCGGCCGCAGGTCAGCGTGGCGCCACCTTGACGCCGGCGGCGACCCGGTCGCTGGGATAGATGATCACGACATCGCCGCCGGCGACGCCGTCGGCCACGGCGGCGAACCGGCCCGAGCGCCGGATGAGCCGGACGGTGCGCAGCTCGGCGCGCCCATCCTTCAGCGCAAACACCGACCAGTCGTCACCGCGCTTGAACAGCGCGCCGGTCGGAACGATGGTCGCGTCCTCCTGCGTGAAGACGACGATCTGCGCATCGAGCTGATAGGCATCGCCGAGCCGCTGCCATTGCTCGGCCGGCGAGACGATGTCGATCAGCACGTTGACGCGCTGCTCCTCGACACCCAGCGTGGAGATCTTCGTGAAGGCCGCCGGCTCGACCCGGCGAACCCGGCCCGACAGGCGGCCTGCCCCGCCCCAGCGATCGATCGTGACCTCGGCGCCGGGACGGATCTCGACCGCGTCGGTGCTGAGCACGTCGATGACCACTTCGAGATCACGGGGATCGCCGAGCTCGAGCAGCGCCTCGCCTGGCTGCACCGTCGTTTCGCTTTCCTGGGTCACTTTCAGCACCAGCCCGCCGACCGGTGCGGTCACGTTCCAGCTATCCGCGGGCGCGTCGGTATCCGTGTTGCTCCCGTAGCGCGCCAGCATCGCCCTGAGCTGGCTGAGCTCGTGCTCGGCGGCATGGTCGGCATATTCGGCGGCGCGCAGGTCACGTTCGGCAATCCGCATCGCGAGCTCGGCGCGCTCCCGCGCCTGCGCCGTCGCAGCGCCGCTGGCGGCCAGCGCCATGGTGCGCGCAAGATCAGCGCTCGCCTGCGCGCTCTGCGCCTGCGCCCGCGCCACCACCTCCTTGGCCCGCTCGACATTGGCTTCGGCCGCGCCGAGCTGCTCCTCGACCTCGCGGCGGGAGCGCGGATCGAGCAGCGGTGCCGGCGCCGGCGTGATGGTGGCGACGACGTCGTCGGCCTTGACCTGGTCGCCGGCCTTGAAGCGGATGCGCCCGAGACGGCCGGCGAGCGGCGCCGCCACGACGTAGCGCTGGCGCACCCGCGTCTTGCCGTCGTCATCGACGGTGGCAACGAACCGCCCTTTCGTCACCGCGGCCGTCTCCACCGGGACCGGACCCGGCATCATCATCCAGGCGATGACGGCGGCCGCTGCCAGAACGCTCGATACGATGACGACGCGGCGCAAAACGGGTGGCATGCTCATTCCCTGGTCTTGAGGGCCGCGACCAGATCGAGCTGATCCACCCTCCTGCGGACGATGATGGCGCTGATCGCGGCGCTGGCCAAGACCACCGCCGTCGCGATCAGGTAGGTCTGCGGCGCGATCACGCCCGGGATCTGGAAGCTCTCGCTGGAATGCAGCCGCGCGATCAGCCCGATGATGGCGTGCGACAGCAACAGGCCGAGCGGAATCCCGACCACGATGTCCAGCGCGAACTCGCCGAACAGGATGCCCGCGACCTCGCCGCGGGTGAAGCCCAGCACCCGCAGGCTCGCGAGCTCCCAGGCGCGCTCCTGCAGGCTGATACGGGCGCTGTTGTAGACCACGCCCACGGTGATGATCGCGGCGAAGCCGGTGAGGATGCCGGCGGTGACGAACACGAGGCCCGCGATCTTCTCGATGAAGGATGCGAGGGTGTAGGCCTTCATGGTGACGGATTCGATTTTCGGCATGCTCTTGAACCTCGCGCCGAGCGCGGCCAGCGCCGCCGGCTCGACATGGAGGCTCGCCGCCGAGATCACCGCGCCTTCGCCGGTGAAGCGATTGAGCGTGTCGATATCCATGTAGGACGCCATCCCGATCGCCTCGTCGACGATGGCGCTCACCGGCAGGTCGCGTCGCCGGCGGCGGCCTTCCATCGCCTCCACCGTCACGACCTGCCCCGCGCCCAGCGCCAGCCGCTCGGCGAGGCGCCGGGTCAGGGTGATGCCGTCGGGCGCCGCGACGATCGGGCGACGTGCGGAATCGTGCGGCCGGCGCAGCTCGTCGGTGGCCGCCAGTCCGATCACCGAGGTGAGGTAGCTCTGATGCCCGGCCCGCAGCCGCACCGGAACGATGCGCTGGCCTTCGATCGCGAGCACGCCGGGCTGGCGCGCCAGGTCACGCAGGATCGCGCGGTCCATCGGATGGATGAACGTGATCGTGGCGTTGCCGCGCTCGACCAGGTTGAACTGCAGCTCGATCATCTCGCCGATGGCGTCGCGCCAGAAGATCCCGAGCACCATCATCGGCACCGCGAAGGCGATGCCGATGATGGTGAACAGCGAACGGAACGGCCGCCCCGCGACGTTGCGCAGCATCATCATCCGCCGCGCGCCGAACGCCGTGCCGGGCACGATGCGCTCGATCCAGGAGCGGCGGAACCCCAGCGGCATCGCGGGCCGCATCGCCTCTGCCGGCGCAAGGCCGACGACCTCCTGAAGCGCCGTGACCACGCCGAGCGCGCCCGCCGCGACGCTGATCGCGACGCCGGCCACCGCCGCCCAGGGCGCCAGCCGGAATGGCAGCTCGGGCAGACGGAAGAATCCCTGATAGCTCGATATCATGGCATGGCCGAAGCCGACGCCGCCGGCGATGCCGAGCGCCGATCCGATCAGCACGATCACCAGCATCAGCTTGAGATAATGGAAGGTGAGCCGCAGCGTCGGAAAGCCGAGCGCCTTCAGCGCCGCGATCTGCTCGCGCTGCGCGGCGACCAGCCGCCCGAGCGCGCCGTTGAGCAGGAATGTGGCGACACCGAAGAAGATGATGGGGATGGTGATCGACATCACCTTCTGCTGGTTCAACTCGTCCTCGAGAAAGCGGTTCGACGGCTGGTCGCGCCGCGCGATCGCGCCGATCGAGCCATAGGGCTCGAGCAGCCGATCGAGCTCCTCGATCACGGGCTTGGGATCGACGCCCGGGGCGAGCGCGATCACGGCGTCGTTGAACGCCCCTTTCATATCGAAGGCGGCCTCGGCCGCGCTCCGGTCGACCCACAGGATGGCGTAGAGACGATCGTCGGGGATCGGCAATCCCGGCTTCACCGCGTAGACATATTCCGGCGACAAGGCGATGCCGGAGACCCGGAAGCCCTGCACGCGGCCATTGAGCAGCACGCGGATGTCGTCGCCCGGATTGACGCCATTGGCCTCGGCAAACGCCTCATTGACCGCGGCGCTGCGCGCGGTCCCCGGCTCGGGCGCCGTGCCGCGCCGCAGATGCAAACGCGCCAGCGCTTCGTCGCCCGCGCGGCTCAGCGACACCAGGCGCGCCGAGACCGGCTGCGACGCCGCCGGCCAGTCGACGATCACCTCGCGCACGATGCGCGGCTCGACCGCGACCACGCCGGCGATGGAGCTCAGTCGCGGCACCAGCGCCAGCGGCGCCCGCTTCAGCGTGACGAAGATCTGCGGAAACCGGCCATCGGCATAGAACTGCTCGCAGCCGTCGCGCAGGGACAGATAGGTCGAGACCGAGCCTGCGAACACCGCGACGCCGGCCGCCACCAGCAGCGCGATCGTGATCACCTGCCCGCGCATCGCACCGATGTCGCGCCACAGCTTGCGGTCCAGCAGGCTCACCAATGCACCTCCTCGGCCGACAGCCGCCGTGCATTGCGCTCCTCGCCGACGATGCGCCCGCCGCCGAGCCGCAGCACGCGATCGGCCATGCCGGCGATCGCCGCATTGTGCGTGATGATGATCGTGGTCGTCCCGAGCTGCGCGTTGGCGCGCGCGATCGCGGCGAGCACCACCTTCCCGGTCTCGTAGTCCAGGGCGCCGGTCGGCTCGTCGCACAACAGCACGTCGGGCGCCTTGACCATGGCGCGGGCCACCGCGACGCGCTGCTGCTCGCCTCCGGAGAGCTGCGAGGGAAAGTGGTCGATCCGCCGCTCGAGCCCGACGAGCTTGAGCACCTCGCGCGGATCGAGCGGCCTGTCGGCAATCTCGGTGACCAGCGCGACGTTCTCGAGCACCGTCAGACTCGGGATCAGGTTGTAGAACTGGAACACGAAGCCGACATGTTCGCGCCGGTAGCGCGTCAGCTCGGCATCGCCGGCGCCGACCAGTTGATGATCGCGCCACTGCGCCTCGCCCGAGGTCGGGCTGTCCAGCCCGCCGAGAATGTTGAGCAAGGTCGACTTGCCGGATCCCGAGGGGCCGAGCAGCACCACGAACTCGCCCTCGTAGATGTCGAGATCGACGTCGCGCAACGCATGCACCTCGACCTCGCCCATGCGGTAGGTCTTGGAGAGCTTGCGGGCGCGAAACACGGGTGCGGCACCCGGATGCTCCGGACGCGCGGCAGCGCTCGCGTCGTTGATCGTGGTCGGACTCATGAGGCCGCAGTTCCTGTCCGGCGAAGGCCTACGCAGAACGCCCGAGACAGCTCCATGCCATCGAGGCCGGACGACTTCATAGCCCACAATCGGTCAGCAGCCGTCTTTGCCGGTTGATGCATATCAAGCGACCGACAACATCGGGGCGCGTCACACACATCTGCTCACGTCCATCCCAACGTCGAGACCTCGTAGATCAGCACGGCGGCCCCGAGACAGCGGCGCCAGGGATTGACGCCGCGCACGAGCTCATCGACGGCCCAGACGACGAGACCGGCCTTCACCAGACAATCCAGATTCGCGCCCGTCCGACCCGGCGGGTGCAAGGCCCAGCCCACGAGGCTTCCCACCAGCACGATCCACAGCGCCGGGTTCGGCATCTGGGCGATCGTGATCTCGCCGGTCGCGCGATTGCGGAAGAACCAGTTGAGAAAGCGCGACATCGTGCCGCCAGCCTGCCCGGTCACGCTCCGCGTCCCTCCTGCTTCCCACGCTGCAGGATGCGGCCCAGGCCGCGCGAGATCAATGGCCGCACGGGAAGAAACAGCCTGTAGCCGAACTCCAGGACCGCCAGCGCGCCCGGCATCGAGGCCACACGCGCCGCCCAGCGCCAACGCGGCAGACGGCGCCAGATCTCGACGAACGCCGCAGCGCCCGAGAGCAGGCGCCCGTCACTGGCACGCACATGAAACCGCGCCATCGCCTGTTGCTGGGTCACGCCATCCGGCGTTTCCGCGCCTGGTTCGGAGACGTCGACGAAACACAGCGCACCCGCCTGATCGGTCCGGCCGTAATAGCCGATCTCCGCTCGACACAGCGGACAGGATCCATCGAAGTACACGGTCGACTGCGCACACTCTGGCGCCATGCGGATCTCCTCCAAAACACCCGCTCCAACCTCAGATCCCTGAACGTCCGTGCCGGGGTTTTGGGTCTGTGGCTGGTTGGATTTCGGTCGGAGGATTTCGGTGACGGTCTTGGGCCGTCACCGAAACGACCACGCTCCCAAGTCTCGCATCCCGCGTGGTAAACTCACCGCGGCGGCATCTTCTCGAATTTCGGCAGCGCCGGATCGAGGTGATCCCAGGGATGTCCGGCGGCGGTCCACGACACCAGTTGCGGCCGGTAGCGGCTGGGATCGTCGAGGCTTGCGGGCGTGACGATGAACACATCGGGCATCGCCGGAAACGTCAGGTGCATCGACGAGCCGCAGGTCTGGCAGAACGCCCGCCGCTTCACCGTACCGCCATCGCCGATGGTCTGGAAATGCGACACCTCGCCGTCGACCTTCACCTCCGCCGCGACGAAGGTCAGGTGCGACTGATGGCCGGTGCCGCTGTCGCGCTGGCATTGCCGGCATTGGCAATCCAGCATGACCGCCGGCTCGCCCTTGATCTCGTAACGCACCGCCCCGCAGGCGCAGCCCCCGACATAGGAATTGGTCATGTTGCTCTCCTCAGTGCGGCCGCTGCGATGACGCCTGCTCGGCGACGATCTGATCGAGCTTCTCGACCACCGTCTTCCAGCCCTCGCCCATCTTGCGATACGCCGTCTCGTTGGCCGGCAGCACGAAGCCGGAATGCACGAGGCGAAGGCGCGTGCCCGTGTCCGCTCTGGACAGGCTGAAGGTGACCACCGTCTCCAGCTTCGCGCCGTAGCCGACATTGCTGTCATGGCCGCCCCTCCACGCGTAGGACAGCCGCTCGTTCGGCACGACCTCCAGCACCTCGCAGTGGATGGTGCCGTCCCATTGGCCCGCCGGCGTGGTCTGAAAGGTGAAGCGATTGCCGATGACGGGCTCAAAACCCTTGGGCGCCATCAGCCAGCGGCCGATCAGCTCGCCATTGGTCAGGGCTTTCCAGATGACCTCCGGCGCATGCGGGAAGATGTCCTCGACGACAATGGCCTGCGTGTCCGCGTTCACGGCCTGGTTCATGGATCGATGTCCTTCAGCAGTTTTTTCAGATTGGCGAAGCGGTCGCACCAGAACACGCCGTAATGGCTCATCCAGTCGGCCAACGGCTCCAGGCCGCGTGGCTCGGCGCGGTAATAGACCTTGCGGCCCTCGGGGCGCTCGCAGACCAGGCCGGCCTGCTTCAGGGATTTCAGATGCTGCGAGATGGCGCCCTGCGTGACGGTGCTGCCGCGCGTGAGCTCGACGACGGTGATCTCGTCGGCCGCGACGATGCGCTCGAACACCGCGCGCCGGGTGGGATCGGCCAGCGCGCGCATGACGGCCGTGATGGGTTCAGACTGGATCATGCGAAAGCAATAGCAACCACTAATCAATCAGTCAATACTAATGTTATACGTGACGCCAATCGCGGCTCGTATGCTCCCGCTGGACGGTGCCGCCAGAAAATCCGAATTTTCATCTTCCGTTTTTCAGAATTCAATGCTATGGTATCGCGTCCCGCCCCGATTGAGGGGCGCATCGCGATCGTCACGAGCGTTGGGTGCGGGATGCGGTGGGCGTGTCGGGTTGCAGCGTGAGCGATCATGCCGACGAACGATCCGATGCGTACGGCGAAGTCGTGTGGTCCTGGCATCCCGGTGCTGATGCCAAGCTGGCGCTGCAAGTTCGACGAGCGCGCTGGCGACGGGGGCAAGAAAGCCGATCCCCGGGGAGATCACGTATAAGCCGTTCAAACCATTGCGCGGGGAAGGCCGGGATGATCCGGCCCGTACCTGTGGTTCCTGCCGCCTGCATTTTTTTCGCAGGCGGGCCATGGGTGCGACCGGCACCCGGCCTTTCCCGCGCCCTCATTGTTAGGAGGGCGACCAGATGAGCAACACTCGGACGCGAAAGCGGGTGCGAGAATGAGAATGCATGTTTTGCCCATGTCTCACCGCCGTCCTTGCGAGGAGCGCAGCGATTGATCTGCGCGACCCCACAACTGTCAACTATGTCCCCGAACACCCGTCAGCGACGTCTCCGGGCTGAACACTGCGCTCGCAATGTCGCTTTCATTTCCGCTGTCGTCCGGCAAGCTGCGGCAACGCGCAAGCGTTGGCGCGGCGCCGACCCGGGACCCCTACGCCGCGGCGGTTGTTTGAGGCACGCTGGAGCGGACGGCCTTGGCGCCAATTTCCGCCGGTGGTCATGGATCCCGGCGTTCGCCGGGAGGACATCGGTTTCTGGATGGCCAGCTTGGCCCACATGCGCGTTTTTGAACCTTCCCTTCTGCCGCGGGAACACACCCAAGCGCCTCACTGCCGCCAAACCCCGCAGAAAAACCGACTGAATCGCCCCTCCCATTCCGGTACACTCGCTGCGTGACCCATCGCCCTACGATTCTCGTGTTCGACTCCGGCCTCGGCGGCCTGTCCGTGCTGCGCGAGGTGGTGCGGGCGCGGCCTGACGCCCACTACGTCTATGTCGCCGACGACGCCTTCTTTCCCTACGGCCATCACAGCGAGCAGGCGCTGGTCGCCCGCGTGGTGCCGCTGATGGGCGAGCTGATCGCCGCGCACCGGCCCGACCTCGTCGTGATCGCCTGCAACACCGCCTCCGTGCAGACGCTGGCGCCGCTGCGGGCCGCCTACCCGACGCCCTTCGTCGGCACCGTGCCGGCGATCAAGCCGGCCTGCGCGCAGTCAAAGACCAGGCGCGTCTCCGTGCTCGGCACCAAGGCGACCGTGCAGCGCGAATACACCCACGCGCTGATCCGCGATTTTGCGCAAGGCTGCAACGTCACCCTGGTCGGCTCGCCGGAGCTTGCGTCACTGGCGGAGGCCGCGCTCAGCGGAACGCAGGTCAGCGACGCGGCCATCGCCGCCGAGATCGCACCCTGCTTCGTGGGCGACGCCGCCGATCCCGCTGATCGAACCGACACGGTCGTGCTCGCTTGCACGCATTATCCGCTGCTGCTCGACCTGCTCGAACGCCTGGCGCCCTGGCCCGTCACCTGGATCGATCCGGCACCGGCGATCGCGCGCCGCGTCGTCGACCTGCTGGGCCCCCCGGCTGGCGACGCCGACGATGGCGGCGCCACCATGATCTTCACCTCGAACAAGCCACATCAGCTCGGCCGCGCGCTCACGCCCTATTTCGGCGGCCGCGTCCCGGCCTGACGGAGACCGCCGATGTCCGCACCGCCCCAACCGCTCAACCGCCTCAAGCAGGCCTGGCGCGACAGGCGGCCGACGTTCGGCGCCATCGCCACCATCCCGAGCATCCAGACCGTGCGCATCATGGCGCAACAGCTCGACTGGATCATCGTCGACCTCGAGCATGGGCCGATCGATCTCTCCACCGCGCACGCGATGATCACCGCCACCGCGGGCACGCCCTGCGTGCCGCTGGTGCGGATCGCCGCCAACGAGCCGCATCTGGCGAAGGCGCCGATGGACCTCGGCGCGCTCGGCATCAACTTCCCGATGATTTCGAGCCGAGCGGACGCCGAGAAGGCGGTGCGCAGCGTGCGCTACCCACCCCGCGGCGACCGCCTGTGGGGTCCGTTCCACGCGCCGTTCCACTGGAACGTGTCGATGGCGGATTACATGGCGACGGCCGATGACGACATGATCTGCATGGTCACGATCGAGCATGTCGAAGCGGTCGAGCGCATCGACGAGATCATGGCCACGCCCGGCATCGACATCGCGGTGATCGGCCCGGGCGATCTCGCGACCTCGATCAACAAGCGCGGGCAACTCGATGATCCCCTGGTGAAATCCCTCATCGCCCGCGCCGAGGCCGGCATCCTCAGATCGGGCGTGCCGATCGGCGGCGCCGCGCGCAGCTCCGATCAGGCCAATGCGATGATCGCGCGCGGCTACGTCGCGCTGGCGCTCGGCTTCGACTGGTCCCTGTTCCAGCGCGGCATTGCCGCAAGCTTCGAGGGGATCAAGCGCTGATTCAGGGCCGCTTCACGTTCCAAACGAAAAACAGGATTGGGGGAGAAGCCCATGACGAAGAAGACGATTTTGGGCACGTCGCTGGCCGTGTTCGGGCCGCTGGCCGCACCGGCGCCCTAGAGCGGCGCTTCCGTAACCCGGCCTGCGGTGTTAACAGCAGCCGCCGCCGGGGAGCCGGATCAGGCCAAGCACAACAAACGGGAGCGACAGGTTCAGGATGCGCGGAACGACCAGGCCGATTTCGCTGCACCGCCGTCTGATCATCGATCTGATGCATGCCTCGCGCGGCGTGCCGTTCGTGTCGCTGGCCCGGACGATCCAGATCGGTCCGCTGCTGGAGGCCCGCGCCGCGGCCGTCCACCCGCCCGGTTTCGCCGCGATCTTCGTCAAGGCGTTCGCCCTGGTCGCCCGTGACGAGCCGGTCCTGCGCACGCTCTACACCGGGTGGCCGCGGCGCTGCCTTTACGAGCTGCCGCGCAGCGTCGCCACCGTCACCATTGCCCGGGTCGAGAATGGCGAGGATTGCGTGCTGCCGCAGCGCGTCTCCGGGCCTGAGGCCATGTCGCTGGCCGAGATCGACGCCCTGATCCGCCAGGGCAAGGAGGCGCCGGTCGACGACGTCGCCATGTTCCGCAAGATCATGCGCGCGACCCGGCTGCCGCTGCCGCTGCGCCGGTTCGCCTGGTGGGTCGGGCTGAATTTCGGCCGCCAGCGCGCCAACTGGTTCGGCAATTTCTCCGTCACCAGCATCGCCGCCTGCGGAGGCGGCCAGTTGCACGCCCTGAGCCCGGGACCGTTCATCATCAATTACGACGTCGTCCAGCCCGACCAGACGATTCCCATCCTGATCCGCTGGGACCACCGGGTTACCGACGGCGCCATGATCGCCCGGACCGCGATCCGACTCGAGCAGGTGCTGAATGGCGAGATCGCAGCCGAGCTGCGGGCCTGCCCGGTTCCCGGGCGCAGTCCGGCGGAAGCCGACCTGGGATGCGAGGCGGGGCGGCGGAAAATGACCGTCCTGAAGGGGCCGAAAGGGTGATTTTGCCGGCAAAAGCGGCCGTTGCGGTTTGACAAGCCGGCAGTTTCTCGCCTAAGAACCCCCTGCTCGCGGGCCGCTTTCGGCCCGCGTTGCGTTTCGCGACCCGTGGCCTTCTCCCTTCATGCTTTGGGGAGGGGTCTGTCGGTGGACCGGATTTCCCGGACACACAGGAGGGCGCGTTTCCTCAAACCCGAACGAAAGACTTGAAGAGGACGCGATGACTAAGCGCAGTGAGGCGAAGTACAAGATCGATCGCCGCATGGGCCAGAACATCTGGGGCCGCCCGAAGAGCCCCGTCAACCGCAGGGAATACGGCCCCGGCCAGCACGGCCAGCGCCGCAAGGGCAAGCTGTCCGATTTCGGCGTGCAGCTGCGCGCCAAGCAGAAGCTGAAGGGCTATTACGCCAACATCTCCGAGCGCCAGTTCCACGGCATCTATGTCGAGGCCGGCCGTCTCAAGGGCGACACCGGCGAGAACCTGATCGGCATTCTCGAGCGCCGTCTCGACACCGTCGTGTTCCGCGCCAAGTTCGTGTCGACCATGTTCGCCGCGCGCCAGTTCATCAACCACGGCCACATCAAGGTGAACGGCCGCAAGGTCAACATCGCGAGCTACCAGGTCAAGCCGGGCGACGTGATCGAGGTCAAGGAAGCCTCGAAGCAGCTCGCCGTGGTGCTGGAAGCGAGCCAGCTCGCCGAGCGTGACGTGCCCGACTACATCGAGGCCGATCACGGCAAGATGACCGCGAAGTTCATCCGCATCCCGGCGCTGTCGGACGTGCCGTTCGCGGTGCAGATGGAGCCGCATCTGATCGTCGAGTTCTACTCGCGCTGATCTTGACCGGACCGCGGTCCGGCACCATCTGATAATCCGAAGGCCCTGGCACGCGCCGGGGCCTTTGCTTTTTGGGGTTTCGGATGCGGCGAACCGATTCCCGAATGCCACACTTGCCACGAATTCGCCCCAACCTGGGCTGACAGGGAATCCGTCCCGTGATTCACTGTCTGCAGTTGTAAAGTAGCGGGGCGTTCGCCATGGAGTTCAACAGGCGCAATATCATCTTTGGTGCGTTGCCGACCGATGCGGTCGGTGCTCCGCCTCTGCCGCCGTTGCGGGCGCCGCCGCTCACCGCTCCGCCGTTACGCGCACGGACCTCCGGCGTCCGCTATCGCTTCAACGACGGCCTCTATCCCTCGACCGTCTTCGACATCCTCGAACGCTCCTGCTGGCACGTCCAGTCCGATGCGACAGCCCATGTGATCCGCCATGTCGGGACCGGGCTCACCTTTGCCGATGCGCAGCTTCGCCACGATCCCTACGCGCTCGAGCTTCTCCACTGTTTCGACGACTCGCGCGAGCTCACCGACGAATGGCACACCATGCTGGTGGGCTGGGCCGCGGTGAACATGGGCTGGAACGTCAAGCGGCAGCGCCCGGGCGCCGCGCTGCTGCTTTCACCGTCGCGGCAGAGCCCGCTCGAACCCTGGGTGTTCGACTGCACCGCGGCGCCGCCGCTGGTCGCCGAGCCGATCGAGAGCAAGCCGTTGCGGCGGCCGGACATCTGGCTCAACCCGCCGCGCGCGGCGTAGTCGAGGAGGCGTTTTGCGGGAGCGTTGCGAGTTGGGTAAGGTCGGGTCGTGATAAGCGAACGAGGACTGCTGATGTATTACACCCCGCCCCCGCGCGATCCCAAGGCGCCGCCCGTGCGCGTCAATCTGCTGTCGGACACGCAGACCCGCCCGACGCCCGCAATGCGCGAAACCATGGCGCGGGCCGAGGTCGGCGACGAGCAGATCGGCGACGACCCGACCGTGCACGCGCTCACCGCCCGCGTCGCCGCCCTGCTCGGCAAGGAGGCGGCGGTGCTGATGCCGTCGGGCACGATGTGCAATGTCGCGGCGACCTTGGTGCATTGCCGGCCGGGCGACGAGATCCTGGCGCACGAGACCGCGCACATCATCTCGCGCGAGGGCGGCGCGCATGCGGCGCTCGGTGGTTTCCAGGTGACGCAGCTGAAGGGCCCCGACGGGCAGTTCACTCCGGAGACATTCCGGGCGGCGCTGCATCCGCGCTCGCGCTATCAGCCGCCGCAGACCGTCGTCAGCGTCGAGCAGACCGCCAATATCGGCGGCGGCACGATCTGGAAGAAGGCTGATCTCGACGAGATCGTCGAGATCGCCAAGGCGAATGGCATGGCGACGCATATGGACGGCGCGCGGCTGCTCAACGCGACCGTCGCCACCGGCATTCCCGCGGCCGAGATGACCGCGGGCTGGGACTCGGCCTGGATCGATTTCTCCAAGGGACTGGGCGCGCCGATCGGCGGCGTGCTCGCCGGCAGCGCCGCCTTCATCGACGAAGTGTGGCGCTGGAAGCAGCGGCTCGGCGGCGCGATGCGCCAGGCCGGCGTCGTCGCGGCGGCCTGCATCTACGCGCTCGATCATCACGTCGGCCGGCTCGCCGAGGATCACGCCAATGCGCGGGCGCTGGCGCGCGGGCTGTCGCAGATCCAGGGCGTCGAGGTGCAGGAGCCCGAGACCAATCTGGTGTTCTTCAAGCCGGATGGCGCCGGCGTGTCAGGCGACAAGATGGTGAGTGAACTACGCAAGCGCGGCGTGCTGCTGGCGATGATGGACGGCCGCATCCGTGCCTGCACGCATCTCGACGTGTCAGCCGCTATGATTGAGGAAGCGATCGGCCATGTCAGGGAGATCGTGCGCGGCGCATGACGATCATGACGCGAGGGCTGCGTAAACCAGCCGGCCACACAGGCGGCCGCCGTTATCGCGGCGCCCCCTTGCGAGCGCGGCTCTCGATCGCCTTACTCAACGCCTCGTCGTGCAGCTCGGCGCTCGCCTCGGAGAAGCAGCAGAACACGATCTGCGACAGCGAGGTTTCGCCGCTGATGGCCTCGATCGTAGTGGCGACCGCAATCGAGGCGGCGCGATCAGCGGGAAAGCGAAAGATGCCGGTCGAGATTGCGGGAAAGGCGACGGAACACAGCAGGTGGTTGTGACACAGCTCAATCGAGCGGCGGTAGCACGAGGCCAGCAGCTCCGGCTCACCGCGGTCGCCGCCCTGCCAGACCGGGCCGACCGTGTGGATCACATGACGGGCGGGCAACCGGTAGCCCTTGGTGATCTTGGCCTCGCCAGTCTTGCAGCCATGGAGCATGCGGCATTCCATGACGAGGTCCGGTCCCGCCGCACGGTGGATCGCGCCGTCGACGCCACCACCGCCGAGCAGAGACGTGTTCGCGGCGTTGACGATGGCGTCAACGCCGAGCTTGGTGATGTCGGTGACGACGACCTCGAATCGGGTCGCGCCGATCTTTCGGACCGGGTAGCTCAGGCGGAGGCCGCCGTGCCGACCGGGATGCCCTTGTCGGTGAACAGCTGCTGCAGCTCGCCGCTCTGGAACATCTCGCGCACGATGTCGCAGCCGCCGACGAACTCGCCCTTCACGTAGAGCTGCGGAATCGTCGGCCAGTTCGAGAACGTCTTGATGCCGTTGCGCAGCTCGGCGGATTCGAGAACGTTGAGGCCCTTATAGCCGACGCCGACGTGGTCCAGGATCTGCACGACCTGGCCCGAAAATCCGCACTGCGGAAACTGCGGCGTCCCCTTCATGAACAGGACGACGTCGTTCGACTTCACTTCATTGTCAATGAATTGCTCAATGCTCATCTTCGCTTCCTCTAGGGCGCCTCAAGGAACGCCTGGGGCTCGGTCCGCGCTGATCGCCATCGGACGGATTTCGCCCGCAGCCGATCGCCACTCTTCTATATGTAGCGCAAACCGTTGTTCAGCCAAAGTAAAATGCCGAGGATCGGCCCGCGACCCAGGCCCCCCCGGCCGGACCATAGGCTGACGGCAGCAATATTATAGCCGCCACGAGGGTTTCATCCCGTAACCAAGCCCCTATTTAGGACGAACTGTCGAAAGGAACTTGTTCCGTCGAACATCGTTTTCTGCTGGCAAACGGAGACCCTCGTGACCAGTTCTGCCTCCGCTACGGCCTCCATCCCCGACACTGATACGCTTCAGACCGGGTCCGGCTCCCTCGCCGGGCGCCTGACCGAGGCGTACCTCGCCGTTCGGGGCGAGACCGAGCGGCGTGCGGCGCCGCTGAGCCCGGAAGATCAGGTCATCCAGTCGATGCCGGACGCCAGTCCGGCCAAATGGCATCGCGCCCATACGACCTGGTTTTTCGAGCAGTTCGTGCTGGGCGAGCACTGCCGGGGATATATCCCTTTTCACGCCGATTACGCGTTCCTGTTCAATTCCTATTACGTCAGTGCCGGCCCGCGCCACACGCGGGGCGAGCGCGGCCTGATCACCCGGCCGGGCGTGGCCGACATCACGGCATATCGGCAACACGTCGACGCGGCGATGGCGGACTTCCTGGGCAGCGCCGAGCCTGCCACATTGGCCGCTGTGGCGCCGCTGGTGGAGGTCGGCCTCAATCACGAGCAGCAGCACCAGGAGCTGATGCTGACCGACATCCTGCACGCATTCGCGCAGAACCCGACGGCCCCGGCCTATGATCCATCCTGGACCTTTCCTGCCCCGGCAGGCCGGGGCGCGGATTGGATTCACCTCCCCGAGGGCATCCATACCGTCGGACACGCCGGTGATGGTTACCATTTCGACAATGAGGAGCCAGCCCATCGCGCACTCGTCGGGCCGGTGGGCATCGCGCGCAATCTCGTCACCAATGCCGAGTGGCTCGCTTTCATGGATGACGGCGGCTACCGGACCGCCACGCTCTGGCTCATGGACGGCTTCGCCGCCGCCAGTCGCGAGGGCTGGCAGGCGCCCGGCCATTGGTACAAGGTCGAGGGCGAATGGCGCATCATGACGCTGGGAGGGCTGCGGCCGGTCGATCCGGATGCACCCGTGTGCCACGTCAGCTACTATGAGGCCGACGCATTCGCACGCTGGCGCGGCAAGCATCTGCCGACCGAGATGGAGTGGGAGGTCGCCGCGCGCGGCAACCAGCTCAGCGACGCCTTCGGCATTGTCTGGCAGTGGACCCGCAGCGCCTACAGCCCCTATCCCGGCTATCGTGCCACGGAAGGCGCGCTCGGCGAGTACAACGGCAAGTTCATGGTCAATCAGCTGGTGCTGCGCGGCTCATCGCTCGCGACGCCGGCGGGCCACAGCCGCGTCACCTATCGCAACTTCTTCTATCCACATCATCGCTGGCAATTCACCGGGCTCCGGCTCGCGGACTATGCCTGAGCTATCAGCATTCGTTGCCCGACAGTCGCGCGTGTGCGCGTCCAGGAGAGTATCATGAACGTGCACGTCAACGCGCTGCTCGATGCCCATCTCCCCGACGACAAGACGTCGGCCTTTGCGACAGACGCAGTCGCAGGCCTCACCCAGCAGCCCAAGCAGCTATCGCCGAAATATTTCTACGACGCCGCCGGATCAGACCTGTTCGAGCAGATCACGCGCCTGCCGGAGTACTACCCGACGCGCACCGAGCTCGGCATCCTCAGGGATCGCGGCGCCGAGATCGCGGCGGTCATTCCCGACGATGCTGCGCTGATCGAGTTCGGCGCTGGCGCCACCACCAAGGTACGGCTGCTGCTGGAGAGCTGCCGCTTCGCGGCCTACGTGCCGGTCGATATTTCCGGCGAGTTCCTGACCGCACAGGCCGACAGCCTGCGCCGCGACTTCCCGCAGCTGGCCGTGCACCCGGTCATCGCGGATTTCACCACCGCATTCAAACTGCCTGATGCCATCGAAGGCAAGCCGAAGGTCGGCTTCTTTCCGGGATCGACGATCGGCAATTTCGAGCCGCATGAGGCGTGCCGGTTCCTGCGCTCGGCACGCGAGATCCTGGGGACCGGCGCGCTGATGATCGTCGGGGTCGACCTGGAGAAGGACGAGCGCGTCCTGCATGCCGCCTACAACGACGCCGCCGGCGTGACCGCGTGTTTCAATCTCAATCTGCTGTTGCGGATCAACCGGGAGCTCGGCGGCAATTTCGACCTGTCCGCCTTCGTTCACCGCGCGATCTACAATCGCGAGCAGCACCGCATCGAGATGCATCTGGTGGCACGAAAGCCGCAAACCGTGCGGCTGCTCGGCACCACTCTCTCGTTCCGGGCCGGCGAGAGCATCCACACCGAGAACAGCTATAAATACAGCATCGAGCGCTTCGGCGCGCTGGCCCGCGGCTCCGGCTGGAAAGTCCAGACCGTGTGGACGGATGCGGAAAAAATGTTCTCGGTTCAGGCGCTCGTCGCCGAAGCGTGAGGCTCCGGCTTCGACCGCAACGACAGCGTCTCCCATAGCGCGACGATCGCCAGCAGCGCGCTCGTCAGCGCCGACAACACGAGCGGCGACAGTTCGGTCGCGAACCAGCCGAGCCCGATCAGCGCCAGCAGGCCAGCGCCGTGCGACAGCTGCAGGAAGCCGCGGATGTTGAACTTGAAGAGGATGGTCCCGAGCAGAAACACGAACGGACCGCCGATCGTTGTCGCCGCCGTATTCAGGCCGGTATGCCCGAGGGGGTGCTTCAGGATGATCTCGTCCGATACCGCCGAAACGATGATGCCGGCGACGATCGGCATGTGCAGGTAGGTGTAGGCCGAGCGCGCCATCAGCCCGGATTGCGCCGACTGCGAAATCACCTCCGATCCCGCCTCAGCGCCGCGGTTGAAATACACCGCCCACATCGCCACCGTGCCGATGAAGGCACTGGCAAAGGCGGCAATGTTGGCTCCGGTCCAGTCGAGCTCGGCAAAGGTCGCGCCGGTGACGACGATGGATTCGCCGAGCGCGATGATGATGAACAGCGCACAGCGCTCCGCCATGTGGCCGCCTTCGACCATCCAGTCCTCGACGGTGGATGCACCCAGCCCGGGGACCCAGAAGCGGACGGCCGGCGACACATATTCCAGGGTGAGCGCCGCCCCCCACAGCCCCATCCGCGCCGGGCCCTCGGCAAGGCCGCCGAGCAGCCAGAGCACTGCGGAGGCACTGAGCCAGGAGAGAATGCGGGCGGCGTTGCGACGGACGGCCAATCGCTGCGGCGGCGTCGCGGTCAGCCAGAACGCGGTCCGGCCGACCTGCATGGCGGCGTAGGCCATGGCGAACCACAGGCCGCGGTCCTCGAACGCCCGCGGGATCGACATCGACAGAACGAGGCCCGCCAGCATCAGCGCGAACAAGAGACCTCGGACGAGCGCCTTCTCGGGATCGAGCCAGTTGGTCACCCAGGCGGTGTAGACCCACACCCACCAGACCGCGAGAAACAGAACGGCCGTCTGGGCGGCGCCGAGCGGCGAGAAATGGCCGATCAGATAGTGCGAGATCTGCGTGACCGCGTAGACGAAGACGAGATCGAAGAACAGCTCGACGAAGGTGACCCGGCTGTGCCGGTTCGGCTCGATGACGCGAAACAGCGCACCACGCGGATTGTCCACCGCCATCTCCCCCGGATGCGTGCTGCGCGATCTGCCCCTGAATGGTCAGCGCTGGTCCGGCACCCCGGTCTGCAGCGCCAGAGCATGCAGCACGTCACCCATCTGGCCGCGCAGCGATTGATAGACGAGCTGGTGCTGCTGCACGCGGGATTTGCCGCGGAACGATTCCGAGATCACCGTCGCGGCGTAGTGGTCGCCGTCGCCAGCGAGATCGCGAATCGTCACCTGGGCGTCAGGGATGGCAGACTTGATCATCTGCTCGATATCGTGGGCATCCATGGGCATCCCGGTGCATCTCCTTGTGTCGGGCCGGCGCCGCATCCCGTAGACGATGTAGCCCGCAGGGCCCGCGGCTTGGCTGCAGCTCCCATCAGTGGCCCGCCGAGCACGGCGAATCAAGGCATTCTCGCGGGACCGTGATATTGAAATCTAGCGCGAACCGCTTTCGAGGTCACGCGCGGAACCACTATATACCGGGATCAGACGAGATACGTCGGACTGGGTGACGCACCCAAAAGGCCGAATCGTGAGGACGACGACATGAAGCTTCCAGGACCGGATCATCCGATCACCGTCACCCCCAACCCGAAACGCGTACGGGTGATCGCCGACGGCGTCGTGATTGCCGACACCGCCCGTGCGTTGACGCTGAAGGAAGCGAGCTACCCCGCGGTTCAATACGTGCCGCGGGCCGACGCCAACATGGCGGCCTTGCAGAAGACTGATCGTGTCACCCATTGTCCGTACAAGGGGGATGCGAGCTATTTCAGCGTCGTCGCCAACGGCAAGACATTGGACAATGCGATCTGGAGCTACGAGGCGCCCTTCCCGGCGATGACCGAGATCTCGGGCCACCTGGCGTTCTATCCGGACAAGGTGCGGATCGAGGAGGTCGCAGCTGATTGAACCCGGTGACAGCCCGCCGCGCGGCGGGCGCGAGGCCATACCGGCGCGGCGGTCGTTTCGATCACTGACCTGATGGCGTGCTACACTCTGAAAATCGTAAGCCCGAGAATCAGGAGCACGAGGAAGATCACCAGGAAGATATAGAACAGGATCCGCGCAATGTCGGCGGAAGCTGCCGAGATGCCGGTGAAGCCGAGAATACCGGCCACCACCGAGATCACGAAGAACAGCAGCGCCCATTTGAGAAGTGTCACGGTATGGTCCTCCGGTTCTGCGCCGTGCCGGCGCGGCGCCTCACTAACGATGAGGCGGGGAACCGGTTCCTTCGGCCATCGGTCCCGGCGCCGAAGAAATGCGCAACCCACGACCGTCCCGGCCGTAACTTCATAGGTCGTCGGTTCGTAAGGATATCGGGAGCGGAAATCGGCATGTGTGAGAAACCGGCTTGCGGACCGCGGCACTTGCTGATTTGCAGCACCAAAGACGACATCTGGTAGTCCGGCGCCGTCATTCGCCCGCTTGCGGGCGACTCCAGCGAATGACGGTGCCATAGGTCACACGAGCTCATCCACTCATTCCGGCTCGCGCAGCCTTGGACGACGTTTGCATGACGCCCCGCGGCGAGGGGGATGCGAACGTCCCATCCGCTGCACGGGCCGGGCAGCAGCGACGCCGGGGGGCGTATGGTCATATCGGTTACACAATCGGCGGCGGCCGCGAAGATCGAGCTTCAGGCCCGCCCGCGCGCCCGGGCGCGCAACGCCGCGCTCGATCACGCCCGGACATTCCTGACGCTGGTGGTGCTGCTCCACCACGCCGTGATTCCCTATACCTATTTCGGGCACACCGATCCGACGTTCTTCCTCGGCTTCGATGCCATCGTGCTGGCCACCGACAGCTTCTTCATGGCCATGTTCTTCTTTCTGTCGGGCCTGTTCGTGTGGTCGGGCCTTGCTCACAAGTCGACGCTGCAGTTCCTGCGTGACCGGCTATTGCGCCTTGGCCTGCCGTTCGCCATCGCAGCCCTGACCGTCATTCCGCTTGCCTATTACGCGATCGAGCTGCGCGCCAATCCGGACGCCACCTTCGCTGCCTTCTGGTGGAAGACGGTCACGGTCGGTCCATGGCCGAGCGGGCCGATCTGGTTCATCTGGGTGCTGCTGGCGTTCGACACCTCGGCAGCCCTTTTGTACCGCGTCTCGCCACGCCTGCTGGATCCGATCAATCGGCTGTCGCAGCGCGCCTTCGAGCATCCGCGCGACTTCTTCTTTGCCTTCCTGCTGATCACAGGCGGACTCTACATCCCGTCCCGGCTCTATTTCGGCCCGACGTTCTGGTTTGAAGCCGGACCGCTCTCGGTGCAGGCCAGCCGCGTCCTGCTCTACGCCGCCTATTTCTACGTCGGGGCTGGCATCGGCTCGGCCAATGTCGAACGTGGCCTGCTGGCCGCAGAAGGGCAGATGTCGCAGCGCGGACTCGGGGCCTGGATCGTGGTCACGCTGGTGCCCTATGCGCTGCTCTGGGTGCTCATCACGATCAAGCGCCAGGTGCTGGGCAATCCCCCCGTGTTGCCGCAATGGTACGAGGCAGCCTATGGCTTCCTGTTCGTCATCTTCAGCGCCGCGATCCTGTTTGCGATCCTGTCCTATTTCCTCAACAACCGCCGCTCGGAATTCTCCGTGCTCGATCGCATGCAGGCCGACGCCTATGGCATGTTCCTGGTGCACTATCCGATCGTGCTGTGGATCCAGTACTGGCTGTTCGACTTCGGCCTGCCCGCCATCGCCAAGGCGACGATCGCCTTTGTCGGCAGCATGCTGCTGAGCTGGGGCGCGACCTGGGTGCTCAGGCAGATTCCGGGGGCGAAGAACGTGTTGTAGGACGGTCCTGCCTCCTCCGTCATTGCGAGGAGCGCAGCGACGACGCAATCCAACCTCCCGCCGGAGCTCTGGATTGCGTCGCTGCGCTCGCAATGAGCGCGTGGAAAGGCACCGCGCTGACAACGGACTCCGCTGTCGTTCTGCGAACGCAGGGACCCATAACCGCAAGATCTTGTTGTTGGCGCAGGTCAACGACCAGTCCCGCCGACTACTCCGTACACCGAGTGGGTCCCGGATCGGCGCCACGTCGGCGCGGTGCGCCGCCGTGGCTTGTCCGGGACGACAACGGTGTGTCAGGCAGCCGCCCCGCCCATATATTCTGGTAGCCAGCTCTCGAACCGGCTCTTCAGCGTATCCACTTCCACCGAGGCCTCGCCGGCGATCGCCAGCGCAGTGCCGCCTGTCGTGCCGATGCGCGTGCACGGCACGCCGGCGCCGCGCATCTTGGCGAGCACGCGGCCAGCCTCGGTCTCCGGCACCGTCACGAGATAGCGCGCCTGGTCCTCGCCGAACCAATAGGCATGTGGCACGATCGAGGCAGGCGCGGCCAGCAGCCGCGCGCCGATGCCGGAGGCCATCGCCATCTCGGCGAGCGCGACGAGCAGACCACCGTCGGCCAGATCATGCGCAGCCGTCGCCGTGCCCGCATGGATCATGCCGCGCACGACATCGCCGATGCGCTTCTCCGCGGCCAGGTCGACCGGCGGCGGAGCGCCCTCCTCGCGGCCGCAGACGTCGCGCAGGTAGACCGACTGGCCGAGCCAGCCATGGGTCTCGCCGATCAGCAGGATCGCCTCGCCCTCGGCCTTGAAGGCGATGCTCGCCGACTTGGTGAAATCATCGAGCAGGCCGACGCCGCCGATCGAGGGCGTCGGCAGGATCGCGCGGCCGTTGGTCTCGTTGTAGAGCGAGACGTTCCCGGAGACGACGGGGAAGTCGAGCGCGCGACAGGCCTCCGAAATGCCCTTCAGGCAGCCGACGAACTGGCCCATGATCTCGGGCCGTTCCGGGTTGCCGAAATTGAGATTGTCGGTGATCGCAAGCGGCCGGCCACCGACCGCGGTGATGTTGCGCCAGGCTTCGGCGACGGCCTGCTTGCCCCCCTCGAACGGGTCGGCCTCGCAATAGCGCGGCGTGACGTCGACGGTGAGCGCCAGCCCCTTCGGCCCGTCCTGCACGCGCACCACGGCGGCATCGCCGCCCGGGCGCTGCACGGTGTTGCCGAGGATCACATGGTCGTACTGCTCCCAGATCCAACGCTTGGAGCACAGATCGGGCGTTGCGACGAGCTTCTCCAACGCCGGGATGATGGCCAGGGGCGGCTTGACCTCGCGGGCGTGGATCACCGGCAGCGCCGATGAGGCCACGTGCGGGCGATCATACAGCGGCGCCTCGTCGCCGAGCTCCTTGATCGGCAGGTCGGCCATGACGTCGCCGCCATGCTTCACCACGAACCGCTTGCTCGGCGTGGTGTAGCCGACCACCGCGAAATCGAGCCCCCACTTGCGGAAGATCGCTTCCGCCTCCTTCTCCTTCTCGGGCTTCAGCACCATGAGCATGCGTTCCTGACTCTCGGAGAGCATCATCTCGTAGGCGCTCATGCCGATCTCGCGGGTCGGCACGGCATCGAGATCGAGATCGACGCCGAGGTCGCCCTTGGCGCCCATCTCGACCGCCGAGCAGGTCAGCCCGGCCGCGCCCATGTCCTGGATCGCGATCACGCAGTCGGCGGCCATGATCTCGAGGCACGCTTCGAGCAGCAGCTTCTCGGCGAAGGGATCCCCGACCTGCACCGTCGGGCGCTTCTCCTCCGAGGAGTCGTCGAATTCGGCCGAGGCCATCGAGGCGCCGTGGATGCCGTCGCGGCCGGTCTTGGAGCCGAGATAGACGATCGGCATGTTCACGCCGGAGGCGGCCGCATAGAAGATCTTGTCGGCGTCGGCGAGGCCGACCGCCATCGCGTTGACCAGGATGTTGCCGTCATAGCGGGTGTGGAAGCGGGTCTGGCCGCCGACCGTCGGAACGCCAAACGAGTTGCCATAGCCGCCGATGCCGGCCACCACCCCGGACACCAGATGCCGCGTCTTCGGATGCTCCGGCGCGCCGAACGACAGTGCGTTCAGGCAGGCGATCGGGCGTGCGCCCATGGTGAACACGTCGCGCAGGATGCCGCCGACGCCTGTCGTGGCACCCTGGTACGGCTCGATGTAGCTCGGATGATTGTGGCTCTCCATCTTGAACACGACCGCCTGGCCGTCGCCGATGTCGATCACGCCAGCATTCTCACCCGGGCCCTGGATCACCCAGGGCGCCTTGGTCGGCAGGCCCTTGAGATGGATGCGGGACGATTTGTACGAACAGTGCTCGTTCCACATCGCCGAGAAGATGCCGAGCTCGGTGAAGGTCGGGACCCGCCCGATCAGCTTCAGGATGCGCTCATATTCGTCGGGCTTCAGGCCGTGGGCGGCGACGAGCTCGGGGGTGATCTGCGGTTCATTGCGCATGGAGAAATGCCTTTGCCCCGTGGGCCGCTGGTCCCTTAAACCCTGCTTCATAGATACAGAGGCAGAAGCGGAAAAGGCCTTTTACGGCCCTATTCCGCCCTGTCCAGAGCTTTGGCCCGGACCCGCCAAGCGGGATATTTGCAGATTGGCGGCCAATCGGATTTAAGACGGTAAATCAACAGTTAAAGGCCCTGACACGTGCACGACCTGACCCGTTCCGCCTTCGAGAACCGTCCTGGCATCCACATCGCGACCGACGGCGAGTTCGCCGGCTGGCGGACCTGGATGCGCGACAGCTACGAATCCCATACCGGGCCGTTCTGGCACCGGATGGAGGACGACGGTTCGATCCGCTGCGCCTTCCGGGTCGAGAAGAAGCATTTGAACGGCGGCGGCAACGTCCATGGCGGCTGCCTGATGACCTTCGCGGATTACTGCCTGTTCGCCTTCGCCGCGCCGATCATGCAGGGCCCGGGCGTCACGGTCTCGTTTTCGTCCGAATTCCTCGACGCCGCGCGCGAGGGTGAATTGATCGAGGCCACCGGCGAGGTCACCCGCGCCGGCGCGTCGCTGATCTTCCTGCGCGGCATGCTGCATTCCGGCACCAAGCCGCTGTTCTCGTTCTCAGGGACCATCAAGCGCGTCAAGCGGCGGACGCCGGAGGCAGCGAACTCGCCGTAGCCTGATTTGATTTGTAGCCCGGATGAGCGCAGCGATATCCGGGATCTCACGCGCTCCCTCGGTGAACCCGGATGTCGCTGCGCTCATCCGGGCTACGGCCTCACCCCGCGAGCTGCTTCTCGGCCATCGATATCCACTCGGCCTGCGCCTTGCGCACATGGCGCGGGGCGCGCTTCATCTGGATCAGCAGCTCGGTGAATACGATCTTGGCCTCGTCGATGCGGCCGGCCAGCTTGAGCAGCAAGCCGTAGCGGACCTTCGCCTCGCTGCCCGGCGCGTAGTCCAGCAAGGCCTGGTACTCCTCCAGGGCCTCGTCGGTGCGGCCGGCTTCCTGCAAGGCGCGAGCATAGAGCAGATGCGCCTCGGCCGAATTGTAGTCCGGCCAGGTCTTCTGCAGCTCGTCGAGCGTCGCCAGCGCATCCGCGGGGCGGCGGCGCGCGAACTGCGCCTTGGCCTTGCCGAGCGCGAACAGCGGCTCGTGGCCCATCGGCAGGCTCAGGATGTGATCGTAATGCTGCTCGGCCTCGTCATAGCGACCGACGGCGACGCATTCCTCGGCGAGCGCGGCGCGGTTGGCAATCGTATCCGTCACGGCGACGCGATCCGACAACTCACGATAGTATTTCTCAGGGTCCAGCTTGTTGGCGACGCGCTTGCGCGCCTTCTGGACGTCGTGGCTGCCCAGCCATTCCGGCACCAGCTCGACGACGATGTAGGCGAGCGCGCCGATCAAGGGGACCAACAAGATGATGAACGCCCAAGGCTGCATCCGCCCGGTCCGCGACGCATGATAGATCAGCGAGATCTGAAGAAGTATAATGACGAGTGCAACCGGCACGGCGGTCCCCACGGCCAATCCCTACACGCCAACGTTGATAGCGTGGCCGCGCGCGGCCGACAATCCCGTCCGAGCCAGCTCAATTGACGATGCCGGTTTGACGCATGAGGACAACGGCCGGTTCAAGCAGCGGAGCAAGGCTCGTTCGATGGCCGTACGGAAGGCGATCCTGTCGCGAAGAAGGGCGGAAGCGCGTCGCGCCCCCGCCCTCGAGCCGCCGTCGTATCGCCACGCCGCTATTGCTGCTGGTCGATGACCTGCACCACCTTCTGATCGCGCGGGTCGACCAGCACGACCTGCTCGCCAATCGCCAGATACTGGTAGTTGGCGAGCTCCGGATTGCTGCGCGCGAGCTCATCGGGCACGCGTCGCAGGCTCAGACAGCTCGTTCCGGACGAGGTCGACGACGATGTCGTCGATCCGACGGTGCCGGTCTCGGTCGCGGCGCGGCGCAGGATCTGGCGCTGATCGTCGGACAGCACGATGCGGGTCGAGCTCACGCCGTAGCCGCCGCGCTCATAGCCGCGATCGGCGCGCATGCCGTTCTGGGGGATGACATCGACGATCTCGCGGCTGCGCGGATCGATGATGGCGATCTCGTCATGCACGACCGTGTATTCGTAGCCGCGATATTCCGGAACGATGGTGACGATGTCCGACGGCAGCGGACGCGGCCGCACGCGCTCGGGCAGGCGCTCGCCGACGTTGATGCGGATGTCGATGTCGGTGCGGGCACGGTCGAAGTCGTGATCACGCTTGAGCTGGTCGACCACGCGGGTCTTCTGTTGCGCGTTGACCGAAACCTGCGTGCTGGAGCGGGTGCCGTTGGTCTGGGTCTGGTTGCTGGCCTGCCCGGTCGCGTCCGGCTTGCCCGCAGCGGCGCCGGCCGGACCGGTCTGCTGGTTCTGCTGCGCGGTCGTGCTCTTGCTGTCCGTTGCACCCGGCTGATTGGCCTGCTTGCTGCGGCCGGTCTGCTTGTCGGCCGCCTGGTCCGACGTGCCGGCCTTGCGCTCGTCCTGGCTTTGCCGGCTCTTGTCGCTGCCGCTGCGCTCGGCCTCGCGGTCGGACTTGCGATCCGTGGCGCCCGACTTGGTTTCGGCGGCGCGATCCTCGCCCTTGCGCGGCTCGTCGGCGCGTCCCTGCTGTTGCTTCGACTCAGCCTTGCTCTTGCTGTCAGACTGCTTGTCGGCCTGCTTGCTGTCGGCCTGCGACTTGCTCTCGGCGCTGTCCTTGGCGTCGCGCTCGCGCTGTGCCGAGTCCGGCCCGCGCTCGCCCTTGCTCTGCTCCGCGCTCTGCTTCGCATCGTGCGCCGAGCGCTCCTGAGCCTGCTCGCGCGCGGCCGATGACGGCTCGCTGCGACCCTGCGCGCTCTGCTTCGCCTCCGACGCGCCGTGTTCCACGGCCGCGCCAGCGCTCTTGGCCTCGCTGCCGGGCCGGATCGCTTCGCGTGCGGTCGGGGCAGCGGCGCCACCCTCGCGCTTCATCTCGGACTGCGCCGATGCGGCACCTGATGCCGTGCCGATCGCCAGAATGATCGCGGCCGTTCCCAGCCAATGTTTCGTCGTCATATGAGAACCTCCTTGGTTCCTGTCCCGTGGAATCGGGCGGACAACGCAAACAGCCGCCCGGCGTTGCCGGACGGCGCGAGAAAAAACTACGGAACGATTTCGATGAACGGCGTCAGGCCGCGCGGTCGAGATGGGCGACGAGGCCGGCAAACAGGCCACGGCCGTCGGTGCAGCCCATGATGTCTTCGACGTGATTCTCGGGATGCGGCATCATGCCGAGCACATTCCCGTTCTCGTTGACGATGCCGGCGATCGAATGCGCAGCGCCGTTGATGTTGCTGAGGTCGCCAACCTCGCCATCGGCCGAGCAGTAACGATAGAGCACGCGCCCATCGCCATTGAGCCGCTTCAAGGTCTCCTCGTCGGCCGCATAATTGCCCTCGCCGTGAGCGACGGGCACGCGGATGACCTGTCCCGCATTGTAGCCGCGGGTGAACGGAGAATCGGAGCGCTCGACCCGCAGATGCACGTCCTTGCAGATGAATTTCAGCCTGTCGTTGCGCATCAGCACGCCCGGCAGCAGGCCGGACTCGCACAGGATCTGGAAGCCGTTGCAGACGCCGAGCACGAGGCCGCCCTTGGCGGCGTGATCGCGCACCGCATCCATGACCGGCGCCCGCGCCGCGATCGCGCCACAGCGTAAGTAATCGCCATAGGAGAAGCCGCCGGGGACGACGACGAGGTCGGTGCCCTTCGGCAGCGCCGTCTCGGCGTGCCAGACCATCGCCGGCTCATGGCCGGAGATCATGCGCAACGCGCGCGCCATGTCGCGCTCGCGATTGATGCCGGGGAAGACGAGGACGGCGGATTTCATGTCAGTGATTTTCGAATTCTGTTAGCGAGGTTTGGTACTCAAGAGCGGCATAGAGCTCTAAAAGATACTGATCAATCGCATCTTCAACTTCCAGATACTTTACGCCGAGCTCCGTAACGCGTCGGATCTGTCGGTCGAATTCTGCACGAAAGTCCGGATCCTGCATCAAGTACGTGCGCGACCCCTTGGCTTTGTACGTGGCCCTCAGATTGTTGGTCAGCCGGCGCGCTTCCTTAAAGGCGAATGTTGCGCTGTAGTGGCTTTTATCCCGGTGGCCCCGAATACGCTGTCGCAGCTTGCTTGTACGACCGACGTGAACGGGTTTTCCCAATTCGACGAACACATAGACCGCAGGAATCTCGGGGTAGATGGTCCCGACCAGCGGAAGAACGTTTCTGCGGTCAAGGTCGTCAAAGAGCTGTTGCACCCTACCGACCCTGTCCGCAAAAACCTGATTCATGCCCTACCCCAGCAATTCCACCCGGTAATTCTCGATCACCGTGTTGGCGAGCAGCTTGTCGGCGGCGGCCTTCAGGGCCGCCTCCGCCTGGGCCTTGTCGGCGCCGGCGAGCTCGATGTCGAACACCTTGCCCTGACGAACGGACGCGACGCCGTCGACGCCGAGCGATTTGAGGGCGCCCTCGATCGCCTTGCCCTGGGGATCGAGGATGCCGGTTTTCAGTGTCACCGTGACTCGCGCTTTCACGTCTTGCTTCCCTTTAGCTCTTGACCAGGACCGGGCCGGAGCCCGCCGGACGCTCGTTCTCCATGAGGATGCCGAGCCGCTTGGCGACCTCGGTATAGGCCTCCAGAAGGCCGCCAAGATCACGACGGAAGCGGTCCTTGTCGAGCTTCTCGTTCGACTTGATGTCCCACAGCCGGCAGGAATCGGGGGAAATCTCGTCGGCGACGATGATCCGCATCATCTCGTTCTCGAACAGCCGGCCGCACTCCATCTTGAAGTCGACCAGGCGGATGCCGATGCCGAGGAAGAGCCCGGTCAGGAAGTCGTTGACGCGGATGGCCAGCGCCATGATGTCGTCGATTTCCTGGGGCGTGGCCCAGCCGAACGCGGTGATGTGCTCCTCCGACACCATGGGGTCGTTGAGCTGGTCGTTCTTGTAATAGAATTCGATGATCGAACGCGGCAGCTGGGTGCCTTCCTCGATGCCGAGGCGCTGCGACAGCGAGCCCGCCGCCACGTTGCGCACGACGACCTCGAGCGGGACGATCTCGACCTCGCGAATCAACTGCTCGCGCATGTTGAGCCGGCGGATGAAGTGAGTCGGGACCCCGATGTCGTTGAGGTGCTGAAACAGGTACTCCGAGATCCGGTTGTTGAGGACGCCCTTGCCTTCGATCACCTGATGCTTCTTGGCATTGAAGGCGGTGGCGTCGTCCTTGAAGTGCTGGATCAGGGTGCCCGGCTCGGGGCCTTCGTACAGGACCTTGGCCTTGCCTTCATAAATGCGACGCCGACGGCTCATTGGGATGTACCGTGTTTTGTTGAAATCCATGAAATGGTGGGCTCCGGATGACTTTGGACAGGACCACGACGGAGCTGCCGCGAGGGCCCGGACGGACGGAAACAGAACAGGAACCGGGCCTGTGGGAAACCTATCTCATTGGTGTCCCGAGCACAATCGATCCAGACCTCGGGGGCGGAGTTTTACCGCCCTTCCCTGCGGCCTCGTACCCGTTGTATTGGCAAGATGTTCCAATTATTTAGGCGTGCGGCCACCGCCCCGCAACCGCCTGCGCGGTTAACCCTCTTCGGCAACACTGGAAGTTCCGACCATGACCACGTTCGACAAGCGCGAGGACGCCTTCGAGAAGCAATTCGCCCATGACGAGGAATTGAAGTTCAAGGCAGAAGCCCGCCGCAACAAGCTGCTCGGCCTGTGGGCCGCCGAAAAGCTCGGCAAGTCCGGCGCTGACGCCGACGCCTACGCCAAGGAGGTCGTCGCGGCCGATTTCGAGGAAGCGGGCGATGCCGACGTGCTGCGCAAGGTGCTGGGAGACCTCAACGCCAAGGGCGCCGCCGTCACCGAGGCGGACGTGCGCGCGAAGATGAGCGAGCTGCTGTCGACCGCCGTGGCGCAGGTCAAGGCGGGACAATAACGGGCGAGTTGCGAATGGCGAGTAGCGAATAGGGCAAGAAGATCCCTATTCGCCACTCCCTATTCGCTTATTCTTCCTTGAATCCGTACTCCGGCACGTTGCCACTGGCGCCGTAATATTTGTACGGCAGGAACTTGCCCGACATCGTGATCTTGACGCGGTCGCCCTTGGCATTGGGCAGGCGCTCCATCACCATGTCGAAATCGATCGCCGACATGATGCCGTCGCCGAACTCCTCCTGGATCAGCTCCTTCCAGGCCGGGCCGTTGATCATCACCAGCTCGTAGAAGCGATAGATCAGGGGATCGGTCGGCGGCATCTGCACGCCCTCGCCGCGCATCGGCGTCTCGTTCAGCATCGCGATCTCGGACTTCGACAGGCCGAACAGCTCGCCCGCATTGGCGGCCTGCGGCTTGGTCAGCTTCATCTGGCCGAGAATGGCGCCGACGATCAGCACCTCGGAATAGCCACCGATCGTCTCGCAGATGTACTTCCAGCTCCAGCCCTTCTCGCGCTTGATGTCGAGCAGCTTCTCGGTGAGGTCGGATCGCTTCATGCTTGGTCTCCCTTGATGGATCTTCGTTGATGGGTTTCTTCCGAGCCTCAGCGGGCGACCGCCAGCGGCGTATCGCTCTCGACCGGCTTGGACGCTACGATCGCCGGCTCGGTGCGCCCGATCTTCACCACCGGCACCTTGCGCGGGTCGTGATCCGGCGTCTCGGCAGTGAAGGTCCTGCTGCGGCTAACCAGGAAATCGATGATGTGATTGCGTAGCGCGTAGTACAGCGGATGACGATGCAGGTCGCCGCGCAGCCGGTCCTTCGGCAGCGGGTTCTCGACGATCTCCGCCAGCACCGCGCCGGGACCGTTGGTCATCAGCACGATCTTGTCGGCGAGATAGATCGCTTCGTCCACGTCGTGGGTGATCATGAACACGGTCTGCCCGGTCTCGACGCAGATGCGGCGGACCTCGTCCTGCAGGGTGCCGCGCGTCAGTGCGTCCAGTGCCGAGAACGGCTCGTCCATCAGCATGATCTTCGGCGTGATCGACAGCGCCCGGGCAATCCCGACGCGCTGCTTCATGCCGCCGGACAGCTCCGAGGGACGCTTGTGCTCGGAGCCGGCAAGCCCGACCAGCTCGATATATTTCAGCGCATGCGCCTTGACCTTGGCGCGATCCCATTTGCGCCATTTCGACGAGACGGCATAGGTGACATTGCCGAGCACCGTCCGCCATGGCAGCAACGCATGACTCTGGAAGATAACCGCGCGGTCGAGGCTCGGGCCTTCGATGGCCTGGCCGTCGACGATGACGGCGCCTTCGCTCGGTGCGTCGAGGCCGGCAAGAACATTCAGCACCGTGGTCTTGCCGCAGCCGGAATGCCCGATCACGCAGACGAACTCGCCGCGCGCCATCGCGAGCCACAGGTTCTCGAAGATCGTCGTGCTCCGCGCCCCGTCGTAGCGCTTGGCGATGCCCTCGATGGAGATGAACTTGTCTGAGGTCATCGAGCAGACTCCGCGAGGACGGTGCGCTCCCTCTCCCCGTTCTTCACGGGGAGAGGGTTGGGGTGAGGGGCAGCCGCACGAAAGGTGCCTATGGAAAGAGATGATTCGGGGCACACGCGCCGGGAGTGTCCGTGGATGGACCTGTACCCCCTCACCCGGATTGCATCTACGATGCAATCCGACCTCTCCCCGCAAGCGGGGAGAGGTAAGACGGCCGCTCTGCTTGGGATCACGACCGTCATCCCCCTACTCCGGAAACGTCACAAGCCGCGCGACACGGGCCAGGATCTGATCGAGCATCATGCCGACCAGACCGATCATCAGGATCGCAATGATCACGTTGGTGATCGAGAGGTTGTTCCACTCGTTCCAGACGAAGTAGCCGATGCCGGTGCCGCCGACGAGCATCTCGGCGGCGACGATGACGAGCCAGGCGATGCCGATCGATATCCGCATGCCGGTGAGGATCGTCGGCGCCGCCGCCGGCAGGATGACCGTGAAGGCGCGGCGGAAATTCCCGACCTCGAGCGTGCGGGCGACGTTGATCCATTCCTTGCGCACGCCGGCGACGCCGAAGGCGGTGTTGATGAGCATCGGCCACACCGAGCAGATGAAGATCACGAAGATCGCCGACAGGCTGGAATCCTTGATCGTGTAGAGCGCCAGCGGCATCCAGGCGAGCGGCGAGATGGGCTTGAGAATCTGGATGAACGGATCGAGCGCCTTGCTCATCAACGGCGACATACCGATCAGGAAGCCGAGCGGGATCGCGACCGCGACCGCGATCAGGTAGCCGAGCATGACCCGCCCCAGCGAGAAGGCGAGCTGGATGCCGAGCCCCTTGTCGTTCGGGCCATTGTCGTAGAACGGCCGCCGGAGATGCTCCCACAGCTTGGCGCCGACATCGAGCGGCCCGGGCATCGCCGACTTGCCCTGGGTGGCCGTCATGCCCATCAGCTTGGCGTATTCCGGGCTCATGTTGGCAGCCGTGCCAGTGCTGCGCGTGGCGATGTGCCAGGCGCCGAGGAAGACGGCGAGCAGCACGATTGAGACGACGGCGGCGCGCAGACGAAGTGAGGCGGTCATGCCGTCGCTCCACCACCGGCGTCATCCCTGCGAACGCAGGGACCCATAACCACCGAAATCAATGGATGGATAAGATTGTCGCGACCAGCCCTGCCACAAGCCAGGTTACGGCGTATGGGTCCCCGCGTTCGCGGGGACGACACCGGTGGTGTGGCCGGCAGCGTGCCCATCGCTCCCATCACGACGCCTTCTTGATCTTGAAGCTGGCAACGTAGTCGTCCGGCTTGGTCGGATCGAACGGCTTGCCCATCACCGAGAACGATTTGTAGGAGTCCTTCGGCGGCGAGAGCCCCATGTCGGTCATGACCTTGCGGGTGTCGGTGGCGAGATAGATCTGCTCGGCGACCGCCTTGTAGTCGACGTCGCCCTTGATCTGGCCCCAGCGCTTCATCTGGGTCAGCATCCACACCGCGAACGACTGCCACGGGAACGGATCGAAATCGACGCGCTTCGGATCGGTCTTCACGCCGCCGAGGCCGTCGGCATAGGTGCCGGTGAGGACCTGCTCCATGACCGTCACCGGCGCATTGATGTAATTCGCCGGAGCGATCGCCTCCGCGATCTGCTTGCGGTTCTCGGCCTTCGACGCGTACGCGGTGGCATCGACGATGGCGCGGGTGAGCGCCGCGAAGCTGTTCGGCGCCGTCGTGATGAACTCGCGGCTCGCCGCGAAGCTGCAGCAGGGGTGACCGTCCCAGATCTCCTTCGACAGCACGTACAGGAAGCCGACGCCGTCGAAGATCGCCCGCTGGCAGATGTTGTCAGGCGCGAGAAAACCGTCGATGTTGTCGGCGCGCAGGTTCGCGACCATCTCCGGCGGCGGCACCGAGCGCAGCTGCACGTCGGTGTCGGGATCGATGCCGTGCTCGGCGAGATAGTAACGCAGCAGATAATTGTGCATCGAATAGTCGAACGGAATGGCGAACTTCATGCCCTTCCAGTCCTTCGGGTCACGCTTGTCCTTGTGCTTCATCGCCAGCACGATGCCCTGCCCGTTGATGTTCTCGATCGCGGGCACGGTGAACGGGATCGGCTGTGCACCGAGGCCGAGCGAGATCGCGATCGGCATCGGCGCCAGCATGTGCGAGGCGTCGTATTCCTTGTTGATGGTCTTGTCGCGGATCACGGCCCAGCCGGCGGTCTTGACGACCTCGACGTTCAGCCCGGCCTTGGCATAGAAGCCGAGCGGCGCTGCCATGATGATCGGCGTGGCGCAGGTGATCGGGATGAAGCCGACCTTGAGATCCTTCTTCTCCGGCGCGCCCGCTTCGGCGAAAGCTTCAGTCGCCGTCTTCAGCGGAAAGAATTGCGAGACGGCAGCGAGCGCGGTGGCGGCGCCGACCGACTTCAGGAACGCGCGGCGGGTGGCAGCTTGCGGCAACACCGCGCGCAGCACGGCGGACGCGACCACGTTCTCGTAGCGCTTCTCGGTGGACTCCGCCACGGGCTCGCAGCGCAGCGCCAGCATGGCGTGCTCATGTTCGGCCGGGCTGCGATGCTGGCCGCAGATACAACCGGCATTCACGCGTGAATCGGCATCGAACGGATCATCGAAAATCGACATGTGCTGCGCCCCTTTGTCACACCTGCGCTATCAGCGCCTTCGAACTGCTCATCCGGCCGCGTTTTTCAGCGGCCGGACGTGCTCAACATGCAGCTTCTATGCCGCCTTGCTGGTCATCGCCGGCATCGGAAGACCTTCCTCGATCGGCAGCGACGGATCGCGCGACCACTCGTTCCACGAGCCGAAGTACATCCGCACATCCTTCACGCCGGCGTTCTTCAGCGCCAGGAAGGTGTTCGAGGCCCGCGCGCCCTTGAAGCAGTAGAGATACACCGGCGTGTCGACCGTGATGCCGACGGTGGCGCATTCGGCGAGGATCTCGTCCTTCGACTTGAAGCGCGGCCCCTCTCCGGTCGGCTTCATCATGCGGTACCATTCGAGCCAGACGGCGCCGGGGATGCGGCCCTTGCGCGGACAGAAATCCTTGCCGTAGGGCGAGGAGGAATCACCGATCCATTCGTCGACATCGCGGACGTCGAGGATCGCGATCGCGGGATTGCCGACGGCGGCCAGCATCGCCTTGGCGTCGATCAGGATGCTCCCCGCCTCCGGAACGATGCTGAACGATGCCTTCGCCGGCGACGGCACGTCGGTCGTCACGGGCATGCCGGCGGCGACCCAGGCGTCGTAGCCGCCATGCAGCACCTTGATCTTGGGATAGCCGAGCATCGTGAGCAGGAAATAGCCGCGGCACGACTGGCCGAAGCCGGAGTTCATCGACTGCTCGTAGACCACGGCGGTCTCCGCACCCGACAGGCCGGCGGCGCCGAACGCATCGGCAAACTTCGTCTTCAGCTCCGTGATGCCTTCCGGCGTGGAGGTCGCGAGATAGGTGAAGATCTCGTGGACGTTGACCGCGCCGGGAAGATGTCCCGCGGCATAGGCATCGGGATTGCGGGTGTCGATCACGACACACGGCTCGGTCTTGATGAACTCGGCGAGTTCACCGGCAGTAATCAGAACGTCCGTCATGGCAGGCCTCTCCTGGTGGGATTTGTTGGTTGCCGTTCTCGCCGGCGTCAGCCGTCGGCGAGCATCTTGCGGAGCTGCTTGGTCGCGGGGGTCACGATCGCGACGAAATAGGCCTCGCGCAGGCGACGTTCGGCGCGATTGCCCTTGAGGTAGCCGCGGGCTCCGCAATGGAGCATCGCGGCATGAGCCGCAGCGACGCTGGCCTCGCCGGCCCGCAGGCGCAGCGCGACGACCTTGCGCCAGTAGGTCTCGTCGGTGTTGAACGGATCGCTGGCGAGGATGGCGGTCTCCCGTGCGAGCTCGTCGGCGAGCGCGCTGAAGTCGACCGGCTGTTGCGGCAGATAACGGTTGACGTGGCCGAGCGGCGCCTCGACCTCCTGCATGATCTTGATGCAGTCCTTGATCAGGCCGAGCGCCATGCCGGCCTGCAGCAGGATGAATCCGGCGCGGATCTTCTTGACGAAGGGACCGGCGGGGTCGGCCAGGATCAGTTCGTCCGGAACGAACAGGTCGCGGAACTGAATGCCGTAGGTGCCGGTGCCGTCCATCGCCAGGAACGGCTGGCAGGGCTGCAGGGTCACCGCCGGATCGGCACAGTCGGCGATGAACATCACGATCTCGCCGGGCGCGTCCTCACGCTCGAAGATGGTACCGAACATGTGGTCCGGCCCGAGGTTGGAGACCCAGGGCAGCACGCCGCGCACGACGTAGCCGCCCTCGACCTTGCGGCCCTTCAACTTGAGCTTCTCGATGCCGAAGAAGCTCTTCATCGGGTTCGAGAGCCCGGTGCCACCGAGCAACCGGCCGCTCGCGGCGTCGTCGAGAAGACGGTCGACTAGCGCCTTGTTGGGTGAGTTGGCGATGTACCAGACCAGCGTGTTCTGGCACCACGCCATGAAGGCAGAGGCGCCGCAGACCTCGCCGATCGCGCCGATGGCGTCGATCGCGCAGTTGAGATCCGCCGCGCCATTGTCCGGCACGTGGCTGCTCCACGCGCCGACCTCGCCGAAGCGGCGGAGCACGTCGGCCGGGTACACCGTCCCGGCGTCGATGCCAGAGGCCAGCGGCGCGAGCTCCTTGCGCGCGATCGCCGTGACCTGCTCCACGGTCGACGGCACGGGCATCACGCCCGCACCGTCGACTGCCAGATGCTGTCCGAGTGAACCCATGACGTCCTCCGCTACTCGCAGGCCCTCGGCCGATCAGATTCCGACTTCGAGATTGACCGGGCGGGTAAACGTGTTGGCAACCGGCGACCACTTCTTGACGTGATCGATCAGCGCCTTGACCTCCTCCTGCGGAATGCCCTCGCACTCCATGTCGACCTTGACGCGGACGTCGGTGAAGCCGACCGGCTTCTCGCTGACGTCGCCGGTGCCCCAGACTGCGGTGATGTTGAGATCGCCCTCGAGCTCCAGCTCGAGCTTGTTGACGATCCAGCCGCGATGCACCGCATTGGCGTGCAGGCCGACGGCCAGGCACGAGCCGAGCGCAGCGAGCGAGGCTTCCGACGGATTGGGCGCGGTGTCGTCACCGAGCAGCCCCGGCGGCTCGTCGACGATGTACGGCGCGAGGTTGCGGATGTAGTTGGCGTGGCGGAACTTGCCCTCGGCGACGGTCTTGCACTTCAGGGTCTTGATGACCTTGGGGTTGGCCTTGCCGTTGACGATGAGCTGCTCGAGCCCACCTCTGTCGATGGGCGCGAGGCAGCCCGTCAGCGCCGTCTTCTGAACCACAGCGGTCATCTCATTTCTCTCCCTGGGATGAGGATACCGAACGGTCTGTATCCTGCACGAAGCGTGCCAGGGAGGCCGAAAATCAAAAGCCGGAGTGATCCTCGCGGCTTACGCGATCATCGCGGCAAGCGGCGACCCGCTGCGTCCCCTCCGCTGCCCAAGCGCGGTGCAGAATGCCGCCCTCGGAGATCAAATTGCGCGCAACGCTGCCTCGCGCACGTCAGCGGTCTTGCTGACTCACGCGCACAGCGATTAAGCTTGCAGGCATGGCAAAGTCAGTTGCGGGCAAACAAACCGGCAAGAAGCAGGCGATCGCGAGGACGATCGCGGCCGGCGATGACGAATCCGCGCGCGGCCGTCTGCTCGGCGCCGCCACGCGGCTGTTCTGCAAGAACGGAATCAATGCCACCGGCATCGATGCGATCATCAGCGAGGCCGGCACCGCGAAGACCACGCTCTACAAGCTGTTCGGATCGAAGACCGCGCTGGTCACCGCCGTGCTCGAAAGCGAAGGCAAGCAGTGGCGCGAATGGTTCATCGCGGAAATGGAGAGCGGCGGCGGTGACGCCGAGACCAAGCTGGCACGCATCTTTCCGGCGCTAAAGAGCTGGTTCGGCGAGGAGCGCTTCTACGGTTGCCCCTTCATCAATGCGGTCGGCGAGCACGACAAGGATCAGAAGCAGTTTCGCACCATCGCGATGCGCCACAAGAAGGTGGTGCTGGCGCATATCGAGAGGCTCGCCCGCGAGATGGGCGCCGCCGAGCCGGAGAGCTTCTCGCATCAGCTCGCATTGCTGATCGACGGCGCGATCGTGGCGGCAATGGTGTCACGCAATCCCGAGGTCGCGGACACGGCCGGCCTGGCCGCGAAGGCGCTGATCGAGCCGGCGAAGCTGAAGGCGGCACAGCGCAACAGCAAGGCAAACCCGCAGCTCGCGACGGCGTGAGCCGCCCTGCTCCGCGACCGAGCGTCTGGATTAGCGGAAATACTCCGTCACCAGCTTCAGGTCGGCCCGGTCTGCGCACGCGCCGTTGAGGCTGGCATCGATGACGCGGCGGCAGGCCGCGACCGCAGCCTCATCACCGAGCTCGTTGGCCGCTTCGAGTACATGCCAGGCCGCATCGGCCGCCGCGCGGTCCGCAGGCGTCTCGCGATGGCCGATCCGCTGCTCTCTGCGAAGAGGGAGTTCCGTGCCGTTCATCCGCGATCACCTCCGTCCGTCGCTGCAGGTTCAATACGCCGCCGCGCGCGGCGTGGACGCCTTGCCGCCTTTGCCCGGATTCTTGCGGGACTGATAGAATTCGAGCACGCTGCGCGACGTCTGCGACTGGAGCTTGGCATAGTCACGCTCCAGCTCCTGCAATTCACCGGCCGTGATGCGATGTTCGCGGGCACCGAGGAAGGCGAGCGCCATCATCGTATCCCAGGTGAAGCCGAGCGCCTTGGCGAGCATCAGCAGCATCTCTCGGTTACGGTCGAACAAGGCGCGCTCGACGACGTCGACCGGCAGTCCCGACAGCAGCGCGAGGCCGATCGTCACCTCCTCGACCTTGTGCGCCGTCGCATAGCTGGCGATGGTGCTCTCGTGCAGATTGCCGAGGCGGTGCTGGATCGTCACGGTGCGCTTGGCGACGAAGTAGTTGCGCGAGCCGGGTCCGAACTTCGACTGGAGGTCGCCGGCGATGTTGGCGACCGAGCTGTTGATCTCGCCGAGCAGTTCAGGGCGCTCGCCGGCCAGCCGCTTGCCGACATCGTCCGAGGCCTTGGCGATGAGCTGCTGGAACAGATGGCGCGGGATGTCGAGCCGACGGCCGAGATGCTCGGCGAGGATCGAGTCGTTCTCGGCGCGCTTGACCATGTGCAGGAATCCGGCGCCGGAGAACTGGGCGCCCTGGTTGCGCGCCACCGCCGTGGCGACGGCGCGGTTGCCGCGCGTCGCCAGCACATCGGTCACCGCCGGGCTCAGCGTTCGGCGTTCGGCGATCGCGAGCAGATGGTCCTGGCTCTTGGTGCTGGCGTTCTCGACCAGCGTGGCGTCATCGAGCCGCTCGGATTCGCGCAGCACCGGGCCGGCGACCCAGATCTCGTCGTCGAAGGCGAGCTTGCGGATGACGCTGGCCGGTGAATATTCGATCCTGGCGAGGCGATCGGCGAGTTTGGCGCGCGCTTCGACCTCGATCTCGTCAGCCAGCCGGCCGATGACCTCGCCGAAGGTGGCGATCTCCTCCTCGCAGTACCGTCCCGCGATCAGCAGGTCGGTCGCATGCCACAGCGCGCGCTCCCGGCTGTCGGCGGTCCCCCGCGCGATCGCATCCTCAAGGTCCCGCAACACCGATCTGGTTTCGTTCATGATGAAAGGCCGCACCGCTGCAACAATGGAAGGGCAATGCGCAGATCATACCGTTCGAACCCGAGCGTTCCGTAACCCGCCGCGTGCGGATTTGACCGGGCATTTTCACTCAAATGCGCGCGTGCGCGTTAAGCATGCGCGCACGCGCATGCTGTCTACGGCATGACGTGGAGCGCGCGCGCCTCGGCCTCGGCGACCGACCGTTCGCGCGACGTCCACCGGCACTCGGCGAGAGCCCGGTCGATCAGCTGCATGGCGTCGCCCTCGCGACCCTGGTGGAGCATCAACTCGCCGGCGAAGAAGCTCGCCTCGCAGCGCCGTGCCTGGCGCGTGGCGGGAGCACCGCGGTCCGCCGCCGCAAGCACGGCCTCTGGCGTTTCCTGGCCGAGAAACAGGCGGACGATCGGCGCCGGCCATTTGCCCATGTCGAGCCGCTTGGCGTGGTCGGCAAGCTCGCTCGCGAGCCCGGCACGGCGGCGCGCCAGGTCCAGCCACAAGGCCGCATCGGCATTGTTGGGATCGATCTCGCTGAGCCATCGGAAGTCGTCCTGCGACTGCTCCAGGAGACCCGCCTGGAAGCTTGCGATCCCCAGCGCGCGATAGGCTTGCGCGCGGTAGCCATTGCGACCGAACGCCCGCCCGAAACCCGACCCCGGCTGCGGCTCGCTCTCGCGCAGATCGGGGCCGGCGCGATCGAATGCGGCAAGAAGACCGGCCGAGGACTGCTCGATGACGATCTTGTAGTCGTCGATCGCATGCTCGACATCTCCCTTGCGGAAATAGGCGCCGGCGCGTGCGAAACGGGCTTCGATCACCTGCGGCGTCGCCGGCTTGCCGTGCTTGATCACGACAGTGCAGCCGGCGATGCGCTCGTCGGCGCCGAGATCGGCCGCGGTCGTACACCGCTTCGGTGCCGCCGCCTCGGCGCTCGCCGACAAGCCGAAGATCGAACCGATGATCAACGCACCACTCAAAAACGAGCGCCATCGTCGCGTAGCCATGAATGCCCCCTTAGGTCTTGCTCTTTGTGCTGCGATCTAACCAGAACCGATCGGACGAACCACAATCTGGAATTGCGTTCGCAAATCATCGTTCAGCCGGTGTAAACGGGATCGCAGACTCGAGGCCCGCCGGGGCGCGGATGAATTGCCAGGGCCGTGTGAGCCGCGCGACAACTCAATCGACAATTGCGCGCGATGGACGGATGCGCGAAGCCATTGATAGCCGCCACGCGGCACGCGATGCGACCGTCGGCGACTACTTGGCTGCGCCGATCAGCGCCTGCAGCCGCACCAGCTCGGCCTCCAGATTCGCCTCGACATCCGCGGCCTTCACCTCGGTGACGCGATAGTCGCGGCTTTCCAGCCATGCCCGCCGTGCTCTGCGATCGGCGACGACGCCCTCGCTCTCGTCGGGGCCGACGAGCTCGATGGCCAGGCGGTGGATGAAGGAGACGAAATCGGGGATGTGGCGGCCGACTGGGGTCTGGCGCTTGAACTGGCCGGCGAAGCGGCGGTCGCGCGACAGCGCGTGCCACAGCGCCCGCTCGGCGTCCGTGGGATTGCGGCGGAGCAGCCGCGCCAGCCCGCGCAGCGAGCCGCGCGAATCCGGCAGGTTGGCGACGGTACCCTGCTCGGCGATCAGCGCGCGCAGCCGCGTCGCCTGCTCGCTGTCGAGCACGCCGCCCTTGGCCGGTCCCTTGCGTCCCTCGGCGATCGCCATCACCACGCCGTGCAGGGTGTGGATGTCCTGCCGCGACGGCTCCATGCGGAAGAAGATGTTGCGCAGGTTGACCAGCATGGTCTCGCGCTTCTCCGGCGGGCGCAGGAATTCGACCCGGTCGAGCTCGCGCACCAGGTTCTCGAAGAACGCCTCCATCTGCCCCTGGCTGGCGCGCTCCGAGCGTTCGGGCATGGCGAAGGGCAGCGCGCCCGACGTCACCAGCTTGAACCACTCATAGCCCATCAGCAGCACGGCCTGCGCGAGGTTCAGCGAGGCGAAGCCCGGATTGACCGGATAGGTGATGATGCGGTTGGCGCGGGCGACCTCCTCGTTGGTCAGCCCCGCCCGCTCGCGGCCGAACAGGATGCCGGCGCGGCCGCCGGCGGCAATCTGGCCCTGCATCTCCCGCGCGGCCACCTCCGGGCCCATCACCGGCTTGGCCTGGTCGTGGGCGCGGGCGGTGGTGGCAAACACCAGGTCGAGGTCGGCGATCGCCTCCGGCAGGGTGTCGAACAGCCGGACGTGATCGATGATGTGGTCGGCCCCGGCGGCCGCCCGTTGGGCGGCGATGTTCGGCCAGCCGTCGCGCGGGTTGACCAGGCGCAGCTCGGACAACGCAAAATTGCCCATGGCGCGCGCGGCCATGCCGATGTTCTCGCCGAGCTGCGGCTCGACCAGGATCACCACCGGGCCAGCGATCTCCAATCCCGCCTTCGTCTTGTCGGTGCCCGACACGGTCAATCCTCGACTTCCAGATCCGGTTGAAGCGCGCGCCCGCGCGCCCTGCCCGCTCCGTTGGCCCGGCTGGCGAGAATTCTCAAGCAAAATAATCGGCTTAGCCAAGAATTTTACGGTTTGCGCGAAACCGCAGCCGGCCGCCTCGCCGCCGTTGCCCAGCGCATGAGCGGGCTGCGAAAATCACCACCGTGGGCCCACCGGGTGCGCTTCCGCCCGCGGTGCAGCAGTGCTATGACGCGCTTGATTTCACAAGCGCTTTCCATTCCTGGCGCGCTGTTCCCAAGAAGGCCCCATCGATCATGGCAAAAATCAAGGTGACCAACCCGGTCGTCGAGCTCGACGGCGACGAGATGACGCGGATCATCTGGCAGTACATCAAGGACAAGCTGATCAACCCGTTCCTTGACATCGATCTGCAGTATTTCGACCTGGGGATGGAGAGCCGCGACAAGACCAACGACCAGATCACGATCGATGCCGCCAACGCCATCAAGAAGGTCGGCGTCGGCGTGAAGTGCGCCACCATCACCCCGGACGAGGCCCGGGTGAAGGAGTTCGGCCTCAAGGAGATGTGGAAGTCGCCGAACGGCACCATCCGCAACATCCTCGGCGGCGTCGTGTTCCGCGAGCCGATCATCTGCAAGAACGTGCCGCGCCTGGTCCCCGGCTGGACCAAGCCGATCATCATCGGCCGCCACGCCTATGGCGACCAGTACCGCGCCACCGACTTCAAGTTCCCCGGCAAGGGCGTGCTGACGATGAAATTCGTCGGCGACGACGGCACCGTGATCGAGAAGGAAGTCTTCAGGGCGCCCGGCGCCGGCGTCGCGATGGAGATGTACAACCTCGACGAGTCGATCTACGACTTCGCCCGCGCCTCGCTCAACATGGGCCTCGCCAAGAACTACTCGGTCTACCTGTCGACCAAGAACACCATCCTGAAGGTCTATGACGGCCGCTTCAAGGACATCTTCCAGGAGGTGTACGACAAGGAGTTCAAGGACAAGTTCGAGGCCAAGAAGATCACCTATGAGCACCGCCTGATCGACGACATGGTCGCCGCGGCGCTGAAGTGGTCGGGCGGCTATGTCTGGGCCTGCAAGAACTATGACGGCGACGTGCAGTCCGACACCGTGGCCCAGGGCTACGGCTCGCTCGGCCTGATGACCTCGGTGCTGATGACCCCGGACGGCCAGACCGTCGAGGCTGAGGCCGCCCACGGCACGGTGACCCGTCACTTCCGCGAGCACCAGAAGGGCAAGGAGACCTCGACCAACTCGATCGCCTCGATCTTCGCCTGGACCCGCGGCCTGTCGCATCGCGCCAAGCTCGACAACAATGCCGAGCTGGCGAAGTTCGCCTCGACCCTGGAGAAGGTCTGCGTCGACACCGTCGAGTCCGGCTACATGACCAAGGACCTCGCGCTGCTGGTCGGCGCCGACCAGCGCTGGCTGTCGACCACCGGCTTCCTCGACAAGATCGCCGAGAACCTGACCAAGGCGATGGCGGCGTAAGTTTCCCCACTTTCGCCTTCTGGTTTCGTCACCTATCAACGGGCCGCGCCGCCAGCGCGGCCCGTTTTCGTTTCACTCCTGCCGTCGAGGAACCTGATCATGCGCTTGACCTCATCGCTCGCTCTGCTGGTGCTCGGTGCCCAGATCGGCTCCTCCCACGCCGCAGAGACCACGATTCCCGACGCGCTGGTCGCCGCCGGCGAAAAGGCCGTGCTGACGCTGCATGCCGAAGGCGCGCAGGTCTACGACTGCAAGGCCGACAAGGACGGCAAGCTCGCCTGGACCTTTCGCGAACCGATCGCCAGCCTGTTCGAGGACGGCAAGACCGTCGGCCGGCACTACGCCGGCCCGAGCTGGGAGCATCAGGACGGCTCGATCGTCGGCGGCCGCGTGCAGGGCACCGCGGTCGGCGCCACCGACAACGACATCCCCTGGCTGAAGCTCGAGGTCGTCTCCCATCGTGGCGCGAAGGGCGTGCTCTCGGATGTGACCACCGTGCAGCGGATCAACACGGCCGGCGGCAAGCTGGCAGGCGCCTGCGACGCCGCCGGGCAACTCCGCAGCGTCGCCTATTCCGCGGACTACGTGTTCCTGCGGAAGCAGTAAGGCGCCTCACGCTTCGCGATAATCCAGCAGGATCAATCCCACCAGCACGAACGCCACCGGCCAGACCCAGGCGGCGACGCGGCTGATGCGGCCGTCCATGCGCAGCTCCAGCCAGCGCGCCCAGCCGGCGGTGATGCCGCACAGCGCCAGCGGCGTGTGGCTCATCTCGATCAGGAGCTGGTCCTTGATGTTGGCGATGGCGTGCGAGTGCGTCAGCAGCAGCGCGCCGCCGGCGGCGACCGTCAGCGGAAACACCAGCGCCGCCCGCCCCGCCTGCTGCCCGCGCAGCCGCACCCGCCATTCGAACAGGCCGAACAAGATGATCAGCACCACGAACAGCCGGTGCTGCGCCACTTCCGGATCGCGCCACGAGGCCCAGAAACCGATCGGGCCGAGCGGCCAGGCCATCTCGTCGGCGCGCAGGAACAGGAACGCCGCCATCACCAGGAACAACAGCGGCCAGTGCCGCGCCCACCTGCCCCAGGCAAAGCGCTCGATCAGCGCGAGCAGGCCGATCAGCACGACGAAGATGCCGGCCCAATGGTGGTTGTATTCCGACCAGGCGATGTCGGCGGCGCTGCGCGGCAGGATCACGCCCTCGCCCGGCACATAGGCTTGCGGCGCCGTCAGGCGCTGCGCGTCGGCGGCGTCGATCCTCGCCTGGAGCTGCGAGATCGTGAGCTGGTCGACCGAGGGGCTCGTCAGCCGCGGCCATTGCGGCGCGGCGCGCTCGACGATCTCGCTTAAGCTCAGCCGGTCCTGGCTGAGATCGATGCCGGGCGGCAGCGAGGTCAGCGAGCCCGCGGTCAGGAGCACCGTCAGCCCGATGCCGAGCTCGACCTCGACGAAGCGCTTCATGCGCGAGAGCGGTGCTGCGGGATCACGGCGGCGCAAACGTTCGACGGCGAAGAAGTTGCCGGCGCCGAGCGCCAGCAGCATCAGCAGCATCGCGACCTTGGCCGACATCATCACGCCATAGGCGGTGCCGTAGATCGCCTCGAACGAGCCGAGATAGGCGATCGCCATCACAATGCCGCCGAGCACGATCGCCGCCACCGAGACCATCGACATCAGCGAGTAGCGCCGTCCGATCAGGCGCTGATCGTCATCCGCCTTGCAGCCGTGCAGCGCCATCAGGAAGTACGGCAGGCCGCCGATCCAGATTCCGGCGCCGAGCATGTGCAGGAAGTCAGCGCCGAGCAGCGGCCAGCGCACCTCGAGCCGGCTCGCGGCGTGCGTCAGGTTGAGCTGCAGCAGCAGCGCTGAGACGGTCAGCACGGCCAGCGCCACGACGCGCCAGGCGGCCCAGCTGCCGGTCCGGGCGAGCGCCGCGATGCCGAGCGCGCAGGCGGCAACGGCCATGCCGGAGCGCGCGAAGTCGGCGCCCGCCGCCGCGCCGAGCGACAGGTCGAGCGTCCCGATCAGCGCCGCCATGTTGACCGCGAGCGAGGCCAGCACGACCGCGAACCAGCCGAACGCGCTTCGGCGCAGGAAGCGCTGGCTGCGCTTCCCGACCACGATCGCGTCAGCGGACAGCCCTTGCCGTAGCGGGCGCAGCAGCAACAGCAGAAATGCCAAGCCGCCGATGGTGAAGGACTGGGCCAGCAGGGTCAGGCCGCGCAGCACCACCGAGAGATAGCCGAAGATGTCGAGCAACAGCGACACGGCTAGCGCACGGTGAAGGGAATGTCGCCACGGGTGATGTGGCCATCGACGCTGAGCACCTGCCATTGCAGATGCCAGGCGCCGGGGCTCAGCGCCCTGGCCTCGGCGTCGATCTCGTCGGCCGGCGCGTCGCCGGCCGGCGTGAGCGCCTGCTCGGCGCCGTCGGGCGCGCGCAGCTTCAGCCGCGAGCGGGCGTGATCGATGCGGCTGTTGAAGCGCAGCCGGATCAGTGTCGGCTGCTTCTCGATGGTCCCGCCCGCCGCGGGCTGCGACGAGACGATGACGGCATGGGCCGAGGCGGCGCCAGGGGCGACCAGAAGCAGCGCGGCAAGGGTCGGCAGGTGACGGAATCGGATGACGGACGACATGGGACGCGCGGGCGGAGGCTGCGGCGGGAACGTTCGGGCTGGACCGGGTCGAACAAAACTCTACCGTTCAAATCTAAGCGCCCTTCCTGTTCCCCGCGTAGCCACAAAGTCGTGACTGCGCCGAACGGGGACCTGCGGCTGTGGACAGCCGCGCGCCGGCCCTGCCCGCGGAGCATCCCGGAACGGCGAAATTTAGGGTCGAATCATCAAGCACTTCGCTGTATGCCTCGCCGCATCATTGCCGTCTGTCCGGCCCGGCCTGCCGGCCCGCGGACCAAACATTGCCTTTCGAGGAACGCCTGAGGAAACCCGTCATGCCCGCCTATCGCTCCCGCACCTCCACCCATGGCCGCAACATGGCCGGCGCCCGCGGCCTGTGGCGCGCCACCGGCATGACCAACGAGGATTTCGGCAAGCCGATCATCGCCGTCGTCAACTCCTTCACCCAGTTCGTGCCGGGCCATGTCCACCTCAAGGACCTCGGCCAGCTGGTCGCCCGCGAGATCGAGAAGGCCGGCGGCGTCGCCAAGGAGTTCAACACGATCGCGGTCGATGACGGCATCGCGATGGGCCATGACGGCATGCTCTACAGCCTGCCGTCGCGCGAGCTGATCGCCGACAGCACCGAATACATGGTCAACGCGCATTGCGCCGACGCCATGGTCTGCATCTCCAACTGCGACAAGATCACGCCCGGCATGCTGATGGCCGCGATGCGCCTCAACATCCCCGCGGTGTTCGTCTCGGGCGGCCCGATGGAGGCCGGCAAGGTCAACATCGAGGGCAAGCTGCGCAAGGTCGATCTGATCGATGCGATGATCGTGGCCGCCGACGACAAGGTCTCGGACGCCGACGTCGAGGTGATGGAGCGCTCGGCCTGCCCGACCTGCGGCTCCTGCTCCGGCATGTTCACGGCCAACTCCATGAACTGCCTGACCGAGGCGCTCGGCCTGTCGCTGCCCGGCAACGGCTCGGTGCTGGCGACGCATGCCGACCGCCGCGGCCTGTTCGTCGAGGCCGGTCACCTGATCGTCGATCTCGCCCGCCGCTATTACGAGCAGGACGATGCGTCCGTGCTCCCGCGCTCGATCGCCAACTTCAAGGCGTTCGAGAACGCGATGAGCATGGACATCGCGATGGGCGGCTCGACCAACACCGTGCTGCATCTGCTCGCCGCCGCGCATGAGGGCGAGATCCCGTTCACGATGACCGACATCGATCGCCTGTCGCGCAAGGTCCCCTGCCTGTGCAAGGTCGCTCCCGCCGTGGCCGACGTGCACATGGAGGACGTGCACCGCGCCGGCGGCGTGATGGGCATCCTCGGCGAGCTCGCCCGCGCCGGCCTGCTGCACACCGAATTGCCGAGCGTGCATTCGGCCTCGCTGGCATCAGCGCTGGAGCGCTGGGACATCCGCAGCACGGCGAGCGAGAGCGTCAAGAACTTCTACATGGCCGCCCCCGGCGGCGTGCCGACGCAGGTCGCGTTCAGCCAGGACCGCCGCTACCAGGAGCTCGATCTCGACCGCGAGAAGGGCTGCATCCGCGACCTCGCGCATGCCTATTCCAAGGATGGCGGCCTGGCCGTGCTGACCGGCAACATCGCGCGCGACGGCTGCATCGTGAAGACCGCGGGCGTCGATGCCTCGATCCTGAAGTTCTCGGGTCCTGCGCGCGTGATGGAGAGCCAGGACGCCGCGGTCGAAGCGATCCTCACCAACAAGATCAAGGCCGGCGACATCGTCGTCATCATCTATGAGGGCCCGCGCGGCGGCCCAGGCATGCAGGAGATGCTGTATCCGACCAGCTATCTGAAGTCGAAGGGCCTCGGCAAGGCGTGCGCGTTGATCACCGACGGCCGCTTCTCCGGCGGCACCTCGGGGCTGTCGATCGGCCATGTCTCGCCGGAAGCCGCCGAGGGCGGCCTGATCGGCCTGGTGCAGGACGGCGACCGCATCGAGATCGACATCCCCAACCGCACCATCCATCTCGCAGTGTCGGATGAGGAGCTCGCCCGGCGCCGCGCCGCGATGGAGGCCCGGGGGGACCAGGCCTGGAAGCCGGCCAAGCGCGCCCGCAAGGTCTCGACCGCGCTGAAGGCCTACGCCGCGTTCGCCTCAAGCGCCGCGAAGGGCGCCGTGCGCGTGGTGAGGGATTGAGCCTTTAGCCCGCAGGACGGAGAAAGCATCTGCCTTCGCTCGACAGAGTGAAGGCAGATGCGTGCCTGCCGTCCTACTATGAGGCCGATGACTACGACCGACGGGCGGTGGGCACGGCGCGTCCGCTGACACTCCGCACCAGCCTTTTACTCAATCTGAAATTGCATTCAACTCGTGATGGTTGATTCAGGTCAACGCCCGATCTAGCGCCGTGCCGATACTGTGTCAGCATAGGGCCGCACGCGTCCCGGCGGTCACGTCCGGCCCGCATGGATGGGAGACGATCATGTCACAACAGCCGCTCCTCGACGAGCCGCGCCTCGCCTACCAGATCATCGTCACTGCGCCGGGCACGAAATCGCAGAACTGGCACGGCGTGCTGTACGATCAGAAGGGCGAGCCCGTGACGATCGCCGCCGGCGCGACGGTCAAGACCGGCGTCGGCGTGTTCGTCGGCGTCCCCGAGGACCGTCCTTTCCATCCCTTTGGTGCGATCCACGCCGACACCATTGCCTGGATGAAGACGGCGCAGGGCAACGTCATCATGGACACCGAGCCCTGGGCCTACCGGCTTCATGTCGGCGCGGAAGGCTCCAAGAACGAAGGCTGGCAGGGCGAGTTGCTGCATGGTCGGGGCGTGGTCGGGCCCCAGCCCGGCAAGTTTGAAACGCCGATGGGACCGTTCATCTGGTTGGAACGGACTCACCCCTGGGGCCTCGGCGGCTGGTTCCACGCATCCTGGTCGGCGGCCCAACGACAGGCACCGGCCAAACAAAGCGGCGCGGCCTGAGACGCGCGCGGTCGGCGCGCCTTGGCTTCCATCTGACGGCTCAACCCGCCGGGTCAGAACTTGTATGTGGGCAGGTCGCTCGCGCGCCCCTGCCTAATCGACGTACTATGGCTGTGACCCAGTGAGCTTCGGTGTCCTTGTCCGAAGCTCCAATGCTCCGGCTCCCGCTCCGGCGTCGCGGAACGACACCAGCCGGCGCTGCTTTTCGTCCCACAGCACCAGTCGGACGCAGCGCAGGCTCTCGGGCAGCGTGATGCGGCCGATCTCGCGCAGCTCGGGATGATCGCGCAGCACGACCGGCAGCCGGTAATAGGGAATTCGGCTCGAGAGATGGTGGACGTGGTGGATGCCGATGTTGGCGGTGAGCCAGTGCAGCCATGCCGGCAGGTCGTAATGTGAGCTGCCGTAGAGCGCAGCCTGCTGCTGCGTCCAGCGCTCGCCCCGCTCCCAGACGGTGTGCTCGAACTGATGCTGGACGTAGAACAGCCACACCCCGGCCATGGCGGCGAGCAGCATGATCGGGAGATGCACGACCAGGAACGCCTGGATGCCGATCAGCCACATCAGCCCGGCGACCACCAGGGCGATGCCGAGATTGGTGGCCATCGTGCTGACCCAGGGCGACCAGCCAGCCCGCATGAGACCGAACGGAAGACGGTGCTGCAGGAAGAACAGGTAAGCGGGACCGGCCACGAACATGACCAGGGGATGGCGGTAAAGCCGGTAGCGCAGCCGGGCCCAGGTCGACCGCGCCTGATATTCCCGCACGGTCAACGTATCGATATCGCCGATGCCGCGCCTGTCGAGGTTGCCGCTGCTGGCGTGGTGGATCGCATGCGTGCGCCGCCACCAGTCGTAAGGCGTCAGGGTCAGCACGCCCAGGATGCGGCCGACCCAGTCGTTCGCCTGACGCCCGGCGAAGAAGGTGCCGTGGCCGCAATCGTGCTGGATCATGAACAGACGCACCAGAAAGGCGCCGGCAGGAATCGCGATGAGCAACGACGCCCAGGCATGGCCGAGCGAGAACGCGAACCAGGCGGCCGTCCACAGCGCCACCAGCGGCACGGCCGTGATCACCAGCTCGGTCACGCTGCGCAGGCGGTTTGGCGTGCGATAGCTGCTGAGAATCTGCATCCAGTACCTTGCGTCGGCCGCCGCGCGGCCCTCGTCGTCGCCGGCGCGCAGCGTGGCGCGGTCCTTGGGCGGCACAGTCGCCATCGCGACTGGCTGATCGAACTGCAATGTCGTCTCCACCTTATGTTCTTGGCGATCGCGCATGGCGCGACCGCGGCCAAATGGACCCCTGCGGACCGCCGCAGGCGTTCGAAACCAGAGCTTTCGCGGATTCAACCGGGGGGTCGAAGCCAAATGATTCATCGCGCGCCCGACGATGAGCCGGTCTGGAAGAGCAGTCTGAGACATGCCCGCAGGAGAGAGGTCAAGGGCGCGCAGGACAGGTCGTACAACGTAACCCGGCGGACTCCGCATTGCTAGGAGATGGCGGATTACGATCCGTTAATTCCCTCTTGTTTGCCGCGCCGATATGGCGCTGCGCTGTTTTCTCCGGGTTATTGCGGGGTGGGCCCGGGCTCCGTAGCCACCACTGCACGAGATGAGACGAGCGCAGCGATGATCCCGCCAATGACGGCCTTTTGGTGGTCATGAATCCGGGCCGGCCCCTGGCGCTTCTGCCCGGGAATGACGGGAGCAGAATTCGAGTCATCCTCACGGTGGCGGTCATCGGCCCATCGTGACGTGCCTCATCGTCCAGTACCCTGCGTGGTGTCGTGCACGAACGCCCCATCGCCGCGCGCGTCGGAGAACATGTTCCAGATCGCGATAAACATTGCGGCGATGACCGGCCCGATGATGAAGCCGTTCAGACCGAACGCCTCGATCCCGCCGAGGGTCGAGATCAGCACGACATAGTCGGGCATCTTGGTGTCCTGGCCGACCAGGAGGGGACGCAGCAGATTGTCGACAAGCCCGATCACCAGGGCGCCATAGGCGATCAGGATCACGCCATGCCAGACCGATCCGGTGGCCAGCAGATAGAGCGCGACCGGAAACCACACCAGCCCTGCTCCGACAGCCGGAAGCAGCGACAGAAACGCCATCACGACGGCCCATAGCAGCGGCGCGGTGATGCCGAGGAACCAGAAGATCAGACCGCCCAGAGCGCCCTGCGCCAGCGCCACGACCAGATTGCCCTTCACCGTCGCGCGAATGACGACCGTGAACTTGCCCAGCAGCGCGTGCCGCTGCTCCGCGCGCAGCGGAATGGCGTTGGCGATACGCGCCGACAACGCCTCCTGATCGCGAAGCAGGAAGAACAGCAGATACAGCATGAGGAACAGATTGACGAAGAACTCGAACGTCCCTTGGCCGATGTTCAGCGCCTGGCCCGCAATCATCTGGCTGCCTTTCAGCAGGCCGGCCGACAGCCTGTCCTTCAGTCCGGCCAGGCTGCCAAGTCCAAAACGGTTGAGGAGATCGACCACCCATGTCGGAAGCGCCTCCAGCATCTTCTGGAAATACTGCCCGAGGTCCAACTGGCCCGACTGCGCCTGGCCGTAGACACCGGAGGCCTGCTGCGCCAGCGCCGCCCCGATCAGCGACAGCGGCAGAATGACGATCAGGACGACCAGCAGTACGGCGACGGCTGCGGCAAGCCCATCTCTGCCGTGCATCGACCGCGACAATCGGCGGTGGAGGGGAGAAAACACGATGGCCCCCACGACTCCCCACAGCACGGCGGGGTAGAATGGCAGCAGGATCCAGCCGAGCATCAGCGTGATCACCACGAGCAGGAACAACAGAACTCGGTCTTCGAAGCTGCGCATGTCAACTTTCCAGTCTGGCCGCGACATCTGGACGCGTGCCGTGGTCTTTCGAGCATCGCGAGTCGGCTATCGCCGAATCCAACAGGGGTCAACGCGCGAACGCGCCATTCGGGCTCCAAGCTGGTCGCGAGATCGATGCGGCACGTTGCATGACATCCATCATCGCGTCGCAGTCCATATCACGCTCTGCGCCGGTCGACCGAACCCGACGTCAGCGACTCCGATGTCGCCTGCCCTATCGCAGCAGACAGTGCGAGCCCGGACTACGTAACCACGACAGTTCGAGATGAAGCGAGCTGGGCGTGGGCTCGCCTCATCCTCGCAGGGGCCATTCTGAATATGGATTCCGGCTCAGCCACTGGCGCGGCTGCCCCGGAATACCCTGGAATGACGACAGATTACGTGGTCACTCGCTGCGGCAAAACACCGATTTTGCCCACGCGATCAACCACAAGACCGGTTTCAAGAGCCCTCGTCCAAAATAAATCGCTTCCGAAAATCAGCAAATCAGGCGTATGCTGCCCGCGTTCCGGTCCGGATGAGGGACGTACGCGTCGTCACGATACGTTGGGCCGGCAATGCGGTGGACGTGAGGGCATCGGCGCGCATCATGTGCGGACGAACGATGCACTTGCGGACGTGAAGTCGCGTGGTCCTGACACCCCGAAGCTGGTGTCCCCGCGGCGGCGTGCGAGAAGCGCGTCGTCGCGTACGGTGGCCAACAAGCCCGGTGCACCGAGGAGAGCGCGTATAAGCGTTAAAACCTCCGCGCAGGGAATGCCGGGATGTCTCGGCTGACCTGTGGTGACTGCCGCCTGCTTTTTTTCTGCAGGCGGGCCATGGGTGCGGCCAGCGCCCGGCATTCCCTGCGCCCTCATCATGTCACGAGGGCCCGCCTATCGCATGACCCGGACGCACTGGGCGTCGCGGCGATGCTGCGGCTCGTCCTGATCCCGATCCTCGTCTGCGGCCTCCGCCCCGGTTGCCAACCGCGCGATGAGTCGCAATAAACAGCGCTTCCGAGCCGGCGCGACCGGCCCGTCGACCTGGAGGCATGATGATGACGACGAGACCGACCGCAAAATCATCCGACAAGGATGTCTGGCGCGTCGGCGTGCTGTTCTCGCGCAGCGGCCTGATGGAGGTCACGGAGTCCGAGCATTTCTTCGGCACCGCGCTGGCGATCCAGGAGATCAACCGGGACGGCGGCGTGCTCGGCCGCGAGATCGAGGTCATCGCCTATGATCCGGGCTCGCAGCCAGAGACGTTCCGCAAGCTCGCCGATCGGCTGCTGACCGAGGACGGCGCCTCCGTCATTTTCGGCTGCTCGACCTCGGCCGAGCGCAAGGCGGTGCTGCCGGCGATCGAGCGTCGTAACGGCCTGCTGTGGTATCCCTCGCTCTACGAGGGTTTTGAATATTCGCCGAACGTGATCTACACCGGGCCGGCGCCGAACCAGAACGCGTTCCAGCTTGCCGAATACATCGTGCGCAAGCATGGCCCGCGGGTCTACCTGATCGGCTCGGACTACATCTATCCGCGCGAATCCAACCGCATCATGCGCGACCTCGTCGAGTCCTATGCCGGCCGCGTCGTCGGCGAGCAATATGTGGCGATGGAGGCGACCGATGCCGAGCTCTCGCGCGGCCTCGATGCCATCAGGGATGCCGCGCCCGACGTCGTGTTCTCGACCATCGTCGGCCGCACCGCGCAGCGCTTCTATCGCATGTATGCGCAGGCCGGCTTCGATCCGATGCGGCTGCCCATCGCCAGTCTCACGATGGCCGAGGGCGAGGTCCGCGCCATCGGTCCCGAATATTGCGCCGGCCACCTCACTGCGGCGAGCTATTTCGGCACGCTCGCGCGCGACAGCAACGACCGCTTCAAGGCGGCGTTCGCGGCCGCCTTCGGCGCCGACAAGCCGGTCAGCATGTGGAGCGCCTCGGCCTATGCGCAGATCAAGCTGTTCGCGCTGGCGTTGGCGCAGGCGGGCAGCCTCGATACCCAGAAGCTGGTCGAAGCCGCGCTCGGCCTCAGCCTGGAGGCGCCGGAGGGACCGATGCGGATCGATCCCGACAACAACCACGTCTGGACCACGCCGCGCATCGGGCGCGTGCGCGCCGATGGGCAGTTCGACATCGTCTGGGAGAGCAAAAGCCCGATCAAGCCGGACCCGTATCTGTCAGTCTCGCCGATCGGTGGCCGCTGGCTGAGCGAAGAGGCGCTCTCAGCATGAGACCGGATGACCGCATGAAGCCGGGGGTGCGCCGGCTGATCGAGGAGCTGCGCGGCGCGCGCGTGCTGGTGATCCATCCGCGCGATGCCGAGGGCGATGCGCTGATCGACCAGCTCAAGCGCATCGGCTGCAACGTGCGCGGCGTGTGGCCGCCGCCGGCCGCGATCCCGCACGACATCGACACCGTGTTCCAGCTGATCGAGACCTCGGAGGAGATGATCTTTCCGGAAGGCACCAGCGAGCATCCCCTCACCTTCATCGCCATCGTCGACTACGAGAATCCGACCATCCTGAAGCGGCTGCTCGACAGCAACGCGCATGGCGTCGTCAACAAGCCGATCCGCTCGTTCGGCATCTTGTCGTCGCTGGTGCTCGCGCGCTCGCTGCGCGGCTACACGCGCAGGCTCGAGGGCAAGGTGCAGAAGCTGGAGGAGACCTTGAAGGCGCGGCGCGACGTCGACAAGGCGGTGAAGATCCTGATGGGGCTGAAGCAGGTCGGCGAGGTCGAGGCCTATGAGCTGATCCGCGCGCAGGCGACGCAGAAGCGCGTCGCGATGGCGGATATCGCGATCTCGATCATCAATGCGCAGGAGACGCTCGGCGGATTGGGTGTGCTGGATGCGCCGGCCTCGCGCTGAGCGGGTGTTTCCGCGCTCATGCGCTGGGCAGCCGCGGCCCGAAATTTTTGCAGCCGATGGCGTTGACTTCGTATCAAGCATGGGAATTACTTGAGGACGTCGCGGACATCGGATGTCCGCCAATGGCCGGTCGGCCATTTCACATCAGGCTATGCAGCCCTCGCATTGCGCCGCAAGGCGCAGTCGGGGGCTTTTTGTTTGGCGCGCGCGACCCTCGCGAACGCAACGGAGACTCGTGCCTTGACGACGGATGACGACAGCAAAGTGCGGATCGCCTGCATCCAAATGCAGCCGATGGTCGGCGAATTGGCAACCAACCTCGCCCACAGCCTCGATCTGATCAAACAGGCGGTGGCGCAAGGCGCCAGGCTCGTGGTGCTTCCCGAGCTCGCCTCCTCCGGCTACGTATTCAAATCGCGCGAGGAGGCCTTCGCCGCCTCCGAGACCATTCCAGGCGGTCCCGCAGTGACCGCCTGGAGCGAGATCGCCGCCGAGCACGGCCTGCATCTCGTGGCAGGGATCTGCGAGCGCGACGGCGCCAAGCTCTACAACAGCGCCGTGCTGATCGGACCGAACGGCTATATCGGCACGTTCCGCAAGGTGCACCTGTGGAACGAGGAGAACCTATATTTCGAGCCCGGCAATCTCGGCTTCCCCGTCTACCACACCGAGATCGGCCGCATCGGCATGGCGATCTGCTACGACGGCTGGTTCCCCGAGAGCTATCGTCTCAATGCGCTGCAAGGCGCCGACATCGTCTGCGTGCCGACCAACTGGGTGCCGATCCCCGGCCAGGCGCCGGGCCGCGAGGCGATGGCCAACATTCTCGCCATGGCCGCCGCACATTCCAACTCGATCTTCATCGCCTGCGCCGACCGTGTCGGCATCGAGCGCGGCCAGCCGTTCGAGGGTCAGAGCCTGATCGTCAGCTACACCGGCTGGCCTGTCGCCGGTCCCGCGAGCCGGGACAAGGAGGAGATCGTGGTCGCCGACGTCTCGCTCGGCGAGGCCCGCCGCGCCCGCAACTGGAACGCCTTCAACCAGGTCCTGCGCGACCGCCGCTCCGATGTCTATGACGAGATGCTCGGCAGCGAGGTCAAACGGGGGTGGTACTGACTGCTCCACGGCAATTTTCATCTCGACCATTCACGGAGGACAATCGATGACGTCGCGTTTGATCACCACCTCGCTGGCGCTCGCCCTTGCGGCGGGAACGGCACTCTCGCCTGCTCTGGCCGCCGATCCGATCAAGATCGGCGTTCCCGTCGGCCTGTCGGGCGCCAACTCCGTCGTTGCACCGTCGGTGGTGCAATCCGCCGAGCTCGCGGTGGAGGAGATCAACGCCAAGGGCGGCGTGCTCGGCCGCAAGCTCGCGCTCGAGGTCGCCGATGACGCCTCGGGCGCGGCCGGCGCCCAGAAGGCATTCGACGCGCTGATCTTTCAGAAGAAGGTCAACGTGCTGATCTCGATGGAGACCAGCGCGGCCCGCAACGCCGGCCTGCCGATCGTCGCCCGCGGCAAGACGCCCTACATCTACACCTCGTTCTACGAGGGCAAGTCCTGCAGCCCCTATCTGTATGTCAACGCCTGGGTGCCGGACCAGCAGGTGCCGCCGATCGTCGACTACTTCAACAAGGAGAAGAAGGCGAAGAACTATTTCCTGATCGGCTCCGACTACGCCTTCGGCCGCGGCATGCTCGGCTTCACCAAGAGCTACATCGAGAAGACCGGCGGCAAGGTGGTCGGCGAGGAATATCTGCCGATGGACGGCTCGGACTGGACCTCGATCATCTCCAAGCTCAAGACTTCCGGGGCTGACGCGCTGATCACCTCGACGGCGGGCGGCGCGCCGAACGTGACCCTGACCAAGCAACTGCGCGCCGCCGGCGTGAATCTGCCTTACGGCAACCTCGCCGTCGACGAGGGCACCGCCAAGGGCATGGGTGCTGATGCCGCCGGCATCTATCTGTCGGCCTCGTACGTCACGGGCATCGACACCCCTGCCAACAAGACCTTTTTGGCGGCGATGGCCAAGAAGTTTGGTGCCGAGCTGAAGACGCCGAACGATCTGTCGGTTCCGGAGTATGAGGCGGTGTACGCCTACAAGGCGGCGGTCGAGAAGGCCGGCAGCACCGACCAGGACAAGGTGCTGAAGGCGCTGGCCGAGGTCTCGGTCGACGGCCCGCGCGGCACGATCAAGATGGACAAGCAGCGCCATGCGCCGCTGACGATGTATCTCGGCCGGGTCCAGGCCGACGGCAGCGTGAAGGTGATCCAGAGCTTCCAGAACGTCGATCCCGGCGCACAGTGCCCGGGCAAATCCTGATCGCGTATGCTCCCGCGGGGCGGACGCGCGTCCGCCCCGCAACCTCTCGACCGGGAATGACCATGCTGACCGTCGCCCTCGATGCCGTCACGACGGCCGCCATGCTCTTCATCATCGCCGCCGGCCTTCTGATCGTGTTCGGCGTGATGAAGATCATCAACTTCGCCCATGCCGCCTTCCTGACCGTGGGCGCTTATGCAGCCCTGGTCGGCGCGCAACTGGGCCTGCCGTGGTTTCTGATCCTGCCGCTCGCCTTCGTCGCCGGCGCGGTCTGCGGCGGCGTGACGGAGATCGTGATCGTCCGCCGGCTCTACAAGCGTCCGCTCGATGCGATCCTCGCCACCTGGGGCCTCGGCATCGTGCTCGGGCAGCTCATCACGCTGATGTTCGGCCGCGAGGTGCAGTTTGTGCAAGCGCCGATCTCGGGAACGGTGCATCTGTTCGGCGCCGATTATTCGGCCTACCGGCTGGTGATGATCGCCGCGGCCATCGTCGTCGGCCTGCTGTTCACCGCTCTTCTCAACGGCACGCGGCTTGGTCTGTCGACCAAGGCCGTGATCATGAACGAGATGCTGGCGCAGGGCCTCGGCGTCGACTCCTCACGGGTCAGGCTGATCACCTTCGCACTCGGCAGCGGGCTCGCCGCGCTGTCGGGCGCACTGATCACGCCGCTGTCGAGCGTCGACCCGAACATGGGCGTGCCTTGGCTGATCGGTGCGTTCATGCTGGTCATGGTGTCCGGCGGCTCGCTGCTGGCGCTGGCCGGCTCCTGCGCGGTCCTCGGCACCCTTCAGGTCCTGGTTTCGACCTTCGTCAATCCGATCCTCGGCGGTCTCACCATCGCGATCTGCGCCGCCGTCGTGCTGCGGATCCGCCCGGAGGGTTTTGCCCGTGCCTGATGCGCGCCCCCTCGCCTCTCCTGCGTCCCCAACGAAGCGCGCGATGCCGCTCCTGATCGTCCCCGCGTTGCTGGTCGCGCTCGCCGCCGGCGTGATCGTCGTGGCGCCGCTGCTGCTCGATACCTACCTCGTGAACATCCTGGTGCGCGCCTGCTTCGTCGCCATCGCGGCGATCACCGTCGACATCATGTGGGGCTATTGCGGCACGCTGACGTTCGGCCAGTCCGCCTTCTTCGGCATCGGGGCCTATGCGCTCGCGATCATGTTCACCGAATATGGCTTCGGCCCCTGGCAGATCTGCGCCGCGATCGGCGCAGCCGTGGTGGTGGCGGCCGCTGTCGCCGCCTTCACTGGCTGGCTGTCGTTCTACCCTGGCTCGACGCCGCTCTACGCCTCCGTGATCTCGCTGGTGGTGCCGATCGTGCTGGTGCAGATCCTCTATTCCGGCGGCACATTCACCGGCTCGTCGAGCGGACTTGTCGGCTTCGAAAGCTTCGATCTGGAGATCGAGACCTGGCTGCGACTCGCTGGTTTCGGATTGCTGGCGACGGCGACGCTCGCGCTCGTCGTGATGCGCAGTGACACCGGACGTCTGCTGGCGGCGCTGCGCGACAACGACGCACGCTGCACCTATCTCGGCATCGACACGTCGCGGCTGCGTATCACGGTGCTGGTATTGTCCGCGATCGTCTCCGCGCTGGCCGGATTCTTTTATGCCGGATTCGGCGGTATCGCCGCGCCCGAAAACGCGAGCTTCAGCTTCGGAACCAACCTCGTGATCATGGTCGCGCTCGGCGGCCGCGGCACCGTGATCGGTCCGGTGATCGGCGCGCTGTGCATCGAGGTGGCGAGCGCCTACCTTGCCAATAGCCTCCCCTATGTGTGGGAGCTGATCGTCGGGCTTGCGCTGATCATCGTGATCCTTGTATTCCCGGACGGTCTGCTTGGCGCTGTGATGCGCCTGGTCAAGCGCGGCGGTTCGGGACGGCGCACTGCGACGACGCTGCGCCCGGCCGCTGCCGCCACGGCGGTCAGCAATCCGGACGCCGTTGCCATCGAAGTTCGCGCGCTCGGCAAGCATTATGGCAGTCTCGCAGTGCTGGATGGCGTGCAGTTCACGGCATATCGCGGCGAATTGCTGAGCCTCGTCGGTCCCAACGGGGCTGGCAAGACCACCTTGATCCGCTGCCTGTCCGACGGCCGCGAACGCTCGACCGGCGACGTCGCGATCGCCGGCCACGACATCGTACGGCTGCCGCCGGATCGCGTCGTTCGGTTTGGCCTGGGACGCAAGTTCCAGACGGCATCGGTGTTCGAGACGCTGACCGTCGCAGAATGCCTGCGCGTCGCGCGGACACATGCTGATCCTCCCGCACTGACCTCGCGCGCGGTGACGCTGGCGCTGCCGCCTGCAGCCATGTCGGTCGTCGAACGCTCCGGGCTCAGCGAGCGGCTCGATGAGGAAGCGCGCAATCTGAGCCACGGGCTCAAGCAGGCACTCGAGCTCGCGATGGTGCTGTCGCTCGAGCCCGACGTGCTGCTGCTGGATGAGCCAACCGCCGGACTGACGCGCGCGGAACGGCAGAGCTTCGCCGACATCCTCACCGCCCTCGCCCGCCGCGACCGGCTCTGCATTCTCCTGGTCGAGCACGATCTCGATTTCGTGCGCGAGATCTCCTCGCGCATCATCGTGCTGCACCAGGGACGCCTCGCGCTCGACGGCTCGGTCGACGAGGTCGTGAACAGCGAGCTGGTGCGCGAAATATACACCGGACAGCATGTTCCGCATGCGGAGGCCCTCGCATGAGCAGCGTTCTGGATGTTCACGAGCTGGCAAGCGGCTACGGCTCGTCGGAGGTGATCAGCAATGTCGGTTTTGCGCTCGGCAAAGCCGAAACCCTCGCCATCGTGGGCAAGAACGGCATGGGCAAGACCTCGCTGCTCAAGGCCATCGTCGGCTTCCTGCCGGCCTGGCGCGGCCGAGTGAGACTTGCAGGCAAGGACGTGACGCGGATAGCGCCGCATCTGAAGCGGAAGATGGGGCTGGTCTATGTGCCGCAGGAGCATGCGCTGTTCCAGGATCTGTCGGTGCGCGACAATCTCAGGCTCGGCGTGCTCACGGACGACGACATGACCGCGCGTTTCGAGCAGGTCGGCGGCTGGTTCCCCGTGCTCACCAAGCGGCTGAGCCAGCGGGCCGGCACACTGTCCGGCGGCGAGCAGAAGATGCTGATCGTGGCGCGCGCGCTGATGGCGAAGCCCGACGTGCTGCTGCTCGACGAGGTCACGGAAGGTCTGCAGCCGTCCGTCGTCGACCGGCTGTCCGAGGTGCTGGTGCGGGCTCGCCGCGAGATCGGCACCTCGATGATCGTGGTCGAGCAGCATCTGCCGTTCGCGCTCTCGATCAGCGACAGATACCTCGTGTTCAAGCGCGGCGAGATCGTCGATGCCGCCGCTGTCGACCGTGACTCCGCCGCGCGCATCGACGAGCACATGCGGATCTAGCGAACGCCTCGGCGGGAGAACAGCGAGATCAGCACCGGCAGCGTGATTAGGATGACCATCGGGGCCAGCATCATGCCGGTGACCACGACGATCGCGAGCGGCTTCTGCACCTGCGAGCCGATGCCGGTCGACACCGCGGCCGGCATCAGGCCGATGCCGGCGACGACGCAGGTCATCAGCACCGGACGCAACTGCAATTCGCCGGTGCGGATGACGGCCTCGATGCGGTCGACACCCTCGTCGATCAGCTGGTTGAACTGCGACAGGATGATGATGCCGTCCATCACGGCGATGCCGAACAAGGCGATGAAGCCGATCGCCGCCGAGACGCTGAACGGGATTCCTGTCAAGACGAGGCCGACCACGCCGCCGAAGATCGCCATCGGGATCACGCTCATGGCGAGCAAGGTATCGGCCATCGAGCCGAAATTGAACCACAGGAGCACGCCGATCAGCGCGAGGCTGATCGGCACCACGATCGACAGCCGCTTGATCGCATCCTGCAGATTGCCGAACTCGCCGACCCACTCGACATGCGAGCCCGGCGGCAACTGCACCTGCTCGGCGACCTTCTGCTGCGCCTCCTGGATCGCGCTGCCGAGGTCGCGCTCGCGCACCGAGAACTTGATCGGCAGATAGCGCTCCTGCTGCTCGCGATAGATATAGGCCGCGCCCGACACCAGCTTGATGGTGGCGACCTCGCTCAGCGGAATTTGCGTAATGCCGTTCGGCCCCTGCGCACCGATGCGCAGATTCTCGATCGCCTCCGCGCTCTTGCGATATTCCGGCGCCAGACGAACGATGATCGGGAAATGCCGGTCGGAGCCGGGCTCGTAGAGATCGCCCGCGGTGTCGCCGCCGATCGCGACCTTGATGGTGGCGTTGATGTCGCCAGGCGCGAGCCCGTAGCGCGCCGCCTTGGCGCGGTCGATGTCGATCTGCACGGTCGGCTGTCCGAGCGAGGTGAACACCGCGAGATCGGTGATGCCCTGCACCGTCGACAGCACCTGCTTGATCTTGTTGGCGGTATCCGTCAGCGCCTGCAGATCATTGCCATAGAGCTTGATCGAGTTCTCGCCTTTCACGCCGGAGACGGCTTCGGAGACGTTGTCCTGCAGATATTGCGAGAAATTGAACTCGACGCCGGGGAAGCGGTCGTCGAGCTGCTTCAGCAACTCCGCGGTAAGCTGATCCTTGTCCTTGGTGCCGGGCCAGTCTTTCACCGGCTTCAGCGGCGCGAAGAACTCGGCATTGAAGAAGCCCGCGGCATCGGTGCCGTCGTCGGGACGGCCGTGCTGCGAGACCACCGCATCGACCTCGGGCCGCGCGCGGATGATCTTGCGCATCTCGTTGACGTAGGCGTTGCCCTCCTGCAGCGAAATCGTCGGCGGCAGGGTCGCACGGATCCAGAGATTGCCCTCCTCCAGCTTGGGCAGGAATTCGAGCCCGAGCAGCCGGCCGACCACCACGGTCAGCAGCACGAGACCGATCGCGCCGGTCATCACCAGATTGCGGTTGCCGACCGCCCAGCGCAGCACCGGCGAATAGATCGCGTGCAGCAGCCGCATCAGCCGGGTCTCGGTCTCCTCGACATGTGCGGGCAGGATGATCGCGCTCAGCGCCGGCGTCACGGTGAAGGTCGCAAGCAGACCGCCGGCGAGCGCATAGGCATAGGTGCGCGCCATCGGCCCGAAGATGTTGCCCTCGACGCCGCTCAGGGTGAACAGCGGCAGGAACGCGGCGATGATGATCGCGGCGGCAAAGAAGATCGAGCGCGACACGTCGGCGGCCGCCGACAGGATCGCGTGGCTCTTCATGCCCATCATCGTCTCGGGCGAGATGTGGCTCTCCTCGGCCTCGGACAATGGCGTGGTTTGCGTCAGCCGGCGGAAGATCGCCTCGACCATGATGACGGTGGCATCGACGATCAGGCCGAAATCGATCGCGCCGACCGACAGCAGGTTCGCCGACTCGCCGCGCAGCACCAGGATGATGACGGCGAAGAACAGCGCAAACGGAATCGTGGCGCCGACGATCAGCGCGCTGCGCAGATTGCCGAGGAACACCCATTGCAAGAGCACGATGAGGCCGATGCCGACCACCATGTTGTGGAGCACGGTGTGCGTCGTGGTATCGATCAGGTCCTTGCGGTCGTAGATGCGCTCGATCCGCACGCCCGGCGGCAGGATGGTGGAGTTGTTGATCTGGTCGACCAATTGCTCGACACGGGCGATGGTCGGCGAGCTCTGCTCGCCGCGCCGCATCAGCACGATGCCCTGGACGATGTCGTCATTGTTGTTGAGGCCGGCGATGCCGAGCCGCGGCTTCTCCGCCACCGTGACGTTGGCGACGTCCTTCACCAGCACCGGGTTGCCGCCGCTCTGCGACACCATGGTGTTGGCGAGGTCGTCCATCGAGCGGATCAGGCCGACGCCGCGGACGACTGCCGACTGCGTGCCGATCTCGACCGTGTTGCCGCCGACATTGATGTTGGAATTGCCGACCGCCTGCAAGAGCTGCGGCAGGGTCAGGCCGTTGGCAACCAGCTTGTTGAAGTCGACCTGGATCTCATAGGTCTTGGTCTTGCCGCCCCAGCCGGTGACGTCGATGACGCCAGGCACGGCGCGGAAGCGGCGCTGCAGCACCCAATCCTGCAGGGTCTTGAGGTCGAGCACGCTGTAGCCCGGCGGACCGCGCAAGCGATAGCGATAGATTTCGCCGACCGCACTCAGCGGCGAGATCTGGGGCGTGACATTGCCCGGCAGCGGCGACAGTTGCGACAGGCGATTCAGCACCTGCTGCAAAGCTTCGTCATAGGTGTAGTCGAACGAAAACTGCAGCTTGACGTCGGACAGGCCGTACAAGGAAATCGTGCGGATGGTGCGCAGGTTCTTGATGCCGGCGACCTGGGTCTCGATCGGGATCGTGATGTAGCGCTCGATCTCCTCGGCCGAGAGGCCGGGGCTCTGCGTCACGATGTCGACCATCGGCGGGGTCGGATCGGGATAGGCTTCGATGTTGAGCTGCCGGAACGCGATCAGGCCGCCGATCAGGACGGCGACGAACATTCCGACCATCAGGAAGCGCCGCTGAACGGCGATGGCGACGAGACGGTCCATTCAGATCGGCACTTTCAGGAAGGCAGGCAGGAGAAGCGCATGTCAGCTGCCCGAGGCTGCGCGATCGATGAACAGGCTGCCCTTGGTGACGATCTGCTCGCCCGCGCTCAGATTGCTTTCGACCGCGACCTGGTCGCCATTGATCAAACCGGTCTTGATCTTGCGCAGCTCGATCGACTTGTCGGGACGGGCGACCCAGACCCGGACCTGGCTGCCTTCGTAGATCAACGCCTGTCGGGGCACCGCGACGGCGGGCTGTTCGCCTGGCGAATAGATCGTCACATTGGCGAACATCTCCGGCTTCAGCAGCCCGTCCTTGTTGTCGATGGTGGCGCGGACGAGCAGCCTGCGGCTCGTCGGGTCGATCGAAGCGGCGACGTAGTTGATGCTGGCCTTGAGCGGCCGGCCGGGCAGCGCCAGCACGTTGACGAGGATCTCCTCGCCGACGTTCACCAGCGCCGCGTCGCTCTCGCGGACGAAGGCGGTGAGCCAGACCGTGGAGAGATCGCCGATCACGAAGACCGGGTCGCTCGCGCCGGAATTGACATATTGTCCGGGGCCGACCTTGCGCTGCACGACCGTGCCGGCGATCGGCGAGTAGATGGTGATCTCGCGGTCGATCACGCCCTTGCTCTGGAAATCGGTGATCGCGGCATCGGTGAAGCCGAGAATGCGCAGCTTGTTGCGCGCGGCCTCCAGCGCCGTTTGTGACGACCGCATGTCGTTCTGAGCCTGAACCGAGGTCGCCTCCGCCTGCTGGAAATCCTTCAGCGGAATCGCCCGGCCTTCGAACAGGTCCTTGGCGCGCTTGTACTGGATGTCGGCGAGGTCGAGCGCGGACTTTGCCTTGTTCATCGCGCTGATGGCGGCGATGAAATCGTTCTGGGCCTGCACCGTGTCGGCGGCCTCGATCACGAACAGCGGCTGGCCCTGGCGCACGGTTTCGCCGGGACGGGCGAGCAGCTTGGTGACGCGGCCGGCATAGGGCGAGAAAACCGGTGTCGAGCGATCCTCGTCGACGGCAACCTTGCCCTCGGTAATGTGCTCGGCACGGAAAATCTTGTCGCAGACCGGCTCGATCGTCAGCGTCGCCCATTCCGCCGCCGATGGCGTGAAAGTGGTGCCGTTGCGCTTGGACTGGCTGGAGAGCTCGATATTGTCTTTCGCAGCCGATCCCGACTGGAATTGCGTATAGCCATAGCCGCCCGCGCCGGCCACCGCCAGGGCAGCCAGGCCGATCAGCAGCCGCTTGGTGCTGAGCATCTGCGGGGATGGGTTCATGTCAGACGCCATGGCTGGTCAGATAGGCTCGCTTTATCTGTCGACGATTCCGGCTCTGGCGGTCTCATCGTGGCGCTAATAGTGCGGAACTGGAGCTTTAAACAACCTAAAAATCGCCCAACTCGTCCCTGTTTTGCTTTAAAAATTTGAAAGTTCAACGACAGCCGTTCAGCTTGCATTCAGCTCGTTCCGGGCAATCGCGGTTGCACCGCGGCGCACCATGGACGCATCAACGGCGCCGCGGATCGCCGGGACGGTGTCGCCGGTCGATGAGCCAACCTCCGCGGGTACGCCCCTACTCCGGCCTCACCTTTTGCGCTCCGGCTCGGGCGAGATCGCAACGTCGTGCGTGTTCGCGAAAATCGAGTCATGGTTTCCATGGCCCTGCGATGGCTGACGGCCATGCGATCATCGATGGCAGCCTCGATCAGGTGACTGTGACGCGCACATGAAGACGCCTCTCGCGGCGCAGATGCGTCCGAGTCTTGCTGATTTTCTTGCCGATCGCTTCACCCTCTCGTGAAGAGGGCGCAGGGAAGGCCAGGCGCCGGCTGGCGCCTGCGGCCCGCCTGCGAAAAGAATGCAGGCGGCAGGTACCACAGGTGCAGCCGAGAACGCTCGGCCTTCCCTGCGCGATGGTTTTCACGGTTATAGCGCGCTCTCCCCGGTGTCCGGCTGTTAGCCACCGTCGTCGGCGGGAGCATCATCCCCCGCGAACTTGACGCCAGCATCGGGGCGTCAGGACCACACGCCTTCACGTCCGTGTCACGCCGTTCGTCCACGTAGGCCAAGCTACGCTGCGGCATGACCACGGCCATCGCTCCCCGCCCCGCGTGTCGTGACGATCGCGCGCTACGCCCCTTCTTCATGGAGCGGGATGCGCGGAATAGAGCATGATTTCTGAAAAAATGAAAGAGGAATTTTGGAGTGGAGCGAAGTTTTCCGGATTTCTGAATTCCAATGATGCGACCTCTGCCGGTGGGTCGCGCAGCGCCGTTATCAGCTTAAGTTAGGTCCTGGATGCGCTGTGAGATACAGCGCCCTCTCCCCTTGTGGGAGAGGGCATCTCCGACCTGTCCACAAACGCGATTGGGTGAGGGGTATCTGTCCGAAAGCAACGACCGTGGAGACAGACCCCCATTGGCGCTAACTTACCATTTTGCTGCCGGAAATGGATGATTCCTCGGTCGAGTGACTGACGAATCGCTTT